>RFGI01000212.1 GCA_003696725.1 Planctomycetota bacterium | reverse complement strand
GTCGAGCGCTTGGCGGCGGGCTTGCGGGTCGTGGCGCGCTTGGCGGCGGGCTTGCGGGCCGTGGTCTTGCGGGCGGTCGAGCGCTTGGCGGCGGGCTTGCGCGTCGTGGTGCGCTTACGGGCCGTGCTCTTGCGAGTCGGCTTGCGGGCCGTGGTCTTGCGCGCGGTGGCGCGCTTGGCGGCGGGCTTGCGGGTCGTGGCGCGCTTGGCGGTTGAACGCTTGCGGGCCGGCTTGCGGGCCGTGGTCTTGCGCTTGGGAGTGGAGCGCGAGGCGCTCTTGGTGTTCTTGCGGGTGCTGGCGCCGTGGCGCACGGTCTTGCGCTTGGGCGTCGAGGTCCGGCGCGTGCGGCCGGTGGTCCGCGAGGTGGGTCTCCTGGTGGGCATCGCGATGACTCCGAAGGGGCGGCGGGCGAGAGTGGCCCGGCTCGGCCCGGTGATGACGGTGGCCCGCCCATCGATGCGCGGTCGGCCCACCCTTGCCTGGGTTCCAGGCCCGCGCCGGGCGTCGCCGGCGGGTCCTCCAACGGGGGCAGCGATCGGACGGACGCCCCGGCGGGCTGAAGTGATGTGCGCTGGCGCACACAAAAAACCTCACTTTTCCCCGTCGCCCGGCGGTTATGGGACGCCCGGGGGGCCGTCCCGCCGCCGGGCCGGGCTCGACGCCGGCCGCCCATGTCGTAAGGTTCCCACCGGCGGGCGCACCGGCTGCGCCCCACCCAGCGAGGCGCACCATCGGCATGCCCGGCGACACCTGGTCCATCGAGTCCTGGCGGACGAAGCCCACGGGGCCGATGCCCGCGTACCCGGACGAGGCCGCCGCCGCCGAGGTCGTCGGCCGGCTGCGAGGCCTGCCGCCCCTGGTCACCAGCTGGGAGATCGAGCGGCTGCGGGCCCTCCTGGCCGAGGCCCAAGACGGCCGGCGCTTCGTGCTCCAGGGCGGGGACTGCGCCGAGCGCCTGGCCGACTGCACCCCCCGGGCCATCACCACCAAGCTCAAGATCCTCCTCCAGATGTCCCTGGTGCTGGTGCACGGGGCGCACAAGCCCGTGGTGCGCGTGGGCCGCTTCGCCGGGCAGTACGCCAAGCCCCGCTCGAGCCCCACCGAGACCCGCCCGGGCGCTTCGGGCGAGCCGCTCACCCTCCCGTCCTACTACGGCGACGGGCTCAACCACGCCGAGTTCGACCCCGACGCCCGCGCCCCGGACCCGGGCCTGATGCTCGCCGGCTACCACCACGCCGCGATGACGCTCAACTTCGTCCGCTCGCTCGTCGAGGGCGGCTTTGCCGACCTGCACCACCCGGAGAACTGGGAGCTGGCCTTCATGGACCACGCGGGCCTGCGCGACGAGGTCCGCGCCGAGTACCTCGCCGCCCGCGACAGCCTCGCCGGCGCCCTGCGCTTCATGGAGGCGCTCGGCGAGACCAGCATCGACGACCTCACCCGCGTCGAGTTCTTCACCAGCCACGAGGCGCTCAACCTCTACTACGAGTCCGCCCAGACCCGGGCCGTCCCCCGCCGGCCTGGGCACTACCTCCTGACCGCCCACATGCCGTGGATCGGGGAGCGCTCGCGCGACCCGGGCGGCGCCCACGTCGAGCTGCTCCGCGGGGTGCGCAACCCCATCGGGGTCAAGATCGGGCCCGACGCCGACCCCGCCGACGTCGTGCGCCTGACCCGCGTCCTCAACCCGGACAACGAGCCCGGCCGGCTGACCCTGATCCTCCGGCTCGGGGCGGGCCGGGTCGAAGAGGCCCTGCCCGGGATCGTCAACGCCGTCACAGACGCCGGCGCCCGCGTCCTGTGGATGGCCGACCCCATGCACGGCAACACGGTCACCACGGCCTCGGGCGTCAAGACCCGCTCCTTCGACGCCATCCTCGAGGAGCTCGAACGCTCCTTCGACGCCCACGCCCGGCTCGGGACGCGCCTGGGGGGCGTCCACTTCGAACTCACCGGCGAGGACGTCACCGAGTGCGTCGGGGGCGCCGCCGGCCCCACCGAGGCGGACCTGGCCCGCAACTACACCTCCCTGTGCGACCCCCGGCTCAACTACCAGCAGTCGATGGAGCTGGCCTTCCGCATCGCCCGCCGGATTCGGTGAAGTCGCCCCACGCGACGCCCGATAGCAGCGGGCAGCGATGAGCGTCGCCGCCCGCCAGACCGAGCCCCTGATCGAGCCCGCCGCCGGCCGGACCGACCCGAGCCCCCTGCGCTTCGAGCGCCGGGCGTTCGAGCGCCGCCCCGCGATCGGCACGCTCGACGCGGTCCGCTGCGACGGGCTGGCGCCCCCCGCCGCGATCGCCCTGCGCCTCCTGGACGAGAGCGAGGGCGGGATCGCCGCCACCGCCGACGAGCCCCTGCCCCCCGGCGCCCGGCTGCGCGTGCGCACCTGCCCCGTCGCCGGCGCCTGGCGCGAGGGCGTCGTCGTGCGCTGCCGGCCCAACGGCGCGGGCTACGCCGTCGCCCTCGCCTACACCGCCCGTCGCGCCGCGTAAGGTTGGCGGCCGTCGCGCGGGCGCGATACCGTGCCCGCCGATGGCCAAGAAAAAGCCTGGCGCACGCAAGAAAGCCGCGACGAAGAAG
>RFGI01000040.1 GCA_003696725.1 Planctomycetota bacterium | reverse complement strand
CGGGCGTCGCTGCGGGACGCGACGGCCGACGCGCGCGCCGCCGGTCAGGGCGCGGACGTGCCCATCACGGCGCGGCTGCCGCTGGCGTCGGCGGGCGGCGAGATCGCGCGCGAGGACCGCGTCTGGACGCTCACCGCCGAGGAAGTGCGCGCCCTGCACGAACTGGGCTGGCGCAGCCCCGTGTCCCTCGCGCTCTTCGAGATCGAGGAGCACCTGATCCAGACGAGCAGCCCGATCCGCGCGATCGCCTGGGGCGTGCACGACACGCACCGCATGATGGTCAAGACGTACCTCACGTTCCTGCGCCTGGCGCAGGGCACGGTGCGGGTGGACCAGCTCAAGGGCCCGGTGGGGATCGCGCACCTCGGGACACAGGTCGCCGAGCGCGGCCTGATGGACCTGCTCTTTTTCCTCGGGCTCATCAGCGTGAACCTGGCCGTGATCAACTTCCTGCCGATCCCGATCGCCGACGGCGGGCTCTTCGTGCTGCTGCTGATCGAGAGGATCACAGGCCGGCCCGTCTCGCCCGCGGTGCAGGGGGCGGCGACGATGGTCGGGCTGGCGCTGATCGTCGGCGTGTTCGCGCTGGTCACGTTCAACGACCTCGCGGCGCTCTTCGGCGGCTGAGCGACGCCGCACGCAAGGGCGCCGACGGGATTCCGAATACCATCGGGCTGTGCTCGGGTTCGTGGTCATCCTGTTGGCCGGGCTGGTCGTCCTCCTGGCGGCGATGACGCTGTGGACGATCCGCCGGCTGAGGCGCCCGCCCCGGCGGACGTACGCGTCGGCGGTGGCGCGGGGCCAGCCGGGCGACCCCTCGGAGCTGCCCACGCCTCGCCAGTTCCGGTCGTGGTCGCTGGGCGTGACGCTCGGCGGGCGGGCGCTGGAGCTGCCGGTGTGGGACATCGCCGGCGACGACCCTGCCGGGCCGGTCGCGATCTGCACGCCCGGGTGGGGCGACTCCCGGATCGGGGCGCTGCCGCGACTGGACGCCCTGGCGCCGGTCTGCTCGCGCGTCCTGGCGTGGGACCCGCCGGGCCAGGGCGAGGCGCCGGGGCGCTGCGATCTGGGCACGCGCGAGCACCTCGCGCTGGGCGCGCTCATCGAATCCTTGACGGATGACGCGCGCGATCGTGGCGTGATTCTGTTTGGCTGGTCGCTCGGGGCAGGGGCGGCGATCGTCGGCGCCGCGAGCCGGGCGGACGATGCGTCGGTCCTCGCCGTCATCGCCGAGGCGCCCTACCGCCTGCCGACGACGCCCGCGCGAAACGTGGTGCGATTGGCGGGCATGCCGTGGACGCCGAACGGCCCCGCGGCGTTCGCGATCCTCGGGACGACGCTGGGTGTGGGCCCGGCGTGGCGCGGGTTCGACCGGGCCGAGCACGCGGCCCGGCTGCGCTGCCCGCTGCTGGTCCTGCACGGGACGGCCGACGCGGTGTGCCCGATCGACGACGGCCGGGCGATCGCCAAAGCGGCGCCGGCCGGCGTGCTGATCGCGATCGAGGGCGCCGACCACAACGACCTCTGGACCGACGCGCGGTTCCGCCCGCAGTGCGTCCGCGCCGTGGCGGACTTCATCCGCGGCGTGCGCCTCGGGACCGGGCCGGCGCCCGCCGGCGCTTACGGGTAGTCCTGCCGGGTCGGGCGGAGCACCACGTCGTTGACGTGCACGTGCGCCGGCTGTTGGGCGATGAACGCGACGACCCGCGCCACGTCGTCGGCCTCAAGGAGCGGGGCGAACTTCTCGCGGAAGGACCGCTGCAACTCGTCCGTGTACCCGGCGACGCGCTGGAACTCCGTGGTGACGATGCCCGGGCAGACGAGCGACACGCGGATGCCTTGCGGGCCGAGCTCGCGGCGGGCGGCCTCGGCCAGCGCCCCGACGGCGAACTTCGTCGAGCCGTACATCGAGGAGAACGGCGAGACGTGCTTGCCCACGTTGGACCCGATGACGACGATGTCGCGCGGCCGATCCAGCGCGCCCCCCGCGGCGAGCATGCGTTGGGCGCTCCTGCGCAGCAGCATCGCCGCGGCCGTGAGATTCGTGCGGATCATCTCGTCCCACTGGGCAGGGTCCGAGGTCAGGGCGCTGCCCGCGAGCCCGCGCCCCGCGTTGATGACGACGAGATCGGGGGTGTCTTGCCCTTGTAAGTCACACCCCTCACCCCGTCCCTCTCCCGGGGGGAGAGGGGGGGCGGGTCCGGTGGCGCGGGCGTCCCGCCCGTCATCGGCGAGGGCCCCGGCCGCGTCGAGCATCGCCTCGACGACGGCCCCGTCGGCGCAGTCCCCCGCGACGGCGACGGCCCGCCCGCCGGCGGCCTCGATCTCGGTGACGAGGTCGTGCAGGCGGTCCGCCCGCCGGGCGTTGACGACGACACGCGCGCCCAGCGACGCCAGACGCAGCGCCGTGGCCCGCCCGATCCCGGCGCTGGCGCCGGTGACGAGAGCGCAACGATCAGCGAGTTTGTGTGCTTGGTGACTCATGGCTCGTGAACCTACCGCGCTGGGGCCGCACGTTCACAGCGGCATCGGGATGCCGTACCCGGCGTCATCGAGGAATTGCGCGTAACGGAGCCAGCCCAACCAGTACGCAGCGAACCCGACAGCAAACCAGACGAGGAGGCTCAAATTCTGTATGAACCAGCGGGCGAAGTAGATGCTCAGCAGGGACATCGGAGAACCGTGATCGGACGATGAATAATAATAGACAGCGCGGCGCGATCTCAGGTCTGAATCGCAATTCGGGCACGCTATCGATATGTGGTCGATGTCATATAGGGCGCCGCAATGAGCACAGAATGTGCTTCGACGCATGTGCTCGAGCGTCGCTCTCGCGAGCGGCGCACCTTCGATCGTGAGCACCCTGGCGGCGCGAAAGCTCACAATCTGCACGATAAGAAGGAGAACCGGCGTGACGACGGCGTCGTACGGGCGCGCGCCAAGACTCCACAAAGTGTAGGACAACGAAGGAAGCAGCATATTCAACACAACGGTCACGACGAAGACGATGTTATAGCGCAAGAGCCGTCGTGAGGCGCGCGGGCGGGGCTCAACATCGAGAGGGCAGAATGGGATCGTGTGTCGCGCCACGGCGGTCACGGGCTCGTGCAATCCGGATCGAATTCGCAGCAGCCGCCGATCATCCAGCGGTTCTGAGCCTGTTTGATCAGGGGGTTCACCACGCCGGTGACGAACGCGCCCCACGCCTGCACCGCGGACTGCCACGCAGTGCCTGCGGCCTCAAGGCCGTTGGGGAGCGAGGCGGTTCCGGCAGGGAGTTCGCCATGAACCGCCTGCTTGAACATATCGACCATCGCTCTGAAATCGGCTGGCGCTCTCACGAGCTGATCCCACAGATTGGCTCCCGCACCGATGATCCCGCCGGCGATCTCGCCCCCAAGGGCCCCCGCGACAGCCCCCGCAGGTCCCCCTGAGGCATAGCCGCCTACAA
The DNA here is from genome assembly GCA_003696725.1 of Planctomycetota bacterium. GTDB lineage: Bacteria > Planctomycetota > Phycisphaerae > Phycisphaerales > UBA1924 > J020. The sequence continues at coordinate 18,095 of RFGI01000040.1, read as the reverse complement.
AACCGGTTACCCCGCCGCTAGCGATGCCCGTTCCAACAGCACCTGCGAGACGATGCCATCGAAAAGCGGTTTGGGCTTTCTTGGTCGCTGTGGCTTGGGCGAGCGCTCGATCGGAGGCGGCGGACGCGCCGGAACATACGATCGCGCCTAGTGCAACAATGACCGTTTGTCGCCCCTTCGCGGGGAGGGGGGGGGATCTCGTCGAACGCGCCAATCGTTTGGTCGCGGTTCACTTGACAGTCATGTCCGCATCGAGGCGAGGGCATGCGTGTTCTCCGTGGTATTGGGAGGCTGACCGAGCAACGGCCATCCAGAGATAAGGCTTATGGTAATGAGAGTGGGGCTTCCAAGCAAGAGATTACCGGATTGAGGTCTGTCAGTACCGCCGGAGGACGCCGCGGACGACGCCCTGGACGGTGCAGGCTTTGACGCGGATGGGCTCGAAGGCGGGGTTGGCCGGCTGGAGGCGGATGTGGTCTTTTTCTTTGTAGAAGGTCTTGAGGGTGGTTGAGCCGTCGGGCAGGAGGGCGACGACGCGGTCGCCGTTGCGGGCGGTCTCGGTGCGTTCGACGATGACGTAGTCGCCCTCGAGGATGCCCTCGTCGCGCATGGACTCGCCCTCGACGCGGAGGGCGAAGGTGGGGGCGTTGCGGCCGGGCCTGGGGCCGAGGAGGTCGGCGACGTCGAGCTCGTCGCGGTCCTCGAGTTTCTCAATGGGCACGCCGGCGGCGATGCGGCCGACGAGGGGGTAGCGCAGGGGGCGTTCTTCGTCAGGCAGCGGGACGCCCGGGGCGATCGTCAAAGAGCGCGCCCTGTTGCGCTGGCGTTCGAGCACGCCGCGCTTGACCAGGGTTTCGACGTGCTCGAAGGCGGTCACCTTGGAGATGCCGAGCTCGTCGGCGATCTCCTGCATGGTCGGGGAATAGCCATGTCGGAGCCGGCAGTCGCGGATGAGTTTGACGATGGTCAGTTGCTTGGGCGTAAGGTTCATGCTGGGCGGTCTCCGAAGCGTGTCGGGCGGGCGCCGGGTCGGGGCGCGGGATGGGGGCCCACTGGCCCAGTCGGGCTCGGGCGTCGCGGATCGCGGCGTCCAGGGCGGCGTAGACGCCGACGAGGCGCAGCAGGCGCAGGTCGTCGCCGTGGGCCTGGCGGTCCCACTCGTCGGCCTGGCGTCGGCGCGCCGGGGAAGAGGGGGGCCGATCGTCGCGGATCAGACGCCCGCCGGCGCCGCGGTACGTGGCCGTGAAGTCCCCGCCGGGCCCCAGCCGGAGCACGGCGGCGTCGCGCGCGGGGGTCCGAGGGGGTGCGAGTTGGCTGAGCCGCATGCCTGTCACCTTCCGTGGCGTGCCGGCGTTTGGATCCACCGTTCCGGGTGGCTGTCGGCCCGCGCCGCCGAGGCGCGTCGGCCCGCACAGCATCCGAGCGCAAGCGCGGCGCGGTTCACCGAAACCGGCGAGGATCGGTCGGCTCCGCCCCGACCCCCGTTCTGGATCCGTCCGCCTGGATGTTCGACGCGGTCGCTCCGCGAACCCGCCGAGGCTCAGCCGGTTTCCACCCGACCGAACCCGACAGGTTGTGCGCGAGACATGCCGATCCCCGACATGTTGGATCTCCGTCGATCCGGTTGCACACGATCGACCGGTCCCGGTGAGTGGCTGTAGAAAACGTCGGATGGTTTGTTCGGGTCAAGGTAGCCGATCGAAACCCGTACATCAAGGGCGAAGGTCTCACTTTGTTCGAGATTGATCGGAGTGCTGATCGCAGCCCGGCTTGGGCGTGTCCCGGAGGCCGGCCGCGGGGTCCCGACTCAGCCATCCCGGCGGGTCAGCGTCGAGCCGACGCGGGCCACTCGGCCGCGGATCTCGAGCACCGTCACCTCGGTGAGCAGCCGCTCGGCCGGGAGGCCCAGTCGGCGGGCGAGTTCGTCCAGCACCATCGGCCGGTCGAGGGCGGCGACGATCGCCCGTTGCTGATCGGTCAGCAGGGCGTCGAGCCCGTCGTGGTCGCCGGGTGCATCGGGATCGTCGCCGGGCTCGGGACGGGCGCGGGCGGGGTCGGCGTACCGCGCCGCGTGGACCCCGGCGTGCAGATGTCGGGCGGGGGATTCGAGGAGGTCGAGCACGTCCTTGGGGTCGGTGACCAGGTGGGCGCCCCCGCGTTTGAGCAGGTCGTTGGCGCCGGCCGAGGCCGGGGAGTCGACGCGGCCGGGCAGCGCCATGACCTCCCGGCCGTGGTCCTCGGTGGCGTGGCGGGCGGTGATGAGGGCGCCGGAGCCGACGGCCGCCTCGACGATCAGCACCCCCAGCGACAGGCCGGAGATGATGCGGTTGCGCATCGGGAAGTTTTCCGCCGCCGGGGGCGTCGTGAGGGGCAGTTCGCTGACCACGGCGCCGCGACCCGAGGCGACCTCGTCAAAGAACGGCCGGTTCTCCGGGGGGTAGGGCTCGGCCAGCCCGCTGCCGAGGACGGCGATGGTTCGTCCGCCCAGGCGAACCGCGGCGCGGTGGGCGGCGGTGTCGACGCCGCGAGCGCCGCCCGAGACCACCGTCAGCCCCGCCGAGGCGAGCCAGCCCGCGAATCGTTCGGCCTGCTCGACGCCGTACGCCGAGCACCCGCGCGACCCCACGATGGCGACGGGGAATCGGTCTTGAGCCTGGTCGATCTCGCCGCGGACATAGAGGATGGGCGGCGGGTTGGGGATGGCGGCGAGCAGCGGGGGGTAGGCCCGATCACCGAGCGCGAGCAGCCGCACGCCGAGGGACCGGGCCAGATCGAGCTCCCGCTCGACGCGGTCGGCGGTGGCGTCGCGCTGGCGGGCGATGGTCTGGGCGGTCTGCCGGCCGACGCCGCGGACGCGGGTCAGGGCGGATTCGGAGGCGCCTAGGACGCGGCCGGCTGAGCCGAACGCCTCGATCAGGCGGGCGATGCGGACCGGGCCGAGCCCCGGGATGAGCGTCAGGCGGAGCACATCACGGGCGGCGTCGTCAGGCGGGATGGGGGCGGCCGGGGGGGTAGGAACATTGCGTCCCATGGGGGGTAGAGTGTACTTTGCCGGCCGCGACGCCCGGGCGCGTCGGGGCTCATTGGTGGCCCGGTTGGGCGATCCCGAGGCGTACACCGGCCGTATGAACGGTCCGGCGAGCCCGCCGGCGGGCCCGGCGTGGCGGTGAGAGGCGTGACCAAGGCGCGACCGGCGGGTCCCAGGCCCGGAGGGTGTAGAGCCGGATGTCGGCGATGATCCAGATCAAGAACCTTCGCAAGGAGTTCGGCCCGATTGTCGCAGTGGACGGGGTCTCGTTCGACACGCCCAAGGGCGAGGTGCTGGGATTCCTGGGGCCCAACGGCGCCGGCAAATCGACGACCATGAAAATGGTCACGGGTTTCTTGCCCCCGACGGCGGGGACGGCCGTGGTCTGCGGCCACGACGTCCTGAAGGATCCGATCGCGGTCAAGGCGAGCCTCGGGTACCTGCCCGAGGGGGCGCCGCTGTACGGCGACATGACGCCGGAGGGTCTGTACAAGTTCATCGCCCAGGTGCGCGGCATCCCGCGGCCCAGAAGGGCGTCGGCGATCGACCGCGTCAAGTCGCTCGTCAAACTCGAGGGCGTGATGCGTCAGCCGATCGAGACGCTCTCGAAGGGGTACAAGCGTCGTGTGGGGCTGGGGCAGGCGATCCTGCACGACCCGCCGGTGTTGCTCTTGGATGAGCCGACCGACGGTCTGGACCCGAACCAGAAGCACGACGTGCGCCGGCTGATCAACGAGATGGCCCAGGAGAAGGCCATCATCCTCTCCACGCACATCCTGGAGGAGGTCGACGCGGTGTGCACGCGGGCGATCGTGATCGCGCGCGGGCGGATCGTCGCCGACGGGACCCCGGCGGAGCTGCAGGCGCGGTCGGTGCGGCACAACGCCGTCCGGCTGCGTGTGCGGGCCTCGGCGGACGCCGTCGAGTCGGAGCTCAAACAGATCGCGACGGTGGCGGGCGTCGAGCGCGAGGCGTCGGCCAACGGCGTGGCGCGGTGCCTGGTGCTGGCCAAGCCCGGGGCGGTGATCGCCGGCGACGTCGCCGGCCGCGTGCGGGCCAAGGGCTGGGCGGTGGAGGAGCTGGTCGTCGAACCGGGGCGGCTCGACGACGTGTTCCGGGATCTGACGATGAGCCCGTCGGCGGGGAGCCGGTCGTGAGGGGGCTTGTCGCGGTCATCAAGCGGGAGCTGGTGAGCTATTTCATCACGCCCGTGGCGTACGTGTTCATCGTGATCTTCCTGGCGATGAACGGCGTGTTCACGTTCAACATCGGCGGGTTCTACGAGCGCGGGCTGGCGGATCTCGAGCCGTTCTTCAGCTTCCACCCGTGGATGTATCTGTTCCTGATCCCCGCGATCTCGATGCGGCTGTGGGCCGAGGAGCGGCGCGTGGGGACGGTGGAGCTGCTGCTGACGCTGCCGATCTCCACATGGTCCGCGGCGCTGGGCAAGTACCTGGCGGCGTGGATCTTCGCGGGGATCGCGCTGGCCCTGACGGTCCCCGTCTGGATCACCGTCAACTGGCTGGGCGAGCCGGACAACGGCGTGATCCTGGCGTCGTACGTGGGCAGCTTCCTGATGGCCGGGGCGTTCCTGGCGATCGGGGCGTGCGTGTCGGCGGCGACCAAGAGCCAGGTCATCGCGTTCGTGGTGAGCGTGGTGATCTGCTTCCTGTTCCTGGCCGCGGGGCTGCCCGCGGTGACGGACTTCTTCTCGGGCTGGGCGCCGGACATCGTCATCGACACGGTGACGAGTTTCTCGTTCCTCGCCCACTTCGACGCGATCACCAAGGGCGTGATCGACGTCCGGGACCTGGTGTTCTTCGCGTCGCTGGCCGGGGCGGCCCTGGCGGCGAACGTGCTGATCATCGAGCAGCGGAAGGTCGCCTGACGCGGCCGGTGCGGGAGTAGCGCCCATGACCAGACGCACGACGCTCGCGGCGGGGTTGCTGATCTTCGCGGCCCTGTTCGTCGCCATCAACCTCCTGGCGGGGGCGGCGCTGCGGTCCGCGAAGGTCGATTTCACCGAAGCCGGGCTCTACACCCTCTCGGACGGCACGCGCGAGATCATCGCCGCGATCGACGAGCCGATCACACTGGACTTCTATTTCTCGTCCAAGCTCGCCGCGGGCCGGCCGGCGCTGCAAGCGTACGGCAAGCGGGTGCGCGAGCTGCTGGAGGAGTACGAGCGGCTGGCCGACGGGAAGATCATCCTGCGGCTTCGCGACCCCGAGCCGTTCTCCGACCTGGAGGACCTCGCCGTGCAGCTGGGCTTGCAGGGCGTCCCCGTGGGCGACGGGGGCGAGCGGCTGTACTTCGGGCTCGCCGCCGCCAACAGCGTCAGCGACCGGTCGGTGATCCCGTTCTTCGATCCGCAGCAGGAGCGATTCCTGGAGTACGAGATCAGCCGGATGCTCTACCTGCTGTCGAACCCGGAGAAGCGGGTCCTGGGCGTGATCACCAGCCTGGAGATCGGGGGCGTGGTCGCGGAGGACAACCCGCAGCAGGCCGACGCCCCGGCGTGGCAGATCGCCCGCGAGATGGGCGCGCTCTTCGACGTCAAAAGGATCAGCCCGGAGACGGCGCGCCTGCCGGAGGACCTGGACGTCCTGGCGATCATCCACCCCAAGGACCTGCCCGAGCCGGTCCGCTACGCGATCGATCAGTACGTCCTCAGCGGCGGGAAGGTCATGGTCTTCGTCGACCCGCATTCGGAGTCCGACCTGCCCGAGGACCCCAGCGACCAGTTCGCGGTGATGACGCACGACACCGCGTCGGACCTGCCGGGGCTGCTGTCGGCGTGGGGCGTGTCGTACACCCCTGACGTGGTCGCCGCCGACGCCTTCAACGCCCAGAACGTGCTGTACATGGTGGCGCCGGGCCGGCGCGAGCCCATGAACTACGTTGTCTGGCTCGGGTTGGGCGAGGACAACCTCAACCGGGAGCACCCGGTCACGGGCCGGCTGCGCAAGCTGGCGCTCGCGAACGCCGGCGTGCTCGACGCGGCCGACGGCGCCACGACGACGTTCACCCGGCTGGCGTGGACCAGCGCGCAGTCGATGCGGATGGACACGGTCGCGTCGCGCGCGATGCCCGATCCCAAGCGTCTGATGACCCAGTTCGAGCCGCAGGGCGAGGAGCTCACCGTCGCGGCGATAGTGACGGGGCCGGCGTCGTCGGCCTTCCCTGCGGGCCCGCCCGAGGGATCCAACCTGTCCGCCGAGGCGCACCTGGACCGCTCGATCGAGCCGATCAACGTCATCGTGGTCGCCGACACGGACCTGCTGGCCGACCGGTTCTGGCTGTCGCAGAACGCGTTCGGCGCGATCAACAAAATCGCGGACAACGGCGACTTCGTCATCAACGGGCTGGACCAGCTCGCCGGGTCCAGCGCGCTGATCGGCCTGCGCGCCCGCGGGGAGTTCGCCCGCCCGTTCGAACGCGTCGAGGCGCTCCGCGCCGACGCCGAGGCCCGGTTCCGCGCCCGCGAGCTGGAGCTGGAGGACGAGATCCGCCAGACCGAGGCCCGGATCCAGCAGATCCGGTTCGAGCGGCCGGACTCGACCGACGTGGTCGACCCGGAGGTCCGCCGGGAGATCGCTTCGCTCAACGGGCGCCTGCTCGACGCCCGCAAGGAGCTGCGCGACGTGCAGCTGAACCTCCGCCGGGACGTGGAGCGTCTCGGGACGACGCTCAAGATCATCAACATCGGGCTGGCGCCGGCGATCATCGCCGTGGTGGCGCTGGGGCTCGGGCTGTACCGCAGCGCCCGTCGCCGCGCCGACCGCCGGGCCATGGCTCATCACTGACCCTCGCACGCACAGACCCATGAGCACACGAACCCTGGCCGTTCTCGCGATCGCGGCGTTGGTGCTCCTCTTCGCCGGCGCCGGTGTGTACCTCTCCCGAGCCGAGCGTCTCCGCCCGGACATCCCGGAGCTGCTGTACCCCGGGTTGATCGACCGCGTCGACACCCTCGCCCACATCCGCCTGGTCGGGCCCGAGGGGGAGTTCAACATCCGCAAGGACGACCGGGGCGTCTGGCGGGTGGACGAGTACGGCGGGTACCCCGCCCGCACGGACTACCTCCGGGCGGCGGTGCTGACGCTCAGCGATCTCAAGGTCCTGGAGGGAAAAACCAGCAAGCCGGAGAACTACAGCCGGCTCAATGTGCAGGACCCCGGGGAGGACTCGCCGGCCATCCTGATCGAGATGACCGACGAGGCGGGCGATCGGCTGGTCTCCATCATTCTCGGCGGGATCGAGAACGTGACGCCCAATCAGGCGCGCCGCTACGTCCGGCTCACCGGCGACCCGCGCGTGCTCTACGTCGAGGGCCGGGCCGAGGTCGCCGGCACGCCCAAGGATTGGATCGACAAGCAGGTGCTCTCCATCCCCCGCGCCCTGACCCACGAGGTGACCATCACCCACCCCGACGGCGAGACGCTTCGGTTGGTGCGGCAGACCCCGGACACGCGCTTCTTCACGCTCGCGGACCTGCCCCCCGGCGCCGTGGTCAAGGACGAGTCCGAGGTCAACATCATCGGCGGGACGTTCATCTACATCGGTCTGGAGGAGGTCCGCCCGATCGCCGGGTTCGACGAGTCCAAGATGACGCCGGGGCCCGTCGGGACGGCTCGGACCTTCGACGGCTTCGTCATGACGGCGCGCCTCTTCGACTACGAAGGGCAGACCTGGGCCCGGTTCGAGGCGTCCGTCGGCCAGCGCGAGCCCGTGGCCGATGAACCCGCCGACAGCGCCGGGAGTTCCGAGGATGGGTCGGCGGCGGGCGCCTCGCTCATGCGATCGCCCGAGGAGGTCGAGGAGCTCGTCCGCGCGGAGAACGAGCGGCTGGCGCCGTTCGCGTTCCGGGTCTTCGATCCCACCATCGAACGGCTCAGCACGCGCCGGGCGGACGTGTACGACCTCGCGCCGCCGGACGCCGGCGAGATCGGCCCGAGCCCCGAACCCGCTCAGCCCGCGCCGGCCGGGCCGGGCGTCTGAAACGGATCGTCGCCGGTTTCGAACACCACCCCGTGGCCATCTCTCACGTGTGCCTCCGATGCGGGCTGGACCTGGCGCGGTCGCGACCGCGCCGGGACGCGGGTCTGGGGCTTCCGATCGTTCGGTGTCCGGGGTGCGGGTGGGCGTGGGTGCGGCGTCGGCACCCGCTGGTCACCGGCTGGCGGCGCGCGATGGGCGTCCGTCGGGCGGCCGGGACCCTCATCGGGCAGAGCACCGCGGCGGTGGCTCTGGTGTGGACCATCGCGGGGTTGTCGCGCGGGATGGCCGACCGCGCCGCCGAGGCCGGGACGGGCCAACTGGCGTGGATCGCGGGGGCGTTCCGGCCGGACGCCGGGTCGGCGGTGCTCACCCGCGCCGAGCATCCGTTCGCGGTGGCCGTGTGGCTGGTGGCTTCGGTGGTGAGCGGGGTGTGGCTGGGCTCGACCCTGCCGCACTGGCGCCGGTGGGCGCCGGCGGTGATCTGGCCCGCGCTGCTGATGATCGCGGTCGGCGCCGACGCGGGGGCGTGGTGCGTGTGGGCGCCGGTGGCGCGAGCGGCCGGTCGGTTCGAGCCCTATTGGGGGCCGTCGGCGGGGCAGTGGTGGTCGGCGGCGCGGGTGGCGCTGGCGGCTGGGTTGATCGCGACCATGGCCCTCCCCGCGGGGTGGGGCGTCCGCGCCGCGGCGGACTGGCAGCGCCGGCGGCGGTGGCGCGCCCGGCGGACGCGGCTGCGTCTCGAGCGGGGCGGGCTATGACGATCGAGAACGACGCCAAGCCCACCGAGGATGAGGCCTCAGCCGCCACCCGGCGCGTCTCGACCATCGTCGGCGATCGCCTGTGCGTCGGCTGCGGGTTCAACCTCACCGGCCAGCCGATCGTGAAGGAACCGACCTACGGGCTCCTGATCGCGCGGTGCCCAGAGTGCGGCGTGGTCGCGGCGCTGCAGGAGTACCCGCTGCTGGGCAAGTGGGCCAACCGCTGGGCGTCGCTGGCCGCGGCGCTGTGGCTCCTTGTCCTGCTGGGCGGCGCGTTCGGCTTCGGGATGATGGTCTTCGGGTTGTCGATGGCGACGGTCGAGGTCGGCTCGGATCATTTCGCCGACGCGATCGTGCTCGCAAGCCCGGTCAGCGCGAGCAGCGGGGCATCCAACGCCGGCGGGGGTTTCGGCGGGAACATCAACCGCTGGAACTCCATCATCGAGCTCTCGTGGTGGCGGGCGCAGAACCCGTGGGCGATCCTCGAGCAGGCGGGCGGCTTCCGCCGGCGGGTCGCGTCCGATGTTGTCGGGTTCTGGATGGGCCTGTTCATCGCGGGCTCGGTGGCGGGTGTGGCGGGGTCGGTTGCGCTTTTGCACGCGCGTCGGCGGCGGGCCGTGGTCCTGGCGCTCCTGCCCGTCGCGATCGCGGCGACCGTGCAGACCGTCGTGCAGTCTTCCCTGGCGTCCGAGGTCGCGCACTCGATGACGGCGAGCGCCTCGACGCTGGCGCGCGTCACACTGGGCCCGGCGCTGTTCGCGCTGGCCGACGCGGCGGCGTACCTGGGGCTCGCGGCGGGCGTGGTCGCGGGCCGGTCGATCGTGCGGGGGTTGGCGCGGGCGCTGTTGCCCCCGAGGATGCGCTCGTCGCTGGCGTTCCTGTGGCTCGCCGACGACAAGCCCCCGCCGACGCCCTGAGCCCGCCGCCGGCCGCCTGCGTGCGGGCCGCGCTAGGATCGGGGCTCATGCGTCACGAGAGCCGCCGGCCCAGCCGGGCCCGATTCGCCGAGTACCGCCGGCGCCGGGCCAGCCATCCCGACGCGACGGCCCTGCCCGAGCCGGGCGACCGCGCCGGCCCGCGCGCCCGGCGGGTCCGGTCGGTGCGCGCCCTGATCGGCGAGCTCTGGCGGCTGACGCCCGGGCTGCGCGGCCGGATCGGCGTCGCTCTGGCCGCCCTGACGGTCGCCACGCTGATCGGCCTGATCCTGCCCGCGTCGACCAAGTTCGCGTTCGACTACATCCTGACCGACAACCCGGGGCCGGCGGGCGTCCCGGCGTGGCTGGGGCTGCCGCGCGATCCGGCGGCCCTGCTGTGGATCCTGGGCGGGGCGATGACGGCCGCCTCCCTCGTCGCCGTCGTCGTCGGGACGTTCGGCCGCTGGCTCATGACCTGGACGCGGCTGGTGCTCCAGGCGCGGCTGCGCCGCCGGGCGTTCGAGCACGCCGTTCGGCTGCCCCTGCACCGCGTGCACACGATCCGGTCGGGCGGGCTGGCGAGCCTCCTGCGCGAGGACGCCGCCGGCGCGGGCGAACTGCTCTTTAGCGCCGTCTACAACCCGCTGCGCGCGATCATTCAGCTCGTCGGCACGGTCGTGATCCTCTTTATCGTGGACTGGCGACTGGTGCTGGGCGCCCTGGCGCTCATGCCGATCATCTGGTTCACGCACCGCACGTGGATCAACCGCATCCGGCCGATCTACCGCGACATCCGCGCGACCCGCCAGCGCATCGACGCCCAGACCACAGAGGTCTTCGCCGGCGTGCGCGTGGTCCGCGCCTTCTCGCGCGAGGCGGGCGAGGCCGCCCGTTTCGTCCGCGACACGCACCTGATGGCCCGGCAGGAGGCGCTGGTGTGGTGGCGCTCACGGGCGATCGAGATCGCCTGGGCCCTCTTGATCCCGGTCGCGTCCACGGCGGTGCTGGTCTACGGCGGGCTGGGTGTCATCCGCGGGACGCTGACCATCGGCGACGTGGTCATGTTCACGACATACCTGGTGATGCTGCTGGCGCCGCTGGAGACCCTGGCCTCGACCGCGACGCAGATCCAGAACAGCCTCGCCGGGTTCGACCGCACGCTCGACCTCCTCGCCGAGCCGACGGAGTTTGTGCGCGACGCCGGCGCCCGTCGGGTCGGCCGGGGGTCGGTGCGCGGCCGGGTCACGCTCGAGGGCGTCACCTTCCGCTACCCGGGCGCTCCAGACGACACGCCGCCGGTGCTCGCCGAGGTCAGCCTGGACGCCCGGCCCGGCGAGACGATCGCGCTGGTCGGGTCCTCCGGCGCCGGCAAAACCACGCTGTGCAACCTCGTCGCCCGGTTCTACGACCCCACCGCCGGGCGCGTGACGCTCGACGGGGTGGACCTCCGCGAGATCGACCTCGGCTCGTACCGCCGGCTGCTGGGCGTGGTCGAGCAGGACGTGTTCCTCTTCGACGGGACCGTCGCGGAGAACATCGCCTTTGCGCGCCCCGAGGCGTCGCGCGACGAGATCGTCGCCGCGGCCCGCGCCGCCGACGCCCACGCGTTCATCGAATCGTTTGACGACGGGTACGACGCGCTGATCGGGGAGCGCGGCGTGCGCGTCTCGGGCGGGCAGCGGCAGCGGCTGGCGATCGCCCGGGCCGTCCTCGCCGACCCGCGCATCCTCATCCTCGACGAGGCCACCAGCAGCCTCGATTCCGAGAGCGAGCGGCAGGTGCAGGCGAGCCTGTCGCGGCTGTTGCGCGGCCGGACGAGCTTCGTCATCGCCCACCGCCTGAGCACCATCCGCCACGCCGACCGCATCGTGGTCCTGGACCGGGGCCGGGTCGTGGAGGTCGGCCCGCACGAGGACCTCTGGGCCCGCGGCGGGCGCTACGCGACGCTCCTGACCCTCCAGCTCGGCGAGAACGCCGCGGATCTGGAGCGCGCGGGCGACGCGCTGGACCCCGATAGACTCTCCCCGTCGACGACCTGAGACGACGGAGAGACCCCCATGCCGACGACCGAAGCCCCGGCCGCGACCAGCGCCGCCTACGCCGATCTGTGCGCCCTGCTGCGAGAAGCCGGGACGATCGACTCCATCGCCCGGCTGTGCTCGTGGGATCAGGAGACGGACATGCCGCCCAAGGCGGCGGCGTTCCGCGCCGAGGAGTTGGCCCTGCTGTCGCGCCTGGGGCACGAGCGTCTGACCAGCCCGCGCCTGGGCGACCTGCTCGCCGAGTGCGAGGCGGACGCGAACCTGACGGCCGACGCCGCCGTCGCGGCCAATCTCCGCGAGATCCGCCGGGACTACGACAAGGCGACCCGGCTGCCGGCGGACCTCGTCGCCGAGATCGCCGAGACCGCGTCCAGGGCGATGGAGGTCTGGAAGGAGGCGCGGTCGGCGAGTGATTTCGCGCTCTTCCGGCCGTGGCTGGAGAAGTCGTTCGGCCTGGCGCGTCGCAAGGCCGAGTGCCTCGGCGCCCCGGCGGGGGGCGTCCTGTACGACGCGCTGCTCGACGAATACGAGCCGGGCGTCACCAGCGCCGACGTGGAGCGCGTCTTCGGGCCGCTGCGCGAGGCGCTGACGCCGTTGATCGCCGAGATCGCGTCGGCGCCGACGCGCCCCAGCCGGGCGCCGGACGAGGTGAAGGTGGACCGCGCGGCCCAGGTCGAACTGAACAAGCACGCGGCGGCGGCCCTGGGCTTCGACTTTTCCGCCGGCCGGCTCGCCGTCTCGACGCACCCCTTCAGCGAGGGCCTGGCGCCGGGCGACACGCGCATGACCACGCGCTACTTCGACGACCGGTTCACGGACTCGCTGGCGGCGACGCTGCACGAGACGGGGCACTCGCTCTACGAGCAGGGCCTGCCCAAGGCCGAGTTCCCGGGCCAGCCGCTGGGCCGGTACATCAGCCTGGGTGTGCACGAGAGCCAGTCGCGGCTGTGGGAAAACCAGGTGGGGCGCAGCCGGCCGTTCTGGGAGTGGATGGCGCCGATCGTCAAGGATCGTCTGGGCCCCGGGCTGGCCCGCTTCGGCGTGGACGACTTCTACGGGTGCGTCAACGTCGTCGAGCCCACGTTCATCCGCGTCGAGGCCGACGAGGCCACGTACCACCTGCACGTCATGATGCGGTTCGACCTGGAACGCCTGCTGATCGCGGGGGACCTGGCCGTCGCGGACGTGCCGGGGTGGTGGAACGCGCGGATCAAGGCGGACCTGGGCCTGTCTGTCCCGGACGACGCGCGCGGGTGCCTGCAGGACATCCACTGGTCCATGGGGGCGATCGGGTACTTCGCGACGTATTCATTGGGCAGCCTGCTGGCGGCGCAGATGTGGGAGACGGCGCAGCGGGCGATCCCCGGGGTCGAGGCGGGCTTTGCGCGCGGGCGGTTCGCGCCGCTCCTGGATTGGCTGCGCGAGCACATCCACCGCCACGGCCGGCGGTTCACCTCCGCCCAGCTCACCGAGCGTCTCACCGGCGCGCCGCTGTCGCACGAGCCGCTGATGCGGTATCTCGAATCGAAGCTCCGCCCGCTCTACGGGCTGTGAGTCAGGACAGCGCCGTCAGCAGCACCGTCACCAGGATCGCGTTGTGCACGGCGTGGGCCGCCATCGGCCCGATGATCGAGCCGCGCCACTCCCGGATCATGCTGAACACGAACCCCAGCGCCATCAGCGGCGGGACCAGCAGGATCCCCTGCGGGTGGATGATCGCGAAGACAAAGCCCACCACCGTCGCCGACGCCGCCGGGCCCAGCCGGCCGCGCAGGTGATGGAAGAAGGCCCCGCGGAAGACGCTCTCCTCCACGATCGGCGCCCACACCGACGCCAGGAGGTACACGGACAGCACCGACCACACGCCCCCGGCGCCGGCCTGCTGCACCACCGGGTGGCTCGGGGGCGGGCCCTGGGCGCCCGTCAGCCCGCTCATCACGATCGAGATCAGGACCGTGAGCCCGAAGCCCAGGGCCACCACGGGCAGGCCCGCGAGGTACCCGACGAGCCCGGCGCCGATCTCCGTGAGCGCCCCTTCACCCCGGCTCCAGCCCAGCGCGTACTTGGCCTCGACCGGCCGCGCCCCGCGCGCGACGGGCCACAGCAGCACCAGCGGCAGGAGCCACACGAGCCAGTTGCTCAGGTCGACGCCGGTCGCGCGGCGGATCGCCTCGCCGATCAGGCCCAGCCCGACGAACCCCACCAGGAAGATCGCGAACGTTTCGAGATACACGCTCCCGCCCGGCGCGGGCCGGGCGTAGCGGGCGCGGACCGAGCCGTTCCCGACCTTCACCAGCATGACGATGAGCAGGACGATCCCGGCGAGCAGCCCCGCCCCCCCGACCAGCGCCAGGGCGCCCACCGCGAAGAGGGTGCGCTGCGCGGGGGCCACGGCCGCCCGACGGGCCGGGTCAGACTCGGGCGCGCCCGCCGTGAAGCCGAACTCCGCGAACCACCCGTGGTGATCAAGAAGGGCGCTGCGGTCGTCGGGCGCCAGGGAATCGACGCCGTGATCGAGCAGCGTCTGGATTCGGTCGGCGTCCTGGGCGATGTACGCCGGTCGAAGCGCCGGGTCGTCCGCGAGCAGGGGCTCGGCGTCGGGCCCGCCCGGGTCGGTGATGCGCCGGAGCAGGGCCCGGGCCCACTCGTCGTCGCCCAGCCCGTGGGCGACGAGGCTGGCGCGCAGGGCGTCGTCGGGGCTGGCGACGCCGGCGTCGATGGTGGGCCGGAGCTGCGCGAGCATCGTCTCGCGCTGCTCGCCGGCGCCGAGGGTCTCGACCGCGCCGACGGTGTAGCGCGCGAAGATCTGCAGGACGCCCGCGGTGGGCGAGGGCTCGGTCGCGGGTTTGGGCGCCGCCGACCCGACCATCGCATGGGAGAGGACGATCAGGGCCACCATGCCGACCACGACAGCCCAGGACGCGAGGGCGCCCATCGGGGAGCCCGTGTCGCGAAGCCGGCCGTCCGCGGCGGTGCGCGCGGGCGGTCGGCTCGCGTCCTCGGGCCACGCGGGCGGGTCGGTCGGCGGGGACGGGTCGGCGTGGTCGGGCATGCCCCTATCATCGGCCCCCGCGGGCCCGCGTCCACCGAGGCCGCCGCAGGATTGACAATCGGGGGTGATCGGCTAGGCTCCCGCGTTCCGCACCGATCCCGGCTGCGCGTCGGGCCCGTGTGGGGACCCATCCCGGCCTCGACGCTCGCGACGGGCGGCCCCGAACGGGGGCGCGCCGGCGGGCCACGGGCCGCCGCGGGGAGCGCGAGCCCCGCGGAGGGCTTCAAACGGCGTCGTGGCCGGCTCCATGCCCGGCAACGGCGCGGAGCGATGAGCGTGCGCCGGCCCACGGGCGAGCCCGGCCGGTCTTCAATGTGAGGCGGACCGATGCGACAGACCACCTTTGCAAAGCCGGGTGAGGTTCAGCGGCAGTGGCGCCTCGTCGACGCCGAGGGTCAGCGCCTCGGCCGACTCGCGACTCGGATCGCCGTCGTGCTGATGGGCAAGCACCGGCCCGAGTACACGCCGCACGTCGACACGGGCGATTTCGTGGTCGTCACCAACGCCGAGAAGGTGGTCCTCACCGGGGCCAAGGCCCAGCAGAAGTTTCGCAAGACGTTCAGCGGGCACCCGGGCGGCCAGCGGATGGAGTCGTACGAGAGCCTGCTCCGCCGGCGCCCCGAGATCGTGATCGAGGACGCCGTCCGCCGGATGCTGCCCAAGAGCCGGCTCGGGCGTCAGATGATGCGCAAGCTGAAGGTCTACCGCGGCGCCGACCACCCGCACCAGGCCCAGCGCCCCGAGCCGATGGACGTGCACGCCGCCTGACCCCGATCCGCCGACCCCTGTTCTCCCAGTTGGAGCCCGCCGATCATGGCCGACGCCCCCGACACCGCCTCGACGACCGCCGAGCCGCCCGCCCCGGCTCCCGCACCGACCCCCAGCCGCGAGCTGACGGCCGACAACCCCTGGTTCTGGGGCACGGGCCGACGCAAGACGTCGGTGGCGCGCGTCCGGCTGCGTCCGGGGACGGGCCGGTACGTCATCCAGGTCAAGCGCGCGAGCAAGAAGGTCGGCGACGCCGCCTTCCGCGATGTCAACGATTATTTCTCCGAGGAGCGCGACCGCAACGACGCCCACGCCCCGCTCAAGGCGACCAACACGCTCGGCCGGGTGGACATCGTCGCCCGGCTCGACGGGGGCGGGACGACCGGGCAGGCCGGCGCCCTGATGCTCGGCGTGGCGCGGGCCCTGAAGGACTTCGACCCGAACCTCGAGCCCGTCCTGCGCGAGCACGGCTACCTCACACGCGACGACCGCGAGGTCGAGCGGAAGAAGTACGGGCAGCGCGGCGCCCGGCGCCGGTTCCAGTTCTCCAAGCGCTGAGCGTCCCCGCGGGACCGCCGGCGCCATCGACATCGAGGAGGCGCGCCATGCCCGAGCCCGGTGTCGAGACGCCCATCTGCACCAGCGCCCTCGTCTGCGAGCAGATCATCCAGGACCGCGCCACGGGCAAGCTCTCGCTCATCGGCGTGTTCAACCGGCTCGCCGCCGAGTCGCTCCCGCACCGGGAGCACCTGGCCGTGTTCTTCTCGCTGACCAACGGCCGGGGGGCGGTGGAGATCCGCCTCCAGATCGAGCAGGACGACGGCGAGCCCCTGGTGCAGATCCGCGGGACGCACACCATCCCCAACCCGCTGACGATCCTGGACCACGGCGTGCAGCTGCGCAACGTCGCGTTCAAGAAGGCCGGCCGGCACTGGGCGACGGTGTGGTGCGGCGAAGAGCTGCTCAACCGCCGGCCGTTCGACGTGGTGGTCGCGCCCGCGCCGCCCAACGCCGGCCCGATCCCGCCCGGTTCCGAGGCCGTGTGATCCCTCCCCCCGTGGGCGGCCCGATCAAATGCGTCGCCCGCGGGCCGTCGTGGGTCGTCGTCGACAAGCCCGCCGGGTTGCTCAGCGTTCCGGGTCGCGGGCCGGGTAAGGCCGACTGCGCCGTCGCCCGCGTCGCCGCGCTGATCCACGAGGCCGACGGGCCCATGGTCGTCCACAGGCTGGACATGGACACGTCGGGCCTGCTGCTGGTGGCGCTGTCAGCAGGGGCGCAGCGGGCGCTCTCCCGGCAGTTCCGGGACCGCATGGTCTTGAAGCGGTACGTGGGCGTCGTCGAAGGGGCGCCGGGCGCGCGGGCCGGCGTGGTGCGGCTGCGCCAGCGGCTCAACGTGGACCGGCGGCCGGTGCAGATCGTTGACGAGACGTTTGGCAAGCTCGCCGTCACGCGATGGCGGCGCATCGATCCGCATCCACGCGACGCCGCGCACGAACGCACACGGATCGAGTTCGGCCCCGTCACCGGCCGATCGCACCAGATCCGACTCGCCGCGTCCAGCCCGGCGCCGGCGGGCCTGGGTTGCCCGATCGTCGGCGACGACCTGTACGGGTCGGGCCGAACGCCAGGCGAGCGGCTGATGCTGGCCGCGGTGGCGCTGACGTTCGACGACCCGGACACGGGCCGACGGGTGCGCGTGCGGATCGCCCCGCCATTTTGATGGGCGCGCCGGATCCGCGGGCGCCCGCGCCGCGTACAGCCGGCCGACGGCGCGCCACCCGGCCGCGAGGGGTCCCCAGCATGAACAAGATCGTGATTGTCGCCGCCGCACTGCTCCTCGCTTGGCCCGCCGCCGGCCAGACCACGATCGAGGCGCTCCCGGTGCGCCGGCAGTTCGACTTCTGGATCGGCGAGTGGGACGTGACCAACCGGTTCTGGAACCATCATCGCGGCGAAGCGATCGTGCCCGGCGCCGGGTTGCGCGTCTATCCCGTGCTCGACGGGGGCGCGCTGGTCGAGCACTACCGCGGGCGATCCTGGAACGGCGGCGACATCCTCGGCTTCAGCGTGCGCGCCTACGACCCAGCCGAGGATGAATGGGTCATCATCCTCAACTGGCCCTCGGGCGACGCCCCGTTCTGGACCATGCGCGGCGGGTTCGACTTCAACCGCGGCGTGTTCCTCGGGACCACCGAGCAGCCCGACGGCGCCACGCGCATCGACCGCTACATCTTCTCCGACCTGATCCCGGGCTACTACCGGTGGGAGGGGAGCTACAGCCTCGACGACGGGCAGACCTGGGCGCGGCCCAGTTTCGTGATGCAGGGCGTGCGGCGAGGCTCGGACGCCGAGCCCTTCGACGACCACTGGCTCCACGGAATGGACATCGACGAGCGCTGCCCGGGCGACGAGCGGCGGGCGCTGGACTTCACCGTTGGCTCGTGGTCGGGGGTGGCGCAGCAGATCCAGGACGACGGGTCGTGGCGCGAGATGCCCGCGCGGCTGGAGGCCCGGCCGATCCTCGCCGGCTGCGCG
>RFGI01000211.1 GCA_003696725.1 Planctomycetota bacterium | reverse complement strand
GACGGCCCAGCCCCGGCGGGCCATTTCGGCGGCGGCGTCGTGCATGTGCTGGCCGACGCTCGCCGGGTCCGGCGGGTAGACCTGCGAGATCACCAGCAGCGACAGGCCCGGTCCATGGCTCGGGGGCGCGGCGTTCATCACGCGTGCTTCGTCGCCCGGATCATGGCCGAGTGGTGCAGGATCCGCGCGCCCGGCGAGACGGGGTGCAGGGGGCCCGCCGATCCTGTGCCGCGCATCTCGCCGATCCGCTCGAGTGTGAAGCCCCGATCGATCAGCCAGCGGAACAGGTCGTGATAGGACTCGCCGAACGCGCGCATCAACCCCGGGTGGACCTCGATGAAGAGGGTCCGCGCGTGGTCGCGCAGGAGCCCCTCGGCGCCGCGGAGGACGCCCATCTCGGCGCCCTCCACGTCGATCTTGAACACGTCCGGCTTGGTGTCGCGGTCGGCGAAGTATTCGTCAAGGGTGATCATGGGCACCGTGGCCTTGACCTGGCCCTCGCCCGTCTCGTCGCGGGCGACGCCGAGGCTCAGGAGCTGGCTGGGCCGGCCCGGGCTGGTCATGTATTCGACCTCGCCGTGTCGGTCGCCGATCGCCGCGTGCACACAGGCCAGATCGCGCAGCCCGTTGAGTTCGAGGTTTCGATTCAGGAGATCCAGGTTGGCCTGATCCATCTCGAAGGCCACCACCCTGTCTTGCCCGATGCAGGCGGCGGCGACGCAGGCGTACCACCCCAGGTGGGAGCCCACGTCGGCGAATCCACTGGCGCCGTCGAGCGCTTCGATGATCCGCCGGGTGACGGGGGCCTCGTGCAGGTCGCCCGGCTCGTACCGGGAGTAGAACCAGGAGTGGGAGTACTCGTCCTCGGTCGAGAACACGAGGGGCCGGTCGTTGACGCGTGTCTCGAACCGTGTGCGATCGGCGTGGCGGGCTCGGCGACGGGCGAGTCGGCGGGCGGCCCGGGCGCGGCCGCCGGGCAGCCGGATGTCAATCCGTCGCAACCAGGTCTGAAGGGACGCCATGGGTCGGGGGCTCCGCAGCGAGTCGAGGGGGGTCAGGCCGAGGCGGCCGCAGCGCGGGGCAGCGTCGCGAGGCATTCGCAAAAGACTCGGGTGTACACATCGTCGAGCGCATCGGCCGGCGCCGAGAGAATCTCGTCCAGACGGCGCATCGCCGCCCGCATCGCCCGGCCCTTTTCCCGGCCGAACCGCGTCACCGACCGCGGGCCGAGCTGTTCGAGGATGAAGACCCGGCAGTAGCGCTTCAGCGCGCGGCGCGCCGGGGCGCCGGGCTCGGTGTGCCGGCAGGTGATG
>RFGI01000210.1 GCA_003696725.1 Planctomycetota bacterium | reverse complement strand
CGGGGGCGCCTTCTCGGGCAAGGACCCGACCAAGGTCGACCGCTCGGCGGCGTACATGGCCCGCTACGTCGCCAAGAACATTGTCGCCGCGGGCCTCGCCGACGTGTGCGAGGTACAGCTCTCCTACGCCATCGGCGTCGCCGAGCCCACCAGCGTCCTGGTCGATTGCCAGGGCACGGCGAAGGACGACGAGGCCCGCATCGCCGCCGCCGTGCGCCGGGTCTTCGAGCTCACCCCGGCCGGCATCATCGAGACGCTGGGCCTGCGCAAGCCGATCTACACGCCCACCGCGGCGCACGGGCACTTCGGCCGCACGCCCGAGGGCGATCTGTTCACGTGGGAGAAGCTCGACAAGACCGAGGCGCTGCGGGACGCGATGTAGCCCGCCGGCGTCCCGTTCACCGGGACTGGGCCGCCGGGTAGATCGCGTCGTTGGACAGGACGGCCTCGGCGGTCATGCCCGGCATCGGGAAGTGCCGCATCAGCGCCTCGGCGAGCTGCTCGGGCGTCGTGAGCACGAAGTAGCACGCCTGCCCGAAGTGCCGAAGCGCAAACCGCATGGCCCGCGGCAGGTGAGCGCGGGTTGTCGCGACGCGGAGCTCCCCGCCCTCGCGGCGCAGCGGCATAAGCCGGAACTGCCACGCCTGGCGTCGATCGACGAGCGCCAGCACGTCGTCGTCCAGCGATTCATCGGCCGGGTTGACGGCCTCGGCGATCTGCTCGTACTGCCGGGCCCAGGCCTGTTCGACGGCCTCGGGCGGGACGTGGAACATCTCCTCGGCCAGGGCGCCGAAGGGCCGGCGGCTGGCCTCCTGGGCGCGGAGGATCGCCTCGACCTGGTCCTCCGTCAGCACCCCGCTTTCGACGAGCACCTGTCCCAGTCGTGTGGCCATGGGTCGCCCTCCTCCGTGCACGCTCCGCCGACCACCGACCGGCCGACGGCGCCCGTCACGCCCATGGCATCGGCGCCCGCGAGGGACCGCCGCAGCGCCCGACCGGACGCATCCGCGATCGAGGGCGGGTCGCGGCGTCGGCGCAAGCGCGGGCGTCTTCACCGCCGATCCGGCCGGCCGGCGCTCGATCTCCCGCGGATTCGTCAGCGCGCGCTGGCGCCGGCGCCGGCACGTCTCCGCGGCGGCTTCGGCGCGGGATTCCCGGCCCTCCGAGGCCGGCGAGCCGGACGCCGGTACGATCCGACCGGGGCGCCTGTGGAGCGCCCACGCGCCGGAGGGTGTATGCGGACCGCGGATCCAGCCGACTCCCCCGAGGAGCTCACCGAACTCGACGACCTGCCGAAGCGGTTCTCGGTCCTCAAGGAGCGGCTCGGCTCGGTGGTGCTCGGACAACAGGCGGTCATCGAGCACCTCATCATCGCCACGCTCTGCCACGGGCACGTCCTGCTGATCGGCGTCCCGGGGTTGGCCAAGACGATGCTGATCCGGTCGCTGGCGGCGTCGCTGGACCTCACGTTTTCTCGGATCCAGTTCACCCCGGACCTCATGCCGGGCGACATCCTCGGGTCCGAGATCCTCCAGACCGACCCCGCCACGGGCGAGCGGGCCCTGCGGTTCGTGCCCGGCCCGATCTTCGCCAACGTGGTCCTGGCCGATGAGCTCAATCGCACCCCGCCCAAGACCCAGTCGGCCCTCCTCGAAGCCATGCAGGAACGGCAGGTGACCGTCGGGGGCGCCACCCGGCCGCTGCGGGCGCCCTTCCTGGTCATGGCGACCCAGAACCCCATCGAACAAGAGGGCGCCTACGCCCTGCCAGAGGCACAGCTGGACCGGTTCCTGTTCACGCTCGCGATGGAGTACCCATCCGAGGCGGACGAGCGGCGGATCGCCGCCGAGGCCGACGCCATCGCCGAGCGTCAGCGCGAACTCTCACCGATCATGACCGGAGCGGACCTCCTGCGGCTGCGCGGCCTGATCGCCCGCATGCCCGTGAGCCAGCCCACGGTGGCTCGCGCCGTCCGACTGGTGCGGGCCACGCGGCCGACGGACCCCGCCTGCCCGCCGAACCTCCGGCCACTCATCGAGTGGGGGGCGGGCCCGCGGGCGGCCCAGGCCCTGCTGCTGGCGGCCCGGTGCCTCGCGAGCCTCACGGGCGACCCAACCCCGACGGCGAGGCACATCGACCGCCTGGCGCCGGCGGTCCTGCGGGGGAGGATCGTCCTCAGCCACGCCGGACTCGCCCAGGGCGTGAGCCCCGACGAGATCGTTCGACAGCTCTTCGATGCCATCAAAACAGGGTGATTGACCCGTTATGTGTGGCCAATCCTGATTATGGGCTGTATCTGAAGAACCATGACCACCAGATTTCGTAGAAGAGGGTGGAACTCAGCGGGGCCTTCGGACCGGCGACACACGGGCTGGGATCGGGGCTCCAAGGAATCTCTCTCTTCTCCTCCAACGACCCGATGCCGACCCCTGGCGCCGGGTCGTTTGTTATCAGGGGCGCGCCAAGGCGCCGCCCGGCTGGCAAGGACGCCGTGCGCGCGTCATGATCGCAGCGCCGGTGCGTGCGCCGGTTGCCCGCCGCCGTAGCTCAACTGGTCGAGCGCGTGATTTGTAATCTCGAGGTTGTGGGTTCGAGTCCCACCGGCGGCTCATCGTTCATATCCCTATGCCGTGGCGATCGCGCGACCCGCCCGGGCAGGCCGACCAGCGTCCCGCGGTCCGGCGCCCGGCGCAGTCCGGGTGTTTGTCTCGTGTGTGGATGAGAGGGATCGGAACACGGGGGGGCGCGACCGCCCGACGCGGCGCGTTCATGATCTCCTCGACCGAATGCCGCACGATCGCCATGGATCGAGTCCCGCAGAATCCGGCCCGATCGTCCGTTCTGATCCAAGATCGGTGCAACGGAGTGAGGCCACACTCGACACATGCGCTTGTCTGAAACCACGCTCCCGCGAGGGGAGCGACTCGACTCGGAGCTCGCGCAGCCCGCCGTCGCGCGCCGTTTCAATCCACGCTCCCGCGAGGGGAGCGACGACGCGACGGCCTCCTCGGTGTCGATCGTCGCGCGGTTTCAATCCACGCTCCCGCGAGGGGAGCGACGGCCGTTGCCCTACCGCTAGCACCACTAGCGCCCGGTTTCAATCCACGCTCCCGCGAGGGGAGCGACTCGACTCGGAGCTCGCGCAGCCCGCCGTCGCGCGCCGTTTCAATCCACGCTCCCGCG
>RFGI01000209.1 GCA_003696725.1 Planctomycetota bacterium | reverse complement strand
CCGCCGCCGGAGACCGCGATGCAGATGTTGCCGTTGACGTCGGCGATCACGCACAGCTCGGAATACCCCTGCGCAGGCCCCGAGTTGTCGTCCGTCGCGATCACTTCGCAATCCTTGTTGAGCCAGCACAGCTGCGTGTCGGTCGGGAAGCAGTCTTTGTCCTGCCCGCCGACGACGGTGATGCAGTACGGCTCCAGCGGCGTCAGGTTGCTCAAGCACATGGAGTCGACGTCGCCGCAGAAGGGGATCCGGCCGCAGGAATTGTCGATCTCGATGCTCACCCGCGAGGCGCCGTTGGGCGCGGTGAAGTTGATCATGAACGCCTCGGCGCCGGTGACGAACTCGTCGGTGTAGGTGTCCTCGCGGAGCACGCCGGGGCCGAGGAGCGGGTTGAGGACGGCGTTCGAGTACCGCACGCGGACGCAGAACTCGCCGATCTGGCCGTGCGGGGCGTTCTGGAAGAAGCCGTTGCAGTCGCCGTCGAAGCCGTCGGGGAAGCCGGTGACGACGAGGCGGAGGCTTCGTGTGCCGTCGCCGTTGTCGATGAGGATGTCGGCCCAGCCGTCGTCGTCCGCGTCCGTGCTCAGCAGGCCGGACGCCTTGCCGTCGCCCTTGTCGACGGCGCCGTTGTCATCGGACGCGATGATGTTTCCGTCCTTGTCGACGACGCACAGGAACGTGTCCGGCGCCGGGCCGGGGACGGTGCGCTCCTCGAGCTTGCCGTTGATGAACGCGCCGCCCGGCGGGATCACGAGCGTCTGGGCGCCGAAGGGCCCGACGCAGACGTCGTTGAACTCCGGCGGCTCGAACTGCACGCCCGGGTCGCCGGCCACGCCGTGGACGGCCTCGATGGACGGCGCGACGTACGCGCCGATCGAGAACGCGAGGCCCTGCCAGCCCGCGACGGGGTTGGACCCGCCGGGCCCGTCCGGGCCGGACTGCTGCGTCGGGCTCTTGCCGAGGGCGTCGACGCCCCCGAAAAAATCGAAGATGCGGTTGCCCTCGGCGTCGACGGGGAACCGTCCGTCGGCGGCGATGGCGACGTAGTACGTGAGCCCGTCGATGAGTTGTGGCGTGGGCGCGCCGTCGGAGGGCGTGCCGTCGATCAAAGCGCCGCACCCCCCGCTTGCAGGGTCGAGATTGCCGACAATGCCCAGCCCCTCGCCGGCGGGGTGATCCGGGCCGGTGAACAGGAAGACCGACGTGCAGGCGTTGCCCTCGGTCGCGCCGCTGACAGCGAGCTGAGTCCCGAAAAAGAACGCGTCGAAATCATCGATGCGGACGAGGTACATATCCTCGAGGTCGCCCGAGCCGAACCCGCCCTCCGGCGCAGAGGTCAGGTCGCTGTTGCCGGCGAGGAGCCCGGAGACCGTGCGGACCGGGGCGTTGAGGCCGATCGGCTGGGCGCTGCCGGGCAGCGGGCCCGCATCGGGGAGGAAGTCGCCGTCGTTTTCGCCGCCCTCGACCCAGTCGGGCCCGGCGGCGGCGGCTCCGGCGATCGCCAGCGCGGCGCACACCGCCCCTGCGACACAGATTCGATCACGTCCGATGGTCATGGCCCTGCCCCAAACTCACGCGCGGTGCGCGATCGCCCCTCCCGGCCCTGCCCCGTCGAAGGCCGTGCCCTGAGTCTACCGGGCCGCGACACGCCGCCGCAAGACTCACAGGTCAAGAATCAGCCACGGTTCCCGTCACCCGCGTGACTATCGGACCTGCCCGGCCCCGCCGCTGATCTCGCGCGCCCGCTGGTACGCGATCCAGGTCATCACGAGGGGGCCCCAGGCCATCTCGCCCGCGCGACGGGCCGCGTCCTCGACCGACCGCACCCGCCCCGACCGCACCTCCCGCGCCAGGTCGCGTAGGGCGTTCTCCAGCACGGCGGCCATCGACCCGGCGATGCGCCATTCCTCCGGCGAACGCGGCAGGATCGCGCCCACTCCGGGCAAACCGCTCGGGATCACGATCTGCCAACCGGCGTCGAAGCGCCGCACCACCAGCCCCACGCCCAGCGCCGGCGCCCCGTCGATGGTGATCGCCCGCGCGTCGTCGCTCAGAGGCTCGACGGCCAGCCGGTCGGCGCCGTTGCGGACCCAGCCGAACGGGTCCACAAGGATCGCCGCGAACGTGTCGCCGGTCGGCCCGTCGCGCATCGGGCGCCGGGCGTCCCATCGCTCGAACGCCGACGCGGCCAGGCGGCTCGACTCATCGGGGAAGCGCTCGGCGAGGGCCTCGGCGAGGTCCGCCGCCGACGCCAGCGCCCGCCCGAGCCCGTCGAGCACGGCGCGCATCTCCGGGGACTCGGCGTGGATCAGGTCGGTCAGCCGCTCGGGCCGGCCGGTCTCGATCAGTTCGAGCGCCACGGCCACGAAGCGCTCGGGATCGTCGACCCGCGCGCGCTCGCCCGCCCGGGTGGGCGACCGCCCCGCGAAGAACCCGACGCCGACCGCGAGCAGCGCCACGGCCAGCCCGCCGACGGCCCACGCCCGGCCGGATGACCGGCTGTCTCGGCGTCGGCGCCCTGGATGGGGCTGGGCCATCGACGGCATCCTAGCGCCGCGATCCCGCCACCGTCGCCGCGCTCCGGCCGCTCTAGAATCATCGGCGATGCGGATCATCGTCAACGGTGAGGAGATCGAGACGGCCGACGGCCTGACGCTCGACGCGCTCCTGCGCGAGCGCGGGCGGGCGTCGGCGCCCTGCGCCACGGAAGTCAACCGCCAACTCGTGCCTCGGGACGACCGGCCGGGCGTGGTGCTCGCCGACGGCGACCGGGTCGAGATCGTCACGCTCGTCGGCGGCGGGTGACGCCGGGGACGCCGGCGGTTCAGGAAGGCGAAACCCGATGGGAACGACGACACCGATCGAGACGGCCTCATCGCCGGCCATCGACCAGCTGGTGGTCGGCTCTCGCGCGCTGCGCTCGCGGCTGATCGTGGGGACCGGCAAGTACGCGGACTACGAGGCCATGCGGCGGTGCCTGGACGCCTCCGGCGCCGACGCCGTCACCGTCGCGGTCCGCCGCGAGAGGCTCTACAACGAAGCCGGGCAGAGCCTGCTCGACTTCATCGATCTGGATCGGTTCACGATCCTGCCGAACACGGCCGGGTGCTTCAGCGCCGCCGACGCCGTGCGTGTCGCCCGGCTGGGTCGGGAGATCCTTTCGCAGCTGGGCAACCCCGGGGCGTCGTGGGTCAAGCTGGAGGTGCTGGGCGATCGCCGGACGCTGCTGCCCGACCCCGCGGGCACGCTGCAGGCGACGCGCGAGCTGGTCGCCGACGGCTTCGACGTGCTGACCTACACCAGCGACGACCCGATCGCGGCGGCGCGGCTCAAGGAGGCCGGCGCCGTCTGCGTCATGCCCGCCGGCAGCCCGATCGGCTCGGGGCAGGGCGTGCTCAACCCGCTGAACATCTCGCTGTGCCTGGAGCTCCTCAAAGAGGGCGACCCGGGCTACCCCGTCATCATCGACGCCGGCGTCGGGACGGCGAGCGACGTCGCCGTCGCCATGGAGCTCGGCGCCGACGGCGTGCTCCTGAACACCGGGATCGCCGGCGCCCGCGACCCGGAGACGATGGCCCACGCCATGCGGCTGGCGTGCGCCGCGGGGCGCCTGGCCGCCCGCGCCGGGCGGATCCCGCGCAAGCGATACGCGACGGCGTCTTCGCCGTGGGCGGGGGCGATCGGGGCCATCCCGGGCGAGTGAGCCGACCGCGGCGTCACGCGTCGCCGAGGCGCTCATGCACCGAGTCGAATGATTCCACAAGGGTCGTGATGGCTTCCATCCGGCAGCGATCGAGCACCTCGCGCACGTTGCCCGCGGGGCACACCACCGCCGTCGCCCCCCGTGTCTTCTGAATCTTGACGCACAAAGCCATGAGCTGGCCCACGCCGAGGCTGCCGATGAACCCGGTCCGGCTCAGGTCGATGACCAGCCGCCGGGGGGCGCGTTCGAGCAGGTCGGCGATGACGCGCGAGAGCGCCTCGACGGTGTGCAGGTCCACGTCACCCGTGATCGTGAGGACATCGAAGCCATCTCGGCGGCTCGATCGGATGGTTGGGTCCGGCATGGATCTGTCCGGGCTAGTGGGGTGGCCTCGCCCGGCCCGGTCGGCCGCGGGCAAGCCCGATGAGTTTACGCCGGGCGCATCCCCCGGCTCAGCTGCATCACGCGGTCGGCCTGCTGACGGCGGACGGTCTCGAGGATCAGCCGCGGGATGCGCCACGCGCCGTCGG
>RFGI01000208.1 GCA_003696725.1 Planctomycetota bacterium | reverse complement strand
GCGCCGACAACCGTGGCGGGGCCGGGGCGCGCGGGCCGGGGTCGGGCTCGGCGGGGGCGGTCATCGGCCAGCCGACCCCTCGCCGTGGCGACGGGCCGCGGCCCGGTCGATCGCGGCCCAGGCGCCGGTGAGCCATCGACGGTAGTCGTCGAGGGTCGCGGGCTCGTGCGGGCGGACCATCACGACGAGGTCGTACCCGGCCGGCATGGTCGGCCGCGACAGGCGGAACGCCTCGCGGATGCGGCGTTTGATGAGGTTGCGGGTGACGGCGCCGCCGACGCGCCTGCCGACCGAGAGGCCCAGGCGGGCGTCTCCGGCGCCCGTGGGCAGCCCGACGACGATCAGCGGGCCGCGCGGCTTGCGGATCCCTCTGCGGTGGACCGCGGCGTAGGCCCGTCGGCCCGAGAGCCGGTGCCGTCGGCGGAAGACGAGCCGATCGGACGAGTCTGCGGGCGGTGGGTGGTCGGCGGCGATCATGCCCGGATCGTACGCGCCCGCCCGGGGCGGTCAGTGCTCGCGGAGGGCCTGCTGGTACCGGCTCATCAGCCTCGCGCGGGTCAGGAGGCCCAGGACGGCGCCCTGCCCCTCGCGGACCATCGCCAGGCTGGTGACGTCGAACCGGCTGAACTTGTCCAGCACGCGGTCGAGCGTCTCGTCGGGGCTGACGGTGGGCAGGTCCGTGCGCATGAGTTCCTCGACCAGGAGCAGCGGGATGGCGTCCTGCTGGAGAAGGGCCGCGCGCAGGGCCTCGGCGGTGAGCATCCCGAGGTAATCGCCGTCGTGATCGATGACCACGAAGTCCGCGACCTTGTACCGGTCGGCGAGGTCGGTGACCTTGGCGATGGGGTCCTCCGGGTGGACGGCCACGTGCGGGACGATGGGGACCTGGTCGGCGGTGATCCGGCGGAGGATGGTCATGTCCGCCGCGGTCCCGATCAGCAGGCCCCGCCGGCGGAGCTTGAGCGTGTAGATCGAGTCCCGCAGGAGGACCTGGGCGGTGAGCGTCGCCATCACGGCCGCCAGCATGATGGGCAGCAGGACGTACACGTCGCGGGTGATCTCGAACACGATGAGGATCGCGGTGAGCGGCGCGTGGGTCGTCCCGGCGACGACGGCGGCCATCCCGACCAGGGCGTAGGCGGCCGGGGAGCCCTCGGCGGGGATGAGCCCGACGGCCTCGAGCGCCAACCCGAACGCCGCCCCCGTGGCGGCGCCCAGGAACAGGGACGGCGCGAAGACGCCGCCGGAGCCCCCCGACCCGAGCGTCAGGCAGGTGGCGAGCGCCTTGAAGATCACCAGCGCGCCGACCAGCGCCATGGAGAGCGGGACTGTCTCGCCCAGGCCCGGCTCAACGAGATCGACCTCCGGTCTCGGCGAAGCCGCGGGGTACGCGCCGGGGTCGAGCAGCTGGGTGATGGCCGTGTAGCCGTTGCCGAAAAAGGGCGGGACGTCGTGCCGCGCGCCGCCCGGCGCCAGCAGCAGGAACACGATGCCCACGGCGCCCAGGAGCCCCGCCCCGAGGACCGGCTTGGCGACCGGGTGAAGCCGGACGCGCTCGAACACGTCCTCCGAAAAGTACAGGACGCGCGTGAACCCGACGGCGACGGCGCCGCAGATCAGCCCCATGACCAGGTACGACGGCAGTTCCGGCAGGGTGAACAGGTACTGCTGGAGGTCGTGCGCAAAGAGGGCGTCGTTGCGTCCGAGGATCGCCTGGGTGACGGCGGTGGAGAAGACGCTGGCGACCACGATCGGCGTGAACGTGCGCAGGGAGAAGTCCCGCAGCAGGATCTCGAGGACGAAGAACACCCCGGCGATGGGCGCGTTGAAGACCGAGGCGATCCCGGCGGCGGCGCCGCAACCCAGCAGCGTCCCCGTCTGCTCGCGCGAGACCCGGAGGAGCTGCGCCGAGCCCGACCCGATCGCCGAGCCGATCTGAACGATGGGCCCCTCGGCGCCGGCGGACCCGCCCGAGCCGATGGTCGCGGCGCTGGCCAGGGCCTTGACGACGGCGACGCGGGCGCGGATGACCCCCCCGGTGCGGTACAGGGCGTTCATGACCTCGGGCACGCCGTGGCCGCGCGCTTCAGACGCGTAGAGATGGATGAGCAGGCCGGCGATGAGCGCGCCGGCCATCGGCAGCACGGGCAAAAGCCAGACCGTCCACGCCTCGCCGGCGTGCAGGGCGTCGGCCTCGTGCTCCAGAAGCCGCAGCAGGGCCATGAAGCCAACAGACCCGACGGCTGTGATGGTGCCGATCCCGGCGCCGAGCACCACCAGGTACCAGTCCTGGCGCAGCCCGAACCGGCGGGCGATCGCGGCGAGCCGAGCCTGGAGCCGACCGAGCATGGCGGGCCACGATACTCGCTCGCGCCGACGGTTACGCCGCGGTGCGCTCGCCGGCCTCGGCGTCGTCGTCGGACTCGGCGGGCAGCGGCCGGCCCTTGGCGTCGGTCAGGGCCCGGCCCGACATCGAGCGGATGACGGGGATGGGGTGCTGTTTCTCATGCTCGGCGAGGGCCGCCTCCCACCGAGCCTTCGCCTCATCGGGGAGCTCGGACCACTTGCCGCGCCCCCGGCACTTGGGGTAGCGCGAGCAGGCGAGCCACGGCCCGCGCGCGCCGCTGCGCAGCACCAGATTCGCCTCGTTGCACTTGGGGCACGGCAGGTCCGTCTCCAGCGCCGGCGGCTGGGGCGCCAGGGGCTGGCCGGTCTTCTTGTCCGCCTTGAGGATGCCCCGGCACTCCGGGTAGCCCGAGCAACCGTAGAAGGGCCCGAAGCGCCCGGTGCGCTTGATCATCGGCTTGCCGCAGAGGTGGCAGGCGACGTCCGCGTGCTCGACGGGCTGGGGCTTGCCCTCGCGGTCGCAGGGGGCGGCGTAGTCGCACTTGGGGTACGTCGAGCAGGAGAGGAACCGCCCGTTCTTGCCGAACCGGTAGACCAGCGGGGCGCCGCACGTCTGGCAGCGGTATTCCTCGGGCGCCGGCTGGGTCTCGGCCTTGGCGTGGGTCAGGGTCTCGTGAGCGCGGTCGAGTTGCGCCTTGAACGGGCCGTAGAAGCGGGTCAGCAGGTCCACCCAGTCGGTGTGCTCGTCCTCGATCTTGTCCAGGTCGGCTTCCAGGTCGCGGGTGTACCCGACCTCCATGATCTCGGGGAACGCCTCGACGAGCTTGTCGGTGACGACCTCGCCCAGGTCCGTGGCGTAGAAACGCCGGCTGTCCTGCTCGACGTAGTTGCGGTCCTGGATCACCTGGATGATCGAGGCGTAGGTCGACGGCCGGCCGATGCCCTCGGCTTCGAGCGTTTTGACGAGCGACGCCTCGGTGTACCTCGGCGGGGGGGCGGTGAACTTCTGCTCCGGCTCGATCGCGATCGGGGCGACGGGCTGTCGCGCCTCCAGCGCGGGCAGGGTCTGCTCGTCCGCCGAGGCCGGCGTCCCGGCGACGCGGTAAAACCCATCGAAGACCAGCACGCGTCCGGTGGCGCGGAAGGTGACGGGGCGGGCCGGGTCCGCGCCGCCGGTGATGCGCACGGCCGTCGAGTCCCACTTCGCGGGCGTCATCTGGCAGGCGACGAACCGCTCCCAGATCAAGCGGTACAGCCGGCGCTGGTCGTCGGTCAGGGCGCCGCCGACGCGGTCGGGCGTGCGCGTCACGTCCGTGGGGCGGATCGCCTCGTGCGCTTCCTGCGCCGCCTTGTTGGAGGAGCGATACACGTTGGGCGCGTCGGGGAGGTACGCCTCGCCGAAGGTGGAGCGGATGAACCGGCGGGCGCTCTCCACAGCCGGGCCCGAGAGGTGCGTCGAGTCGGTCCGCATGTAGGTGATCAGCCCCACCGCGCCCTCGCCGGGTAAGTCCATACCCTCGTAGAGCTGCTGGGCGGTGCGCATGGTCCGGCGGGCGTTGAATCCCAGGCGCGACGACGCCGCCTGCTGGAGCGTGGAGGTGATGAACGGCGCCGAGGGACGCGTCGTGGTGCGCTTGGTCTCGATCGACTCGACGAGGTAGGGCGTCGCCGGGTCCAGCCGGCCGGTGAGCGTGCGCCGGACACGGGCCGGCCCGCGGCCGTTCGGGTCCTCGGTGACGGCGGCCTCGAGCTCGGTCAGCCCCGCCAGCCGTGCGACCTCCTCGACCCGGGGCGTGAGATCCTCAGGGGTCCCGTCCTCGGCGCCGGGCTGGGCGATCTCGAACTTCTCGCCGGCGACCTCGACGAGCTCGGCCCGGAACGCGCCGTGGTCGGCCAGCCAGCGGGCCTGCTCCTTGAGCGCGGGGGCCGCGCCGTCGGCGCCCGCGCTTCCGACGAACCGGCGCCAGGCGTCCGACAAAGCGCCCGCGCCGGCGCTGTCGGGCGTGAAGACGCCGGCCAGGCGCCAGTATTCGTCGGGGATGAAGGCGCGGATCTCGCGCTCGCGCTCCACGATCAGCCGCACCGCGACAGACTGCACCCGCCCGGCGCTCAGCCCCCGCGCCACCTTCTTCCACAGGAGCGGCGAGACCTGGTAGCCCACGATCCGGTCCAGGATCCGCCGGGCCTGCTGGGCGTTGACCTTGGCCATGTCGATCCCGTGCGGGTGGGCGAACGCCCGCCGGATCTCTTCCTCGGTGATCGCGTTGAACACCACGCGCTTGGCTCGCTCGGGGTCCACGCCCAGCTCCTGCGCCAGGTGCCAGGCGATGGCCTCGCCCTCACGGTCCAGGTCCGTGGCGAACCACACGTCGGCGGCCTTCTTCGCGGCGCGCTTGAGCTCGGTCACGACCTTCTTCGAGTCCGGCATCACCTCGTACCGGGGGGCGAAGCCGTGCTCGAGGTCCACGCCCGGGACGGGGCTCTTGTCGCCCTTGGGCGCCTTGGCCGGCAGGTCGCGCACGTGCCCCACCGAAGCCCGCACGACGTAGCCCGGCCCCAGGTAGCGGTTGATGGTCCGGGCCTTGGCCGGCGACTCGACAATGACCAGGTGCTTGCCGTCGGTGTCCGGGGCGGCGCCGGCGGCGCGGGATCGGCGGGCGGGGGCCTTCTTCTTCGACGGCGCCTTCGCGGCGGCGGCCTTCTTGCGGCCGGGCGCCTTGGAGCGGGATGAGCGGGTCTTCTTGGTCGCCACGAGGGTTCGCCGGGGCCTTCGCCGGGGGTGTGTGTGGTCTCGTTCTGGTGTGGATCGGCCGGAGGGCTCGGCGGGGAGCAAAGGGACCGCCGGCCGGCTTGTCAAGCCGGTGGCTGGTCGGCCAGCGCCAGAGGCGCCCCCAGCGCTGCGGATCGGCGTCGCGCAAGAACAGGTTGAACAGCCCGATCAGGCGCAAGCCCAACGCAGCCCCCGAGCCGGGCGCCCGGGGCATGAGGCATACAGGAACGGAGACTCTCTGTGTCGTTTGCCCCCGTCAGGCTGGGTAGAAAAACATACCCACATCAAAGGTGAGTCCCGTGGTGTCGGCCTCGGCGCCGGGCAGGGTGATCGCCGCCGGGGCGCCCGCAGGAGCGACGGACAACCGTCGGAGCCAGGTTCTCTGATTCTTGGCGAAGCGGCGGGTGTCGATCTTGATGCGCTCGATCGCGTCGTCGAGGCTTGATCGGCCCTCGAAATGCTCGATGAGCTGCTTGTAGCCGATGGCCTGGCGGGCCTGCGGGCCCAGGGCGCCGGCGTCGTGGAGCGCGCGGGCCTCATCGATCAATCCCGCGTCGATCATCGCTCGGACGCGGGCGTTGATCCGGCGGTTGATCGCCTGGGCGGGCCAGTCGAGGATGATGAGCCGGGCGTCGGGCCGGCGCTGCGCGTCCCACTGTTGTTGCATCGCGCTGATGGGTTCGCCGGTCCGGCGGTAGACCTCCAACGCGCGGACGGTCCGCCGGCGGTCGTTGGGGTGCAGGCGCGCCGCGGCGGCCGGGTCGGCGCGCTCCAGCTCGGCGCGGAGGGTGTCGAGGGGAAGCGCCGCGAGCTCGGCGCGGACGGCCGGGTCCGCCGGCGGGCCCTCGAACAGGCCCTCGAGCAGCGCCTTGATATAGAAGTGCGTCCCCCCGACGACGATCGGCGTGACGCCGCGCCCGCGCAGTTCATCGATGAGCGGGTTCGCGAGGCGCAGCCACTGATCGACGGAGAAGGCCTCGCGCGGGTCGCGGATGTCGATCAGGTGGTGGGGCGTGGCGGCGCGCTCGGCGGCCGAGGGCTTGGCCGTCCCGATGTCCAGGCCGCGGTAGACCTGAAACGCGTCGGCGGAGAGGATCTCGGCGGCGCCCCCCGCGCGGGCGATCGCGCCCGCGAGAGCCTGCGCCAGGGCGCTCTTGCCCCCGGCGGTGGGCCCGGCGATCACGGGGAAGGGGCGGGCGTCGGCGTCCATCGGGCGAGTGTAGAAGCCGGCCCGCTCGGCCCGGCCCGGGGCGCGCCCGCGGCCGGTACCATCCCCGTCCCCGGCGGTCGGGCGAGGGGCCCGGCGCGGCGTGGGCGAGGAGCCCGATGTGAGCGTCACGACGATCGATCAGGTGGAGGTCGCGGGCCGGGCGGTGCTGACCCGCGTGGACTTCAACGTGCCCATGAAGGGCGGGCAGATCACCGACGACCGGCGGATCCGGGAGGCCCTGCCGACGATCCACTCGATCCTGGACCGGGGCGGGCGGGCCGTCCTCTTGTCGCACCTGGGCCGGCCGGCGGGCACGGGGTACGAGGAGAGCCTGAGCCTGGCGCCCGTCGCCGAGCGGCTGTCGTCCTTGCTGGAGCGGCCCGTCGCCGTGCCGTCGCCCAACTGCGTCGACGGGGAGTCGGCCGCGGCCGTGGCGTCCCTGGACGACGGGCAGGCGATCCTCCTGGAGAACCTGCGGTTCCACGCCGGGGAGAAGATGGGCGATCCGGCGTTCGCGGCGCAGCTGGCGGCGTTCGGGGACGCGTACTGCAACGACGCCTTCGGGACGTGCCATCGCGCCGACGCCTCGATGGTCGCCCTGCCCAAGGCCATGGACGGCAAGCCCCGCGCCGCCGGGCTTCTGCTGGCGCGGGAGATCAAGTACCTGTCGGAATCGCTGAAGAACCCGGCCCGGCCGTTCGTGGTGGCGCTGGGTGGCGCCAAGGTCTCGGACAAGATCCGAGCCGTCGAGCATTTCCTGAAGACGGCCGACCACGTGCTCATCGGCGGGGCGATGGCGTACACCTTCCTGGAAGCGATGGGCAAGCCCGTCGGAGACAGCAAGGTCGAGCGCGAACTGATCGGGGAGGCCCGGCGGCTGATCGACCTCGCCGCGGTGGAAAAGAGCGAGCTGCACCTGCCCGAGGATCACGTCGCGTCGACGGAGTTCTCTGAGTCCACCGGGGACATCGAGGTGTACGAGGACGAGATCCCCGCCGGGTCGATGGGGCTGGACATCGGGCCGTCGACGCAGGCGCGGTACACGACCCTGATCGCCAAGGCCAAGACGGTGGTGTGGGCGGGGCCGATGGGCGTCTTCGAGTGGCGCCCCTTCCGGGTCGGGACGCAGGAGGTCGCGCACGCGATCGTCGAGGCGACCAAGGCCGGCGCCGTCACCGTGGTCGGGGGCGGGGACACGGCGGCCGCGGCGGAGCGGTTCGGCGCCGCCGACAAGGTGTCGCACGTCTCGACGGGCGGGGGGGCGAGCCTGGCGATGCTCTCGGGCGACCCGATGCCGGGGATCGAAGCGCTCGAGGGATGACGCGCGGGGACCGGCTCGCTCGCGCGTGTCAGCGGGCCACGCGCGCCACGGCCGAGCCCAGCCGGGCCCACCGCCAGCGCCAGCGCAGCCGGCGCAGCTGTGGGTCGGTCGGCGCCTTGGCCAGGGCGTGATGGATCCACACGCCGGCTCGGCGGAGCTGCCCGGATTCGAGCAGGGCCAGGGCGATGTTGTGCGCGTCGGCGACGCCGCCCGGTTCGAGCCGGCGGGCCCGGCGCGCCGCCCGCACACCGGCGGCCCGTTGGCCGCAGCGCAGCAGCGCCACGCTCAGGGCGCGCCAGAGGCGCGCGTCGGCGCTGGGCGGGTCGAGGACCGTCGAGAGAACCCGGGCCGCCTCGGCCGGGGCGTCGGCGTCCAGCAGCATCAGGCCGAGCTCCTCGCGGTCCTCGGCCGGCAGATCGGCGCCGCCGCGGGTCAGGGCGGCGGCCTGCTCGACGAGGATGGCGCGGGCGTCGCGCGGCCGGCCCGTGCGGGCGTTGATCTCAGCCAGCCGCCGGCGGGCGCGCTGGTCCGTGGGGTCCAGCCTCAGGACCAGCCTCAGGGAGCGGCGGGCCCGCTCGTACCGGCCGGCGTCCAGCTCAAGAACGCCGAGCTCGTAGTGCGCGTCGGCGTTGTCCGGCTCGATCTCAAGCGCCCGGCGGAACTTCTCGGCGGCTTCGCCCGGCCGGCCCATCTCCACCAGCAGGGCGCCCAGGTCGATCAGCGTGTCCACGTCGCCCGGGTTGAGGCGCAGCTCGCGGATGTAGAGCCGGCGGGCGCGCTCGCGCCGGCCCATGGCGGCGCACGCGCCGGCCAGCCGCGCGTACACCCCGGGCATCGCCGGGTCGAGCTGGGCGGCCTCGCGCAGGGCGGCGGCGGCGCGGGCGTGCTCGCCGCGCTCGCTCAGCGAGTCGGCGATGTTGACGTACGCCAGGGCGCGATCGGCGTCCGCCTCCTGCAGCGCCAGGTAGAACGACACCTCGGCCTTGTCGTGGTCGCCCACGCGGGCGTAGGCCTCGATGAGATGGACGGCGGCGTCGGCGCGTGGGCCCGACTCGTGGGCCCGGGCCTCCTCGAGCCAGGCGACGGCCTCTCGGGCGTCGGCGTCGGGCGGGCGGCCCGTGTCGTCGGCGGCGCGGAGCAGGTTCACGCCGATCAGCAGGGCGGTCTGAGGCTCGTCGGGCGACAGGGCGTGCGCTCGACGGAAGGCGTCGATCGCCTCGCGCCGGCGGCCGGCGGCCTCGAGCGTCAGCCCCAGGTTGAAGTGCCACTCGGCCCGGTCCGGGTTGAGGGCGATGGCCTCGCGGAGCTCGGCCTCGGCCTCGCTGAGGCGGTTGGCCTCGAAGAACTCGTGGGCCCGCTCGACGTGCTGTTCTGCGTCGATCCAGTCGTTCATGGGTCGGCGTGGGACGGTGGCGAGGATCCGGCGGTCCTGATCGCCGGGGCCCGGCCCGGCCGATGCGTTTGATCGGCGATGAATCGCCGATGGATGAACACGAACCCGCCCGCTCTCGGGCGTCTAAGGGAGAATAGGAAGCCCGAGCGTCTTCCGCTAGGGCGGGTGTGAGGACGGCATGTCGCGAGAATCCAGCGTCGGTCGACAGGCAGGGATGCGCTGGGCGGTGTGCGCCGCGATGCTGGCGTTCGCGGGACCGGCGCCGGGCCAACCCGAGTCGGCGTCCGCGGTCCCGGCCCCGGTCGAGGCGACGCCGGTCGACCCCGCCCGAGCCGAGCCGCGCGTGATCGCCGGCGCCGTCGCGGGGGCGTCCGGCTGGGAGGAGGTCGAGCGTCTGGCCGCGGGGGTCGCCGCGCGATCCGACGGCGCCGCGGCGGACCCCGCGGTGGTGCGCGCCCTGGCCGACCGTCTGGCCGACGCGCCGGCGCCCGCGCGGGCGGCGCTGCTGGGCGCCTTGTCGCGCTCCGCCAGCCGCGACGCCGTGGCGGCGATCATCCCGCTGCTGGACGACCCGGCGTCGGCGCCCTCGGCCGTCGCGGCGCTGCAACGGCTCACGGGGCGGGCCGACCTCGCCGACCCGGGCGCGTGGCGCGCCTGGTGGACCCGGACCGAATGGATCCCTGAGGCCGAGTGGCTCAGGCGCCTGGCGCGGTGGCACGCCGACCGCGCCGAGGCGCTGGCGCGCCAGGCGCGGGAGCTCGAGCGCCGGCTCATCGCGGCGGGTCGCGCCCAGTACGCGCTGGCGCCGGTCGACGAGCGGGCGGCGCTGGTCGTCGGGTATCTGCGGGACGATCTGCCCGCGGTCAGGCGCCTCGGGCTCGAACTCGCCTCGCGGGCGGTGCTGGACGCGGCGGCGCTTCCGGACGACGTCTTCGACGCCGCCGCGGGGCTGCTCGCCGATCCGGCCGGCGACGTCCGCGCCTCGGCCGCGAGGCTGCTGGCGTCGGCGGGCGCCGCCTCGCAGGCCGACCGGATCCGCGAGGCGCTCAAGACCGAGCGTGAGCCGAGCGTGGCGGCGGTGTTCCTCGACGCAATTCGCATGATGGGCCCGACGGGCGGGGACGCCGACGCCGCGGTCGCCTGGCTCGATCGGGCCGGCGCATCGGCCAGCGCCGCGAGCCTGCTGACGTCGGTGCTCCGCGGGCGCCGTG
>RFGI01000207.1 GCA_003696725.1 Planctomycetota bacterium | reverse complement strand
TTCACCGGCGTTGCGGCGACGCCCGAATCCGCCGACCACCACGCCGAGGGCGAGGTCATCCACTAGGCTCTGTTTGACGGATCAGTGGGGTTCCGTTCGACGGATCGGTGGGACGGGCGTCTCGCCCGTCGTGGTTGGCGGATCGGTGGGACGGGCGTCTCGCCCGTCGTGGTTGGCACAGTCAAGGGCCGAGACGGCCGTTCCACCGGCCGCTGCGCCGGCTGTCCCCGTTTCGGGCGCCGCCTGAGCGAACCGCCGAACAGGACCTAGCCTCGGGGCCGGGCCGATCTCTGGATACACTCGCCGGCCCATGACCGACGCACCGACCGACACCCTTTCGGCGGCGCGGGCCGGCCGCGGCGACCTCGTCCGCTGGACCCGCACGCTGATCCCCACGAGCAAGGAGGCGCCCGCCGACGCCGAGGCCGTCAGCCACCGGCTGCTGGTCCGCGCGGGGTACATCCGGCGGGTGGGGGCGGGGATCTACGACTACCTGCCGCTGGCCTGGCGCGTGCTGACGCGGCTGTGCCGGATCGTGCGCGAGGAGATGAACGCCGCCGGCGCCAGCGAGATGCTCATGCCGGCGCTCGAGCCCCTGGAGTTCTTCAAGGAGACCGGGCGCGACGCGGAGTACGGCGACAACCTCTTCCGCCTGACCGACCGCCACGGCCGGGTCTGCGCCCTGGCGCCGACGCACGAGGAGATCATCACGGACCTCATGAAGGCCGCCGTGTCGTCCTACCGGCAGCTGCCCCTGAACCTCTACCAGATCCAGACCAAGTACCGTGACGAGTTCCGGCCGCGCTCGGGGCTGCTGCGCGGGCGCGAGTTCATCATGAAGGACGCGTACTCCTTCCACCTGACGCCCGACGGGCCCGGCGGGCTCGGCGAGGGGTACGAGGCCATGCGCCGCGCCTACACCAACATCTTCACCCGCTGCGGGCTGGACTTCACGGTCGTCGAGGCCCAGTCCGGGCCGATCGGGGGCTCGGCGAGCCACGAGTTCATGGTCAACTGCGACGCCGGGGAGGACCTCATCCTGCGCTGCCCGACGAGCGGGTACGCGGCCAATGTCGAGAAGTGCGAGATCGGCGACCGCGCATGGTCATTCGACGGTGAGCCCACGGGCGAGCTGGAGCAGGTCCACACGCCGAACATGCCAAGCATTGAGGAGGTGGGGAAATACCTGAAGGTCAAGCCGCGGAACATGCTCAAGACGGTCGTGTTCCGCGCGGCCGGGGACGCGTCGCCGGCCGGCGTGCGCTGGGTCCTCGCCGTGGTGCGCGGCGACCACGACGTCAACGAGGGCAAGGTCAAGGACGCCGCGGGCTTCCCCGTCGCGCTGGCGAACGAGGCGGAGGCCCGGGCGGCGGGGTTCGCCATCGGGTACGTCAGCCCGCGTTCGGCGCTGGGGCGATCGGATTGCCTGCTCCTCGTGGACCCCGACGCGGCCCGGGGGATGGATCCGGAGAAGGACAAGCCGATGTTCTGGGCCGCCGGCGCCGACGAGCCCGACCACCACGTCAAGCACTTCAACTGGCGGCGGGAGATGGGCAAGGTCCTAGATAACCCGGGTTCTGTAAAGGTCGCCGACGTCCGCAACGCCCAGGCCGGCGACCCCTCGCCGCGCGACCCGTCCGCCCGGCTCGAAGAGGGCCGGGGCATCGAGGTTGGGCATATCTTCCAGCTCGGGACGAAATACTCCGAGGCCATGGGCTTCACCGTCCTGGACCCCGATCAGCGGCGCCGGCCCGTCATCATGGGCTGCTACGGGATCGGCGTGTCGCGCACGCTCCAGGCCTGCGTCGAGATGAGCCACGACGACGACGGCATCGTCTGGCCCGCCGCGGTCGCGCCCTTCGACGTGCTCATCACGCCCATCTCGGCGGACGAAGCGGGCGATCAGATGCGGGCGGCGCTGCGCCTGGCGGACGAGCTCACCACCGCCGGCCTCGACGTCCTGATCGACGACCGCGACGAACGGCCCGGCGTCAAGTTCAAGGACGCCGACCTCATCGGCGTGCCCGTCCGGCTGACCGTCGGCGCCAAGGCCCTCGCCGAGGGGTGCGTGGAGTTCACCCGCCGAGCCCGCGCCCGCGACGCCGAGCGTGTCCCGCTCGATCAGGCGGCGGCGCGCTGCGCGAGTGCATGACAGGCCCACGCCGCGCGGTTTGATCGCGCGCCGGGGCCAACTCAACAGAACATGCATTCCCGGACGTTGGACGGACCGGCGACGCCCGCGATGCCCCGACTGGCCTGACGGCGTTATCGCCGCCGCCCGAGCCACGCCCGGAGCCTGCGGGCGCTCCAGGCGTTGACGCACCGGTCCGCCGGGAGCCACCCGCGCCGCGCCGTCATCACGCCGTAGCGCAGGTTGTCGAAGTCACGCTCAGAGTGCACGTCGCAGTTGATCGCGATCGGCGCCCCGGCCTCGACGGCGGCGCGGACGTGCGTATCACGCAGGTCCAGGCGCATCCAGTGGGCGTTGATCTCCAGCGCCGTGCCGTGCTCGGCGGCCGCGGCGCAGAGCTCCGCGATGTCCGGGCTCAGGCCCTCGCGCTTGCCGATGAGCCGGCCCGTGGGGTGCCCGACGATGTCCACCAGCGGGTGCTCGATGGCGCGCAGCAGCCGGCGGGTCGCGTCGGCGGGCTTCTGCGTCAGCGCCCAGTGCGGCGACGCCACCACGATGTCCAAAAGCGCCAGCGTGTCGTCGTCGTAATCCAGCGAGCCGTCGGCGTGAATGTCCACCTCGGCGCCCGCGAGCACCGTCACGCCCCGCATCCTCTCGTTCACGGCCCGGATCGACGCGATGTGCTCGCGGAGGCGCGCCTCGTCCAGGCCGTTGGCGACCGTCTGGCTCTTCGAGTGGTCCGTGACGGCGACCGTATGGAACCCGCGACGCTGCGCCTCCCGGGCCAGGGCCTCGATCGAGAGCGACCCGTCGGACGCGGTCGTGTGCGCGTGCAGCTCGGCCGAGATGTGATCCGGTTCGATCAGATCGGGCAGGGCGCCGGCCTCGGCGGCGGCGATCTCCCCCCGGTCCTCGCGCAGCTCCGGCGGGATGTGCGCGAGCCCCAGCTTCGAATAGATCGCCGCCTCGGTCTTCGCCGCGACCGGCGTCACGCCGCGTACCTGCGGCGGGGTTGGGCCTCCATCATCGGGAAACAGACCGTATTCGTTGAGCGTCAGCCCCCGGGCCCGCGCCCGCTCGCGCAGGGCGACGTTGTGGTCTTTCGAGCCGGTGAAGTACAGCATCGCGGCCCCGAGGGCGCGGCGCTCGACGACGCGCAGGTCCGCCTGGATCAGCCGGCCGGTGTCGCCCGCCCTGAGCCGGACGGAGGACTTCGTCGCGCCCGCGGCGAGGACCTCCGCCACCTCGGGCGCCTCACGGAAGGCCCGGCTGACGGCGTCGGCGTCCGTCGCGCACGCCAGGATGTCCACGTCGCCCACGGTGTCACGTCCGCGCCGGAGCGACCCCGCGTACACCGCGGTGGCGCCTCGGGCCGAGGCCTCCAGCCGAACCACGATCGACTCGGCGATGGGCATCGCGACGCCGATGGGCGTGCGCGACCCGCTCGATTCGGTGAACGCCAGCGCCCGCGCGATCCGCTCCGCGGATCTCTTGCCCATCCTCGGCAGATCCAGGATGGACCCGTCCTCGAGCGCGCGCTTCAGGCCGGCGAGAGTGGTGATGTTCTTCTCCCGCCAGAGCAGGCCGACGGTCTTGGGCCCCAGCCCCGGCACGCCGAGCAGATCCAGCACGCCCGACGGGATCCGCTGGGCGTATTCGTCGTGCTCGGCGATCCGGCCGGTGCGCACGTATTCCTGGATCTTGTCGGCGATTTTGTCGCCCACCCCGTCGATGGCCAGCAGCGCCTCGCGGTCCTGGGCGATCTGGGCCAGGTCCACTCCAAGCCCCGAGATCACGCGCGAGGCGCGCT
The DNA here is from genome assembly GCA_003696725.1 of Planctomycetota bacterium. Classification (GTDB taxonomy): domain Bacteria; phylum Planctomycetota; class Phycisphaerae; order Phycisphaerales; family UBA1924; genus J020. The sequence goes on along the minus strand of RFGI01000207.1, from coordinate 20,617 downwards.
GCAGGGCCGCCACCCGGAACCGGTTCTCGCCGAGCACCTCCATCATCGCTGCGGTCTCGTCCAGCAGCCGGGCGATCTCGGCGTTGGCGCTCATCGCCGCATCCTACGCGGCGTCGCGGGCGCGCGAGGTACGCTGGCGCCGTGACGCGGCGCATCGAACAGATCGTGGCCGAGGCGCTGGGCGCACGGCCCACGGCCGTCGACCGGCTCGGCGGCGGGTGCGTCGCCGAGGTCTGGCGCGCCCGCTTGCCCGACGGCCGGCGCGTCGTGGTCAAGCGCGACGAGGCCTCGCCCGGCTCGCTCGACGCCGAGGCCTTCATGCTCGACTACCTCGCCGAGCGCACTGGCCTGCCCGCGCCCGCAGTGATCGCGCACACGCCCGGCGCCCTGGTCATGGAGTTCGTCGAGGGGACGCCCGGCGCCTCGGGCGAAGCGGAGGCCGACGCGGCCCGGCTGCTGGCGGACCTGCACGACATCACCGCCGACGCCTACGGGTTCGAGCGCGAGACGGCGATCGGCGGCCTGCCGCAGCCCAATCATTGGTGCGGATCGTGGCTCGAGTTCTTCGCGGAATGGCGCCTGCGCCACATGGCCCGGCTGGCGCACGAGGCCGGGCGTCTGCCGGCGCGGGCCCGAGGCGCGATCGACGCGATCGCCGGCTCGCTCGATCGCTGGCTGGTCGAGCCCCCGGCGCCGTCGCTGATCCACGGCGACGTCTGGGCGGGCAACGTGCTGAGCACGGGCGGGCGGGTGACGGCCTTTCTCGACCCCGCGCTCGCCTACGCCGACGCCGAGCATGAACTCGCGTTCATCACGCTCTTTTCGACGTTCGGTGAACGGTTCTTCGACGCCTACTCAGCACGTCGGCCGATCCGCGACGGGTTCTTCGAGACCCGCCGGCGCGTCTACAACCTGTACCCGCTGCTGGTGCACGCCCGGCTGTTCGGCGGCTCGTACTCGGCCCGTGTCGCCGACGAAGCCCGCCGGCTCCTCGGTCGGGGGTGACCGGGGCCCGCGTCCGTCAATCCGGTCAGTCCCCGGTCGCGAAGATGTGCAGCCGCCGGCCCTCGAGCCGCAGCCCGCGATCGGCGCACGCCCGGCGGCACAGCTCGTCCAGGCCCGGGAGGTCGATCGGCGTGATCTCGTCGGTGTCCACGCGGATCAGCACGGCCCGCGGGGACCGGCCGTACACCAGCTGCCACCGCGACTGCTCGGGGTCGATCATCAGTTGCTGGATGATGCCGGCGTCCTGGAGCAGCTTGAGCGTGCGGTACACCGTCGCTTTGGAGACGTCGTGCCCGCCGGCGGACAGGGCGCGCTGGAGCGTCTCGGCGTCGAAGATGTCGTCGATCCGGATGATCGCGTCCAGGATTCGCGCCCGCTCGGGCGTGTATTTGTGGCCCGCCTGCTTGAGCCTCCGGCGGAAGACCGCGCACAACGGCTCCTGGATCGCCGTCGATACACTCTCTTGATCGGGCGCCACGGCCGCATAATAGCCCTCGGATCCCGCCGGCGCGGCCCGAGCGTCACACCCCGGCCGATCCACGATCGATCCCGCGCTGATGATCGCACCGCCGCTCATGTCGCACGCTCCCTTGCCGGGGCTCTTCATCACCGGCACGGGCACCGGCGTGGGCAAGACCGTGGTCACATGCCTGCTCGCCGATCAAGCCCGCCGGCGTGGGCGAAGCCGCGCGCGCGTGTTCAAGCCCTTCGCCACTGGATGCCGAGCCGAGGGAGACCGGCTGATTTCGGATGACGCCGTGTCGCTGGCGGCGGCCGCGGGCCTGGACGGCGGCCCGGGCGATCTGGACCTGGTCAACCCGGTGCGGTACAGGGATCCGGTGGCGCCCGCGGTCGCGGCGGACGCCGAGGCCCGGCCCGTCGATTGGAGCGCCCTGCGCCGGGCGCTGGCCGCGCTGGGCTCGGCCGGTGATTGGTTCTTGGTCGAGGGCGTCGGCGGCGTGCTGACCCCCATCGAAGATCGCCGCGGCCGGCTCATCACAGCACTGGACGTCGCAGACTGGCTCGGGCTGCCCGTGGTTGTCGTGTGCAGAGCCGGCCTGGGCACGCTCAGCGAGACAGCCGCAGCGTGCGAGGCGATCCGCCACGCGGGCCTGAGGATCGCCGGGCTCGTGGTCAACGGGTTCGAGCCGGGCTCGCCCGATCCCGCGATGCGGACCAACCGCCGGTGGCTGTCGCGCCAGACGGGGGCGCGGGTGCTGGCGACGTTGCCCGGCCGATCGACCCTGACCGGCGTCGACCCCCTGCCCGGCGGGCCCGCGTTTGATCCGCGCGCGATCCCCGAGACCCTCCGCCGGGCGATCGACGAGTGCGATTTCGAGACGCTGAGCCGGAGCGGCGAGCCCTCGTCGGCTGCGCGATGACGGCGTCCGGCGCCGGGGACGCCAAACGCGCGCTGCGCCGGCGCCTGCGCGACACGCTGGATCGGTTGCCGGCCGAGGCGCGCCGCGACGCGAGCCGGGCCGTCGCTCGACGGCTGATGGGCCTCGTCGACCAGATCGCGCCGAGCGTCGTGCAGGTGTACCTGGCGCTGCCCGCGGAACCCGATGTCGATGAGGTGGCGGTCGGATGCCTCCGCCGCGGGCTCATCGTCGCGGCGCCTCGCGTCGACTGGCAGGCCGGGGAGCTCACCCCCACCCGGGTCACACTCGACGGCGCCGGTGCGGTGCGCGCCCGGCGGGGCCGGCACGGCGTCCGGGAGCCCGTCGGGCCGGCGCTGGGAGCGGTCGGCGGGCCCCTGCTCGTGCTCGTCCCGGGGCTGGCGTTCGATCCGGCGGGCGGGCGGCTCGGGCGCGGCGGCGGGTTCTACGACCGCCACCTCGCGGCGCTGAGGCGATCCGAGGACGACCGGACGCCGGTGACGGCCGTCGGCGTCGCCTTCGATCAACAGATCGTCCCCGCTCTCCCGATGGAAGAGCATGACCGGCCGGTTGATGTGGTCGTCACCGATCGGCGGCTCATCACGGCGACGCCGAACACGCCCCGCTAGACTCCGCCGAGTGGGCGGAGCCCTCGAAGCGGAGGAAGGATCCCAACGCATGGCCCTGACATCCCAGATGGCTCGGACCGGCTCCGGCGGCCGGCTCTACACTTCGCGTCGGCGAGGCCGGCGCCGGGCGAACCGCACTCGCCGCGTCGTCGGCGTGACCCTTCTTCTGGTCCTCATCTCGGCCGCGGCGTTCTGGTGGATCAAGGACGAGCCCGCCCCGGCCGCCGCCGAGGCCGCCCGGGCGGCCGAGCCCGGTGGCGCGAGCGAGCCCCTGGCGATCGGTTCGACACCCGTCGCCGGCGTGACGGAGCCCCGCATCCGGTTCGACGACGCGGGGTCAAATCCGGCGCCCGCCCGCCCCGAGCCAGATGAGTTGACCATGGGCGCCCCGCTCCCACCCGGCGGCGCCAATCACTCCCCGATCGCCGACCCCGACGACGCCGCGCCGGCCGGCGCGGACAGCGCCGTTGCCGCTCTGATCGCCGACGCCGAGCGGGCACTGGCCTCCAACGAGCCGCTGGTCGCCCGGCTGCTGCTCAACCGCGCTCTGCACGACCCCCGGGCCTCCGAGGCCGACCGCGCGTCGATCCGGGCCCGCCTGTCCGCGCTCAACGATGAGATCCTGTTCTCGCCGCGGATCGTCGAGGGCGACCCGCTGACCGAGCGGTACGTGATCAAGCCCAACGACTCGCTGGCCAAGATCGTCAAGGCCGAGAACCTCGCCGTGGATTGGCGCCTGATCCAGCGGATCAACCGCATCGGCGACCCGCGCCGGATCCGCCCGGGCCAGACGATCAAGCTCATCCGCGGCCCGTTCGACGCGGTGATCGACAAGAGCGACTACCGCATGGACGTGTACGCCAGGCTGGCCGACGACGGCTCGGCCGACGCCCGGGTCTACATCGCGTCGTTCCCGGTCGGGCTGGGGCAGTACGGCTCGACGCCCGTGGGCGCCTGGGTCGTCCGCCGGCACTCCAAGCTGGTCAACCCGCCCTGGACGAACCCGCAGACGGGGCAGCGCTACAGCGCCGACAACCCGGACAACCCGATCGGGGAGCGCTGGATCGGGCTGGAGGGCGTCGACGAGAACACGACGGTGCTCTCGGGGTACGGGATCCACGGCACGATCGAGCCCGAATCTGTCGGCGCCGAGGCCTCGATGGGGTGCGTGCGCATGCGGGCCGAGGACGTGGATTTCATCTATGAACTGTTGACCGAAGGCGTCAGCCGCGTCGAGATCATCCCCTAACGAGCCGGCCGGACACGGCCCGGGCGCGGCCCTCTCTCGGAGGGGCGTCGGCGCGCCGGATCGCCTATAATGAGCGACGGTCCGGACGGGTGCTCCGGCGCGGGCCTGCACGCCTATGAACCCCGATGCCGTGACGAAAAACCCGCCACAGACGCCGGCGCGAGTCGAGTACAGCGAGGATCAGATCCGCGTGCTGGAGGGCCTCGAGGCCGTCCGCAAGCGGCCCGGGATGTACATCGGCGACACGGGCCCGGCGGGCCTGCACCACCTGGTCTATGAGGCGGTGGACAACTCCATCGACGAGGCCATGGCCGGCCGGGCGTCGACCGTCACCGTCCGCCTGGGCGCCGACGGGTCGTGCTCGGTGCTCGACGACGGCTCGGGCATCCCAGTCGGGCCCATGAAGCACGAGAACCCGGCGCTCAACGGCAAGCCCGCCGTCGAGGTCGTGATGACCACCCTCCACGCCGGGGGCAAGTTCGGGGACGAGGGCTCGGCGTACAAGGTCTCGGGCGGGCTCCACGGCGTGGGCATCTCCTGCGTCAACGCCCTCTCCGAGTGGCTCGAAGTCGAGGTCCACCGCGGCGGGAAGATCCACCTCATCACGTTCGAGCGCGGCGCCGTCGCCCGCCCGCTGCACGTCATCGGCGACGCGCCCGTCCTCAACGGCGCGCCCCGCACCGGCACCCGCGTCACCTTCAAGCCCGACCCCGAGATCTTCCCCGAGATCGAGTTCGACCGCGACACCATCGCCACCCGCCTGCGGGAGCTCGCGTACCTCAACCCCGGCGTGAAGATCCGCCTGCTCGACGAGCGCGTCGGGCCGGACGGCGCGGTCTTCGACGAGACGTTCTGCTTCGAGGACGGCGTCCTGGCGTTCGTCCGCCGGCTCAACGAGTCCAGATCCACGATCTGTGAGCCCATCGTTCTGCGCCGCGAGGACCCGGACGCCGGCCTCATCTGCGAGGTGGCGATGCAGTACAACGACGGGTACTCCGAGCTCATCCTCTCCTTCGCCAACAACATCAAGACGGTCGACGGCGGGACGCACGTCTCGGGGTTCAAGTCGGCGCTGACGCGGACGCTCAACGCCTACGCCCGCGCCGCCGGCGTCATCAAGGAGAAGGACCCTGCGCCCTCGGGCGACGACCTGCGCGAGGGGCTGACGGCGGTGATCTCGGTGAAGGTCCCCGAGCCGCAGTTCGAGGGGCAGACCAAGGGCAAGCTGCGCAACACCGAGATCGAGGGGTTCGTGTCCTCGGCCGTGTCCGAGACGCTCCAGGCGTGGCTCGAGGAGCACCCCGCCGACGCCAAGCGGATCTCCCAGAAGGGCGTCCTGGCGGCGCAGGCCCGCGAGGCGGCGCGCAAGGCCCGCGAGCTCACCCGCCGCAAGAGCGCCCTGGAGTCCGGCTCGATGCCGGCCAAGCTCGCCGACTGCAAAACCCGGGACGTGGAGCGCTCCGAGCTCTTCATCGTCGAGGGGGACTCGGCCGGGGGGTCGGCCAAGCAGGGCCGGGACGTCGACACCCAGGCCATCCTCCCCCTCAAGGGCAAGATCCTCAACGTCGAGCGCGCCCGCCTGGACAAGATGCTCGCGTTCGAGGAGATCCGCGTGCTCATCGCCGCGTTGCGCTGCGGCATCGGGGAGGAGTTCGACGCCGCCCGGCTCCGCTACGGCAAGGTCATCATCATGACCGACGCGGACGTGGACGGCTCGCACATCTCCACCCTCCTGCTGACCTTCTTCTTCCGCCAGATGCCCGAACTGATCCGCCGCGGCCTGATCTACGTCGCCCAGCCCCCGCTCTACCAGATCAAGCGCGGCAAGCGCGTCGAGTACGTCCGCAACGAGGCGGCGATGGCCGACACCCTCACCGAGCTCGGCCTGGAGGGCGCGACGCTGGTCGTCCGCGATGTCGAGGCGGACGCGGACGACCCGCCCGTCGTTCGCGAGATCGCCGGCGCCGACCTGCGCCGGGTGGTGCGGGCCCTGCGCCGGCTCGCGGAGCTGGTCGAGGTCGTCGAGCGGCGCGGCGTGCGGTTCGTCGATCTCCTGGCCAGCCGCGACGAGGACCCCGCCGGCCAAGGGCGCCTGCCCACACACCGGCTGACCTGGCCCGGCGGCGAGGCGTGGGCCTGGTCCGAAGAGCAGGCGATGGAGCTCATCAACACGCGGGGGCTCCGGCTGCCTGACATCGGCGAGGAAGCCGAGGCCGACCCCGCGCGGGGCGCCCCCGTCGCCACCCTCCGCGAACTGCACGAGAACCGCGAGATCGCCCGCCTGGCCGACGACCTCGCCCGGTTCGGCGTCCTCATCGAGGACTACGCCCTGACCCGCGAGGAGTCCGTCACCGGCGAGGCGCTGCCCACACGCTACACGTGGCGCAGCGCCCGCGGCGCCGACGAGGGCAGCGCCCGCGTCGTCGAGGCGCCCGGCGTGCAGGACATCCTCCCGGCCCTGCACGAACTCGGCCGGCGCGGGATGGAGATCAAACGGTTCAAGGGCCTCGGCGAGATGAACCCGGCCGAACTCTGGGACACCACGATGGACCCCACCAAGCGCACCCTGCTGCGCGTGCAGTGGGACGACGCCGGCGCCGCCGACGCCCTCTTTTCCACCCTCATGGGCGAGAACGTCGAGCAGCGCCGCCGGTACATCGAGGACCACGCGCTGGAAGTCAAGACGGTCGACGTCTGACCCGCCGTGCCCGCCCCGCGCGACACGCTGTACTACGACGGCGCGTGCGGCCTGTGCCGGCGGTCCGTCCGCCTGCTCCGGGCCCTCGACTGGCTCGGTCGGCTCGACGCCGCCGACGCCACCGTCCTTGGGGACGCTGACTTGCCCGTCCCGCGCGATCGCGTCATGGAGGGCTTGCCGATGCGCACACGAGACGGCCGGGTCCTCGTCGGGTTCCCCGCGATCCGTCGGGCGTTGCGGCAGACGCCGGTCGGCTTCCTGCCGGCGCTGGTCATGCACGCGCCGGGCGTCTCGCACGCGGGGCGCGCGGTCTACGCCCGCATCGCCGCCGGACGGGCCCGCGACGCCGCGTGCCCGGCGCCCGGCGCGGCGCTCAGTCCCGGAGCGTCTTCTCGAAGAAGCCGATGATCCGCGTGTAGAGGCGCTCGGTCACCAGGGGGTCCGGGACCATGTGCGTGAACCCGGGCAGCGGGACGAACTCGAACTCGCGCCCGCCGCGGAACATCGCGTCGGCCATCTTCAGGCTGTGCATGAAGTACACGTTGTCGTCCGCCGTCCCATGGATCACCAGCAGCGGGCGCTCAAGGTTCGGCGCGTGGGTCAGGACGCTCGCCCGCTCGTACCCCTCCGGGTTCGCCTCGGGCAGCCCCATGTACCGCTCGGTGTAGTGCGTGTCGTAGTCCAGCCAGTCCGCGACCGGCGCCCCCGCGACCCCGGCGCGGTACACGTCCGGCCGCTGCATCACCGCGTGCGCCGAGAAGTACCCGCCGAACGACCACCCGTAGATCCCCACCCGCGACAGGTCCATCTCCGGGACGCGCTGCGCCGTCGCGCGGAGGGCCTCGACCTGGTCGGCCAGCGGCCCGGTGATGACGTCGTTCTTGATGGCGCGCTCCCAGGCCCGCCCGCGGTTGGGCGTGCCCCGGCCGTCGAACTGCACGACGATGAAGCCGTGGTCCGCAAACCACTGGTTGAGCAGGGACCGGCCCGGCGTCCGGGTCACCGTCTTGGCGTGCGGGCCCCCGTACACGCTCACGATGACGGGGTACGACGCGCCCGGCCGGAAATCCCGCGGGCGGATGATGGAGGCGTCGTACCGGCGCGCCCCGCCGACGCGCGCCCACTCGATGTTGACCTCGAACGGCGGCGCCTCCGCGACACTCGTGAGTGAGCCGAGCCGCCGGCCGCTCGCGCCGACCACGTCCCACCCGCGCCGCCCGTCGCTGGTCTCGTAGGTGTGTACGTGCAGCCCGCCGCGCTCCGCGTAGACCGCGCCGTGGCTCCCCGGCTCGGACGTCAGCGGCCTGGGCCCGCCGCGCGTGGCGTCCATGGGGACGCGCCACAGGTGGGTCTCGGTCGGCTCGGCGCTGGCCTGGACGATCACGTCGCCGGTGGCCTCGTCGACGTGGACCAGCCCGCGGTAGCCGAAGTCCGTGGGCGTGAGCACCCGGATCAGTGAGCCGTCGGGCGCCCGGTGCTCGAGCTGCCACGCCCCCCGCCGCTCCGTGGTCCAGAGGAACCCCCGCCCGCCGGGCAGCCAGCGCGGCATGTCCTGGTCGAGGTTGATCCACGCCGGGTCTTCTTCGACCAGCAGCGGCGTGGTGTAGCCCGTCTCGTCGTCCACAGCGAGGAGGACCTCCTCCGTCTGCGTGCGGTTCTGCACGAGGATCGTCAGCGGGCCGTGCTCGGACCACTTCACGGTGGCGAGGTACGGGTAGCGCCCGCGGTCCCACTGCACCCAGACCATCTCCCCGCCGGTGGCGGGCATGATCCCCAGCGTCACCTCGGCGTTGGCCTTGCCGGGCCTCGGGTAGCGCCACTCGTGCGGCGGGTTCTCCGGCCGGGTCGGGTCCATGATGCGGAGCACCTCGACCCCGCTCTCGTCCGTCCGCTGGACGGCGATCTTCTCCCCATCCGGCGACCACCAGAACCCGTGAAACCGGCCCATCTCTTCCTGCGCGACGAACTCCGACACGCCGTAGCTGACCGCGTCGCTATCACGTCGGGTCAGGCGGGTCTCGGCGCCGGTGGCGATGTCTTGGACGTACAGGTCTCGGTCACGGACCACGCCGAGGCGCGACCCGTCCGGGGAGAACCGCGGGTCGATCGGATAGCCGGCGTCGGAGGTCAGCCGCTGCGTCGTCCCGGTCGCGCGCTCGACGACGTACAGATCGCCCGAGAGCGGGACGAGGATCCGGCGGCCGTCCTTGCTGAGCGTGTATCGGGCGATGCCGCGGGCGCTGAGGCGCATGCGTTCGCGCCGGGCCTTCTCCTCGGCCGAGAGCGCCTCCTCCCCCCCGCCGAGCAGGTCTGCCGCGGTGAGCAGGACGCGCTCAGCGCCCGTCGCCGGGTCGAACGAATACAGATCGCGGACGTTCGATCGAGGGCCCGAGCGGAGGAACAGGACCGCGTCGCCGTCGGGCGTTGCGCGGATCGCGGTCGGCCGCCCGGCGCCGAAGCGGTACGTCTCGGCGTACTGCCGGAGGAACCCGGGGTCGGCGATCGGCGTCGAGCCCCGAACAACGCCCGTCCCGGCCCCCGCCTGGCCCTGGTCCAGCGACGCGCACCCGACCGCGACAGCGCCGAGCACGCCCGCGAGGCCGGCGACAAGCACACGACAGGGGGTGATATGCATCCCCCCATTCTGCCGAGTCCGCCCGCGTCCCGCCAGCCCCCCGCCCGCTGGCGGGACCGAGGGTGCGTCCCGTATGGTGCCCCGTCGATATCACTGGCGCGTCGGATCGGGCGGGCAGACGCCGACCGATCGACGCCGGCACCGAGGGCTCCGACGCATGAGCACGCCCCCGCACGACCCCGACCAGACCACCCCCCCGCCGCACGATTCCGAGTTCGAGGACGTGACGGTCCGGACGCTCGAGGCCCAGGGCGCGACCGGCCCGGTGAAGATGGCGCACCCGCCGGGGCTGGCGCTGCTGTTCATCACCGAGATGTGGGAGCGGTTCAGCTACTACGGCATGCGCGCTCTGCTGACCCTGTTCATGGTCGCGGAGATCGCGGGCACGGGGCACGGCGGGGTCGGGGGCGGGCTCGGGTTCGACCGCGCCCAGGCCGGCGAGGTCTACGGCTGGTACACATCGCTGGTGTATCTGACGCCCGTGTTCGGGGGGATGATCGCCGACAAAATCATCGGGACGCACCGGTCGATGGTCACCGGCGGCGTGTTCATCATGCTGGGGCACATCGCCCTGGCGGTGATGGAGATCTTCCGAGACCCGACGGGCGCCAGCGTGCCCATGGGCCAGCAGGCCGCGTTCTATTCCGGCCTGGTGCTCATCATCATCGGGACGGGGTTCTTCAAGCCCTGCGTCTCGGTCATGGTCGGGCAGCTGTACGGCGAGAACGACCCCCGGCGGGACTCGGGGTTCACCATCTTCTACATGGGCATCAACCTCGGGGCGTTCTTCAGCGCGATCGTGTGCGGGGCGCTGGCGAGCTGGTTCGGGTGGTGGGCGGGGTTCGGCGCCGCCGCCGTCGGCATGTTCTTCGGGCTGGTCGTCTACCTGATCGGCCGGCCGAAGCTGCTCAAGGGGATCGGCCTGCCGCCCGCGGACCGCGGCCCGGCGGCGCCCGTGGTGGCGCGGATCCTGGGGCTGATGGCGCTGCTGGGCGCGGTCGTGGCCGGGTATGTCTTCGCCAAACAGCACGGGTTCGGCGCGCTGTACCTGGGGATCAGCGGCGTCGCGGCGATCGCGGGCGTGGTCTGGTTCGTCTCCATGCAGGAGAAGCACGAGCGCGGGCCCACGGCGGCGCTCTTCATCATCGCGTTCTTCGTGGTGTTCTTCTGGTACGCGTTCGAGCAGGCCGGCTCCTCGATGAACGTGTTCGCCCAGCAGCGAGCCGACCGCGCCTGGCCCTGGGGCCACAAGGACGCCGACGGCGTGATCGAGTCCGGCGATCTCGGCTCCGTCTGGCACGGGATGGGCACCACGTTCGCCGAGATCAAGGCCGCCAGCGGCGGGGCGCCCGTCGGCCACGGCTCGGCCGCGAGCGGCGGCGACTCCGACACCGAGGCGCAGGAGGCGCCCAACCCGTTCAACGTCGGCGCCGGCGTGATCGCGCTGACGACCCGAGGGGGCACGAGCTTCACGGTCGAGGTCACGCCCCAGACGACCGTGGACGAGTTCGCCCGGATGCTCGCCGAGCGCAGCGGCGGGGTGATCTCCCTCAGGGCCAACGAGGACGACACCGGCGTCGTGCTCGAGGACTCCTCCTCGGGCGACGGCCTGCTCGTCACCGATCAGCGGGGTCGCGCGGCGCGGGACCTGCGCATCCTGAGCGCCTCGGAGTTCCCCGCCGCGTGGTTCCAGTCGGTCAACGCGCTCTTCATCCTGCTGTTCGCCCCCGTGTTCGCGTGGCTCTGGGTCCGCCTGGCGAAACGGAAGATGGAGCCGAGCACACCCGTCAAGATGAGCTACGGGCTGATGCTGCTCGGGCTGGGCTTCGTCTTCATGGTCCTTGGCGCCAAGTTCTCCGACGGCGGGAACTTCATCCCGCCCGGGTCGACGGAGACCCAGGACGGCGCCGTCCAGCTGGCGCGGGTCTCGGCGATGTACCTCGTGTTCGCGTACCTGCTGCACACGTGGGGGGAGCTGTGCCTCTCGCCGATCGGGCTCTCCCTGACCACGAAGCTGGCGCCGAAGAAGTGGGTCTCGTTCATGATGGGCATCTGGTTCCTGGCGCCGGCCATCGCGCAGCTCATCGGCGGGTACACCTTCGCGTACATCGAGCCCATCGAGAAGGGCGAGGCGTTCGAGCCCATCATCGGCGGGCAGGCGGACTTCTTCCTGATCTTCGTCATCACGTCCGTCGGCGCCGGTGTGGTGATGCTGCTGCTGAGCCCAGTCCTCAAACGGCTCATCGGCGGCCGGGGCTAGGTTCTGCGCGACGGATCAGTGGAACCGGCGTCTCGCCCACTGGGACAAGCGTCTCGCCCAGTGGGGCGGGCGTCTCGCCCAGTGGGGCGGGCGTCTCGCCCAGTGGGACGGGCGTCTCGCCCGTCGTGGCGCAAACTGACCACGGCCGAGACGGCCGTTCCACCGACCGTCCCACGGGCTGCCCACGTCTCGGGTGACGCTCGAGCGATCCGTCGAACAGGACCTCCAGGCTGCGGCCATGAAACAGGCCGCCCGTGTGAGGCGGGCGGCCTGCATGGTCCATCGAGTTGAGCTGCGGCTTTAGTCCATCGGCTCGAGTGTCAAGGGGTCGCGCAGCGGGAGCTGCGTCGAGGCCCCGCCGAAGAACTCCGCCATCGACGCCCGGCCTTCCAGATCGCCCGGCGCGATCTCGGACCACTTCCCGACCACCAGGATCGTCACCCGGCCCGGGTCGAGCAGCCGCTGGGGCCACGCGCTGGATGTCCTCGGCGGTGACGGCCCTGACGCGATCGCGGAACGTCCGCCAATAGTCCTCCGGCCGGCCCGTCCACTCGTCGTTGATGAACGTGCGCACGATCGCGTCGCGCGACTCGAACCGGCGGGGGAAGGTCTCGATGAAGGAGTTCTTCGAGATCTCGAGCTCCTGCGCCCCGACGGGCTCAGCGCGGATCCGGTCGATCTCCTCCAAGACGATTTTGGCCGCCAGGGCGACCGTCCGGTTTTTCGACTGGAACGATGCGCGCCACTCGCCCGGGTACTCGACGGGTGTGACGAGCCGCGACCCGACGGAGTACGCCAGGCCCTCGTCGCTGCGCACGCGCTTGACGAGCCGGCTTGTGAACCCGCCGCCGCCGAGGATGTCGTTCATCACCAGCGCGGGGATCGCGTCGGGGTCGTCGCGGGTGATCCCGCGCAGGCCGATGTTGACCTTGCCCTGCGGGATGTCCTTCTCGACGCGGAAGACGCCCGGCGCGGGCTCGTGCGTCGGCGCGGGCGGCGCGGGCATGGCGCCCCGGCTCTCCCAGCCGGACAGGGCCCGCTCGAGCCGCTCGAGCATCGGGCCGGTGTCGAAATCGCCCGTGACGCCGACGATCAGGTTGCCCGGCTGGTACACGCGGGCGTGGAACGCGTGCAGGTCCGCGATGGTGATGGCGTCGATGGAGGGCGCCGTGGGCCGGCGGGCCTCGAAGTGATCCTCGCCGTACATCAGCGCGTCCCACTCACGGGTGAGGATCCCCTGGGCGTCGTCGTTGCGCTGGCGCATGGCCTCGATCTGTTCGGCGCGGTAGAGGTCGACCTTGTCCTCGGCGAAGGCCGGGTGGCGGACCATGTCCATGAACAGGCCGAGGGCCTCGTCGAGGTTCTGCGTCAGGCAGTTGATCGACACCGTCGCGAAGACGGGCCCGGCGCCGGCGCTGACGTTGGCCGCGAGGAAATCGAACTGCTCGTCGAGCTCGTCGGCGGGGACGGATTCGGTTCCGCCCCGGCGGAGCATGGCGGCCGTCATGCGCGCCAGGCCCGCCTGGCCCGGCGGGTCGAGGAAATCCCCGCCGCGGAAGCTGAGCGTGATCGTCACGAGCGGGAACTCGTGGCTCGGCGCCATGTACACGGGGACGCCCGTCGAGAGCTCGTGCCGATAGTCGGCGCGGGCGGGCGGCTCGTACTGCAGGGGCGGGTACTCGATCTCTTCGGGACGCTCGGGCAGGTCCGCGGCCAGCGCCGGGGCGGCCGACGCGATCAGCGCGATCGCGGGGAGCGCGGTCAGGTTTCGCATGGGGTGTCTCGTCAGGTCAGGTGTCGGTTCGTGTGCGGGCGTGGCCCGACAGGCGGTGCGCATGATGGTCACTCCCCTCCCCCGGCCTTGGCACGCAGCGCGTCGACGCGCTCGATGAGCCGGGCCTGGATGTAGCGGATCGCGGGCTGGAACGCCGGCGGGGCGGTGCTGGCGCGCTCGTTGAACGCGGCCCGCATCTGCTCGAGCTGCTCGAGGTCCTCGATCGCGTCGATCTGACCGACGATCTGCTTGACCATCGGGCGGAACTGCGGGTCCAAGGCGAGCAGTTCCGGGTCCTCGGGCTCGGCGTCGGGCTTGCGGGTGTACACCGCGACGGCCCGGTTCTCCGGCGTGAAGTACGTGTCGATCACATTCCGGATCTGCCGCGGCGTGACGCGCTGCAGGGCGAGCGGCCGCTCGTTGATGTGCTCCCACCCGTCGAGCGCCTCGAACTGCGCCAGCTGGATCAGCAGGAAGAAGTTGCTCTGGAGCCGGCGGTAGGAGTCCGCGGCGATCCGGTTCTTGACCTTCTGGAGCTCGCGGTCGGAGATCCCGCCCGACAGGAGTTCGTCCAGAACGCCCTGCCACGCCGACTCGAGATCCTCCGGTGTGGCGTCGCCCTTGGTCTCGGCGCGGAAGGAGAAGGCGCCGTCGTAGCGGCGCAGATCGTTGGACGCGAACGCCCGCGAGGCGACCTCCTCACCCTCGACCATCGCCTTGTAGAGCCGGCCGGTGCGGCCGTTGAGCAGCTCCGCGAGAACCTCCAGCGCAGCCGAGTCCTCATGGCCGAAGGGGACCGTGTGGTAGCGGACCTCGATCTGGGGCTGGCAGTCGCACTCGGCGTTCATGCGCATCTCGGCCCGCTGGTCCACCTCGAGGGTGACGACCTCGGGCGGCTCGGGCCCGGGCTCGAGCCGGCCAAAATAGGCCTCGATAACCGGCTTGACGTACTCCGGATCGAAGTCGCCCACGATCACCCCGACCAGGTTGTTCGGGGCGTAGTACGTGTTGAAGTAGTCCCGGGCCTGCTCGAGCGTGTACGCGTTGAGGTCCGTCGGCCAGCCGACCACCGGCCAGGTGTACGGCGAGGACATCCAGAACATGGACTCGAACTGCTCCTGGAAGGGCCCGGTCGGCGTGGACTCGGTGCGCAGGCGCCGCTCCTCGTGGACCACGTCGCGCTCGGAGTAGAACTCCCGGAACACCGAGTCCGCCAGCCGGTCCGACTCCATCCACGCCCAGAGCTCGAACTTGTTGCTCGGGACGTTGATGAAGTAGAAGGTCAGGTCCTCGCTCGTAAAGGCGTTCATGCCCGACCCGCCCTGGCGGGTGTAGACCTGGTCGAACTCGTCCTTGACGATGATTTCGCGCTGGGCGTCCATCGCGGACTGGAGGTGCTGGCGCAGGGTCGCCATGTCGGGCGTGTCGTTGGCCGGATCCCACGGGTCGTCGATCTCGCCGTCGCGCCAGCGCTCGTACTGCTGTGTCAGGTGCAGCCGGCGCAGCCGCGCGCCGATGGCGCCGATCTGCTCGTTGAGCCGGGCGTCGGCCTCGGGATCGCGGGTCCCGATGGTGGTGGTGCCCTTGAACATCATGTGCTCGAAGAAGTGGCTGATCCCGGTGATGCCGGGGCGCTCGTTGACGCTCCCCACTCGGGCGAGCCACCCGGCGGCGATGACGTTCGGCTGGTCGGCCCGGGGCACGAGCAGGAACTCCATGCCGTTGTTCAGGCGGAACTCCTCCACCTCCACGCTCTGGGCCAGCGCCGCCGGCGAGGCCATCGCCAGGGCCAGCAGGGGTACAATCCTTCTCATTTGTGTCTCGCTCCTTGCTCGGACCGGTCCGGCGGAACACCGCCGCCGCACGCGGCCGACCCATCATACGAACCGGCGCGGCCCGCACCCGATGCGGCCGGGCCCGCACCCGACGACCATGACCACCCCCACGTCCACCATCTGGCTGAACAACCTCAAGACCGTCCTCCTCCTGGGCGCCCTGACGGCCCTGTTCGTGGTGGTCGGCGCCCAGTGGGGCCGGGCGGGCATGACGATCGCCCTGATCTTCGGCGCCGGCGTGAACCTGGCGGCCTGGTTCTTCTCCGACCGGATCGCGATCGCCGCGATGCGCGGCCGGGAGGTCGACGCCCGGACCGCCCCCGACCTGGTCGGGATGGTCGACCGGCTGCGGCGACAGGCCGGGCTCCCGATGCCCAGGGTGTATCTCTGTCCGCACGACGCGCCCAACGCCTTTGCCACGGGCCGGTCGCCGCGCAAGGCCGCCGTCGCGGTGACCCAGGGCGCCCTGCGCCTGCTGGACGAGCGCGAACTCGAGGGCGTCATCGCGCACGAGCTGGCCCACATCCGCCACCGGGACACCCTGATCTCGTGCGTCGCGGCGACCATCGCGGGCGTCCTGGCCTGGGTCGCGCAGTGGGGGTTCTTCATGATGGGCGGCCGGCGTGAGGGCCAGAACCCACTCGTCATGATCCTCACGGTGATCGTCGCCGCCGTGGCCGCGGCCATGATCAAGTCCATGATCAGCCGGTCGCGGGAGTTCGCGGCCGACGCCGGGGGCGCGGAGATCGCCGGGACCCCCGACGGGCTGATCTCGGCCCTGGCGAAACTCGACGCGTACAGCCGGCGCGTGCCTCTCGTCCAGCCCAACCCCGCCCAGAACAACCTCTTCATCGTGGAGCCGTTCGGCGGCTCGCGGACGCTCCTGAGCCTCTTCGCCACGCACCCGCCCACCGAGATCCGCATCCGCCGGCTCGAATCGCTGCGCACCGGGTGAGCCGGCCGGTCCGAGAACCCGGCCCGCCCCTCGACCGCCGATTTTCACTTGCCCCGGGCCGCGGCGCGGGCACGCTCCGGGGGACGTGGTTGCTCGCACCCGAAGACCCCGCCTGGTGATCCCCGCGGCCGTCGCGGCGGCCGTCGCGTGCTGCGCGCTCATGGGCGCCACGCAAGATCGGTCGCCCTCGAGCCCCGCGGAGCAGGCCGCGAGCCCCGCGACGAGCGTCCGAGTCGCCGGGATGCTGGTCCCCAAGCGCGTCCGCCTGATCACCCGGTACAAGCGGACCGCGCTGGTCTGATCCGCGGCGCCCTAGGGCAGGATGAGCATCGCGTCCCCGTACGAATAGAACCGGTACCCCCGGTCGATCGCCTCGTGGTAGATCGCCAGGAGTCGGCCCACGCCGCCGGGCAGCAGCGCCCCCACCATCGCCAGCAGGGTCGAACGCGGCAGGTGGAAATTCGTCAGCAGCCCGTCGACGACCCGCCAGCGGTAGCCGGGCGTGATCAGCAGGCGCGTGTCCCCGCTCCAGCCATCTTCGACCCACCCGCCCAGCGGGTCGGGGACGCTCTCGAGCGTGCGTGCGGACGTGGTCCCCACCGCGATGACGCGGCCGGGCGTCTCGATCACGGCCCGGACCGCCTCGCCGGGCGCCGAGCACCACTCCGGATGCATCGGATGCCGCTCGACGAGTTCGGTCGTGATCGGCGCGAAGGTGCCCACACCGACGCTCAGCTCCACCTCGGTCCTGCGCACGCCGGCGGCGGTCAGCCGGCCGAGGAGTTCGTCGGTCAGGTGCAGCCCGGCCGTCGGCGCAGCCACGGATCCGCGCCCCTCGACCTCGGATGCGTACACCGTCTGGTACCGCCGGCGGTCCAGGTCGTCGTCGCCGGCCTCGCCGCGCGCCCGGCGGGCCCTGAGGATGTAGGGCGGGATGGGCGTGCGGCCGATCCGCTCGAGGTCCGCGTCCTCCGGGTCGACCGAGACGACCCAATGGTCGCCTTCCCGGCGCCGCAGTGTGATCCGGGCCTCGGCGCCCGGGCTGCGCCCCGTCAGGCGAACGACGGCCCCCTCGCGCAGCCGGCCGTTGCTCCGGAGCATGACCCGCCAGGTCCCGCTTGGCCCGTCGGTGTCGCCGAGCCAGAGGCCCTCGACCCGGCCGCCGGTGTCCTCGCGTTCGCCCTCCAGCCGCGCCCGGACCACGCGCGTGCGGTTCAGGACGAGCGTATCGCCGGCCGTGACGTAGTCGGGGAGGTCCCGGACCGCGCGATGCTCGAGGACGCCGGGATCGGCCCGGCGCACGACGAGCAACCGGGCCGAGTCGCGCGGCTCGGCGGGCGCCGTCGCGATCAGTGATTCGGGCAGGTCGTACTCGAGGTCCGCCGAGGGCAGCATCGCCCGCACCGGATACCGCGGCCGTCGCCCGGGGACAAGGCCGGGCGTCGGGAGCCTCGGCGATCATGCGGGCGATCGGCGGTCTCAGGCGCGGCGGGGCCCTGGCCGGTCTTTCGCCGTCGCGCCGCGCCACCCCGCGGCGCCGATCATCGTCGCGTACCACGGCGAGGGCGAGAGGATCTTCTCCGCGTCCTCGGCGGAGATCGAGCCCTCCGCGACGTACGCCGCGACCTCCCGTCGTGTTTGCTCGCGCTGGCGTGTGTTGAGCACCGCGGTGCGGCAGCCGATCCAGATCGCGAACCCCGTCAGCAGGAGCGCCATCGGCACGAAGATCAGCGCCATCAGCATGGCGGGGGCGTCCGCCAAGGCGTGAAGGATCTCGTCCATATCCGCCTCCGATCCGGCCTCTCTCAAGCCTTCTTGTCCAGGATCCGCTCGCCTTCCTCGGGCGACATCGAGCCCTCGGCGATGTACGCCGCGATCTCCCGGCGTGACTGCTCGTAGGCGCGGGTCTTGGCGATCTTGCCGATGGTGCACACGATCGTGCTGATGATCGCGACGGAGAACCCGCCCACGATCGCGATCAGCGGGATCAGCAGCCACGGCTCGGATCGGATCACATCGTCCATCGCGTCGCACTCCCTGATCGGGGTTTCAGTCGTGGTCCTCGGGCTCGGCGCGCATGAGCTTCTCGCCCTGCTCGGCGGTCATGGAGCCTTCCGCGATGTACGCGGCGATCTCCCGCCGGGAGCGCTCCCGGGCGCGGGTCTTGAACACCGAGGAGATCGTCCCGCACAGGATGCCGATCATCGCGACCCCGCCGATGACCGCCCAGAACCCGATGTCCTCCATCCCCGCGAGGGTGAGCATGGCTGGTCCTCCCGTGTCGCCGCCGGTGTGATTGGGCGTGCGCCGGCCCGGCTTTCGCGCTGGGGCTCTCGGGCATCGTAGGACCAGCGGACGCCCGCGGCCCGAGGTATCGTGCCGGGCCAGACACGGGAGGGCGTCGTGCGGCTCGAGCCGATCCTGAACCCCAACTCGGCGCTGATCATCCGCGACCCGGCCGACCGCGACGCCGTGCTGGCGGCGCTGGCCGAGGCCGCCGCGGCCCGGATCGCCCAGGCCGACGCCCGCGCCATCCAAGAGGCGCTGGCCCAGCGCGAGGCCCAGACCCCGACGGCGACCCCCGAGGGCGTCGCGTTCCCCCACGCCATGATCGAGGGCCTGGAACGGACGGTGCTCCTGGTGGCGCGGGTCGAGCCCGCCGTCACGTTCGGGGGGACGGACTTGCCCGCGCCGGACCTGGTGTTCTGCATGATCGGCGCCGCCGAGAAACCGTGGGAGCACGTCCGGCTCCTGGCCAGGCTGGCGCGGGTGGCCCGCACACCGGGGGCGCTGGACCGTCTGCGGGCCGCCGACTCCGCCGAGGCGCTGCTCGAGGCCCTGGTCGAGGAGGACCGGGCCCATGGCTGAGACCACGGCGCCGGACGCCCCGAGCGCCGCCGGCCCCGCGACCGCCCCGTCTCACGTCCTCCTCGTGGTGATCGCGTCGGACCCGGCGTCGATGGACGACCTGCTCACCGCGCTTCTGGACATCGGGATCACCGGCGCCACCCTGATCGACAGCAAGGGCATGGCGACGGTGCTCCGCGAGGAGATGCCGATCTTCTCCGGGCTGGCGGCCCTGCTGCCGGGGACCACCGGCAGCCGCATGCTCTTCTCGGTCACGACGAGCGAGACGGCGTCCCAGGTCCTGGACTACGTCACGAACCAGATGCGCGCCGACGCCAAACCCATCGCCGCGGTGGTACCGGTGACGGCCGTCGCCGGGCTCAAGCGATAAGCATCGCCCGCTGACCCGCCATGCGACCGCTCATCGGCATCGCGCTCCTGATCGTGCTGGCCGTGGTGGCGACCAGCCCGCGGTTCCTCCGGCTCAGGCGCGCGACGCTCGTCGGGGCGCTGGTGAGCGGGGGCTGGCTCGGCGTCGGCGCCGGGGCGCTCATCGGCCCGGACGCGCTGGGCATCGTGGCCCCCGGGGACGCGGCGCGAGCGGCGCCCATCCTGACGATCGGGCTCGGCTGGGTCGGGCTGATGATCGGGCTCCAGCTTCGCGCCGACATCCTCCGTCAAGTCCCCCGCGCGGTCTACCAGATGCAGCTGGCGGACGCCGGGCTGACGCTGGTCGTGATCGGCGGCGGCGCGGCGATGATCGCGCGGTTCGTGCTCGGCTTCGACCCGGCGCAGGCCCTGCTCGTGGCGGCGGTGCTCGCGGCGTCCGGGCTCGGGTGGGCCGCCGAGACCCGCTCGCTCCGGCTCGGCGCCAGTGCGCCGCCGGAGCTGGTGCTGGCGCTGCGGGCCGGGGCTGGGCTGTCAGCGCCGATCGCCGTCACGTTCTTCGGGGTGGTCGTCGCCATGGCGCAGCCCGGCGCGGGGTTGATCACGGCCGGGCTCCGGATCGTCGCCCTGGGCGCGGTCGCGGCGGCGCTGGGCCTCGTGGCGAGGTTCAGCCTGCGCCGCGCCGGCGACAGCAGGCCCGACTTCCTGGCGATTCTCCTCGGCGTGGTGGCCCTGATCACCGGCGCCGCCGTCGAACTCCGCGTCAGCCCGCTCCTGGCGTCGATGATGGCCGGCGTGGTGATCGCGAACCTCGCCGGGGCTGAGCTCCGCAAGTTCGAGCGCGTCATCCTCGAAGCCGAGCACGTCGTCGCCGTCCTGTACGCGATCGTCGCCGGGGCCCTGCTGGACCTGAACGTGTCATCGGGCTACCTCGCCCTGGCGGGGGCGATCATCGGCCTGAGGG
>RFGI01000206.1 GCA_003696725.1 Planctomycetota bacterium | reverse complement strand
GGACAACGTCCTCGCTCAGAACGACAACGGCGCCATGGGCATCGGCAACGGCAAGGGCTCCGGCCTCTGGGCCGAGGACATCGACGGCGACGGGTGGGCCGACCTCCTCACCGTCAACGGCGACGGCACCGCGAGCCTCCGCCTGATCGTCACCGGCTTCCCCGACGGGTTCGACGGCGACTGCAACGGCTTCTTCCAGAACGCCCCGCACGGCCAGATCGGCGAGTTCACCGTCACCGTGGAGTACGTGGATGACTCCGGCGCGACGCTCCGCGTCGACACCTACGTCGACGAGTTCAAGACCGGCGCCGAGGCCTTCCGCCTCAACTTCACCGCCCCGTCGGGCGCCACCAACGTCCACATCGAGATCGACAACACCACCGGCCGTGAGCAGGTCTGCGTCGACCGCGACTTCATCTGCTTCACCGGCCTCGAGCCCCTGGCCGCCTACTGCATCACCGTCGTCAGCGGCATCGACGAGGACTGCCAGCCCACCGACACCGTCCTGGGCTGGTTCGACAAGAACTGCGACCTCATCCGGTTCGACGACGACGGCGGGCCCGATTTCCCCAACTTCAAGCGCGTCGGTGTCGAGGGCGATCCTCCCGTTGATTACTCCCAGAGCGGCTACTCCGAGCTGTGCGTCGTCGCGGACGTCAACGGCGTCATCACGTTCGGCGTCACCGGCAAGGGCGACTTCGATTTCGACGGCTTCAACGATCAGACCGGCCGGCCACACGGGGTCTGCGGCACCTACCTGCTCAAGCTCCGCCGCGCCGACGGCGATCCCCTCACGCCCCCGGTGGCGTGCCCCGAGCAACTCCCCGAGGCCGCCCTCATGGGCGACATCAACATGGACGGCGTCGTCGACACCATCGACCTCGTCACCCTCATCTCCAACTGGGGCATGACCACCATCGTCCCGGCCGGTGGCGGGACCGGCTCCTGACCCCGCCCGGCGCGCGGCGGCGTGGAGCGCTCTCCCGCCCAGGCCGCGCGACAACCTGAACGCGACCGCCGGGCGCACCCCGGGAGCCACCAAAGGGCTTGGCTTCCGCGGGAGCGCCCGGCGTCTTTTTGCAGACCTGTTGTGAGGCCGAAAGCTCGCCGCTGTGCGGAGGCCCCGAGCGGCACAGCCGGCGGTCGGACTCACGAGCGGCCCTGCGCTCTAGCGCGGCTCAGGAGGGAACAGCACCCAGTCGCCGTTGACGGGGTTCGGCCCGCGGCGCGCCGCCCTTGGGTCCCGTCCGCCGACCAGATCAAGAGCCGGGGCGCCGGCGTCGTCGTCACCGTCCGCGCCGATTGAGTAGAGCGTGTACGACCCGTCACGGATGATGCACCGGACGGGTGATCCGTCGAAGATGTCACGCGGGACGCTCGGGAGCAGGTCGGGCGTCAGCGCGTCGAGCGATTCCGGGTACACCCCGTGGCGCTGACGATAAAGCTCCATCGCGATCGCCACCAGCGTCCCATCGCGCCTCATCCCGACCTCGTCCCCCCGGTTGACGACGTGCCAGTACGCCGGCGCCAGTTGCGAGACGAGCATGTACCGGACCGAGCTGCGCAGGCCCAGCCACGAGAGATCGGTCTCCCGCTGGAACGCCTCGTCGTCCCGCGTCCAGGGCGCCCGCCCGGCGTAGTCGGCGGCGGTGTCCGCCACCCGGTCGTACTCCCGGCGCATCTCGGCGCGGCCGGCGATCGCCGCGGCGAGGATCGGGCCGGCCAGCCGCTCCGCCCCCGAGAGGTTCGAATTGTGTTCGGTCGCGGCGAGCAGAGAGTTCATCGCCCGCAGCCCCTCGAGGGTCAGGCGCCCGTCTCCGCGCCCGTCGTCGGTGTAGATCCGTTGGAGGGCGTCATAAAAATAAAGACGCTCCGGGCCGAACTCGATCCGGACTCGTCCCCCGCCGCACCACCCGGCCAGCGTGTGCGCCACGCGGGACCACTGCTCGTCGGTCAACGTCGCGGGGTGATCGGCGAGGATATGCGACACGCCGTCCAGCGCCAGGTCAAGGATCGACAAGCCGAAAAGCTGATTGATGAGCGTGGCCGGTTCGCGGGCGTGCGCCGCCATCCGGATGAGCGCGACCAGATCGGAGGCGGCCCGCGCCCCGTCGTCCTCGACCACCGCCAGGCGGGCGTCCGCCCAGAGCAGGCTCGCCAACCGCCGCATCTGGCCGAGGTGGGGGATGCTCAGAGCGAGCAGCGCACCCTGGAACACATCGGCCGCGCCCTCCTCCGGCGCCGCGCCCGCCGGCGCTGAGAGCGTCAGGCCCATATGCGCCCGCGTCGCCGCCGTTCGAAGCAGCGCCAGCGTGTCTTGATTGGCGCGGATGTGGTTGACTACTTCTGGCCAGTCCTCCTCGCCCGGATCGACCTCGTCCACGTCGATCCGCGTCTGTGCGTTTGACACAAACTCACCCGGCATAGGCGGCTCTGTCTCGGCGGGGATCTTGCGCGGCGGCTCGACGAACGCCGCGATGGCCCGCTCGTAAATCGGCCAGGCGCGTTCCGCGGCGGGGACCGCGGCGGCGTCCGCGTTCAGGTCTGCGAGATAGTCATGCGCCACGACCGGCGCGCCGATGCGGAATCGCACGGTCTGAATCGAGTACGCCGCGGCCAGGATGAGCGCCGCCACGCCGACGGCCTGCCAGCCCCTCGTCCAGAGCTTGTGCAGCGTGCTCCGCGCCCGTTTCTTGGTGCGCCGGATCAGACGGGCCGCAACCGCGGGATCGCCGAACGCCCGGATGAGATCGTCCGTGTCCCGGCCGGCGTCGAGCCCCTCTCGGAAGTGCGATGCGATCTCGCGCGCCACCTCTGCCCGTTCGAGCCGCGACAGCCGCGTCCGCCCAGCCACTTGCCGGACCAACTGCGCCGCGGGCTCGGGGAGGTCGGCCTCGCCGATCGCCCGCTCGAGATCCAGCCGACCGCTCAGCCGGCCGCGCAGCAGATCGCGCATCGGGGTGGTGGCCAGCGCGCGCATGATCCCCCTCTGCTCGGCGATCATGTCGACGCCCCCGGGTTGGGCCCGGCGACGACGCCGATCGCCTCCATCGCGCGCACCACGGCGTTCCATTGGAGCGAGTCGCGGGAAAGCCGTCGGCGGCCCTTGGGCGTCAGCCGGTAGTACTTCCGTTGCCGTCCGCCCGGACCGGCCTTCCACTCGCCCTTGATCTGCCCCTTGGCTTCGAGGTTGTACAGCATCGGATAGAGCGTGGACTGGCCCATCGCGAGAACCCCGTCCGTCCGCCTCGACAGCGCCTCGACCAACTCGTAGCCGTACCGCTCGCGGGGCTCCAGCAGCTTGAGCACGGCCACGGGCCCGGCGCCTCGCATCAACTCCCGCTCGATCCGCATCGTGTCGCCTCCGGCTTATGATACTGTGTGACACATAGTATCCGGGCGCGGGCCGCCGTCAACCCCTGCACCGCGGCGCGACCAACCGAATCCTCGCGGCATGGGGCACGGCAGCCCTGGCGCCGCCCGCACCCGTTCTTCGTGTCACCCGTTGTCGGCGCCATCATCCCGACGCAGCCGGTCCCACACATGGAGGCGGCCGACACGGGTGGCTGGCTGGGATCGAGGCCCCGTTGGTTGTGGTTCACGCCCCGGCCCGCGTGCGACCTGCGCCGTTCGATCCCTCGATGATCCGGGACAGCGGGCGACCGGACTCGAACCGGCGACATTCAGCTTGGAAGGCTGACGCTCTACCAACTGAGCTACGCCCGCGCTGGCGGGCCCGAACCCGCCGGCGGTCGAGTATAGATCATCACGTCCGGCGATGACCGGACGACCCGATCGCGCCGGCGTAAGTACGGACGCGGCCGGGCCGGGAGCGCCGAGTCGTCAGCCGGTCTCGCCGACCTGCCAGCGGTAGAACGCGACGATCTGGGCGCCGGGCGGGAGCAAGTCCTGGATGGTCTTGGAGTCGTCCTTGACGAAGGGCTGCCGGAGCAGCGCGAGCCCTTCGAAGAGCTTGCGGAGTTTGCCCTCGACGATCTTCTCGGCGATTTCCTTCGGCTTGCCGCTGCTCAGGGCCTCCTCCAAGGCGAAGGCCCGCTCCTTCTCGACGATGTCCGCGGGCACGCCCTCGGGGGTGACGGCCAAGGGGCGGGGCTGGACGGCGGCGATGTGCATGGCGATGTCGCGCAGGAGGCGCTCGGGGACGTCGCCCTCACCCTGGACGAGGACGCCGGTCTTGCCATCGTGGTGGACGTACACACCGTAGGCGGTGTTCGAGCCGCCCTCGGTCTTGTGACCACGGGCGAACTGCACGTTCTCGCCGGTGGTGAGGCGGACGTCGTCGACGGCCTTGGTGATCGCGTCGTCGGCCGAGATCTCCCCGGCGGGGAGGGTCAGGGCGTGACGGGCGATGGCCTCGCACATGGTGTCGAACTTCTCGTTCTTGGCCGTGAAGTCCGTCTCGGTGCGGACCTCGAAGATGACGGCGTTGCGGCCGTCGTCGGACACGGCGACAACGACGCGCCCCTCGCCCGCGGGGCGGTCGGCGCGCTTGTCCATCTTGCCCTTGGCCTTCTTGCGGAGCCACTCCTCGGCGGCGGCGATGTCCCCGGCCGTCTCCGTGAGGGCGCGCTTGCAGTCCATCATCCCCATCCCGGTGGCGGCCCTGAGGGCCATCACATCCTTCGCGCTCACATCGGCCATCGCGGCGAGACTCCTGGGTCGTTTGGTTCGGTGCTTCGGGTCGCGGCGGCGCGGGGCGCCGGGCGGATCGATCGCGTCAGCCGGCGGGGTTCGTGGACGCGGCCGGCTCGGACTCGGTGGGGCCGGCGACGGGGGCCGGCTCGTCGGCGCGGTAGCGGGCCCGGCTGCTGCGCCGCGGGCGGGGCTCGGCGGCGGGCTCGGCCTCGTCGGCGCCCTCGGCGGTGGCCTGCCGGCCTTGCTTGCCCTCGGCGATCGCGGCGCACAACTCGCGCAGCACCACGTCGATGGCCCGCATCGAGTCGTCGTTGCCGGGGATGGGGATGTCCACGAGGTTCGGATCCCCGTCGGTGTCGATGAGCGCCACCGTCGGCACGCCGAGTTTTCGCGCTTCGCGGAGGGCGTTGATCTCACGCCGGACGTCCACCACGACGACCGCGCCGGGGAGTTTGGACATGTTGCGGATGCCGTCGAGGTTCCGCTTGATCTTGGCCATCTCCCGCCGCAGGCGGCTCTCCATCTTCTTGGAGTACGACTGGAAGTTGTCGGTGCGCTCGATCTGCTCGAGCTCCTCCAGCCTCTTGAGCCGGGAGCGGATGGTGCGGAAGTTCGTCAGCGTCCCGCCGAGCCAGCGCTCCGTGACGTAGTGCATCTTGACCGCGGAGACCCGCTCTTCGAGGACCGACTTGGCCTGGCGTTTGGTCCCGACGAAGCAGACGTCCTTGCCGTCGGCGACGGTGCGCTGGAGAAACTTCTTCGCGAGCAGGAGGCCCTTGACCGTCTCCTTGATGTCGATGATGTGGATGCCGTTGCGCTTGGCGTAGATGTAGGGCGCCATCTTCGGGTTCCAGCCGCTGGCGCGCTGGCCGAAATGGATCCCCGATTCGATCAGTTCTTCCACAAGCGACGGCATGCGGGTCGTCCTTCCTTCGTGCAGCGACGCCAACGGCGGGAGTCGGCCGGTCGGCCCCGGACCCGGCTCGGGATGAGCCGCGACCGACGCCGCCGACCCGCCGTCGCGGGGCGCGCTTCGGGGGTGGGCCCGGGATTGGGCCCGGCGTGTCCGAGTTGCAACCACCGAGGCCGAGGGCGCTTCCCGCCGCCAGCCTCTTCCCGGCCCGCCGACACCGGCCGGAACCGGCATACTACCACCCGGACACGGTTCGGCAAGCCTGGAGGGCCCACAGGCGTCTGTCGGCTGGTCGCTCAGACGGCCGCCCGCTCCGGCTCGAGACGGTCGTGCCGGACCTCTCCCGAGACGATGGTCCCGACGGCCCGACCCGTGAGCCGTCGGCCGTCGAAGGGCGAGTTCCGGGCCTTGCTGGCTGACTCAGCCGCGCGGAACTCCCACTCGGCGTCCGGGTCGATCAGGGTCAGGTCCGCTGGGCCGCCCGTCGAGATCGACCCCAGCCCCGCCCGATCGAGCCCGCACAGCCTGGCCGGGCCGAGCGTCAGCAATTCGATCAGACGCGGCCAGCTGACGGCGCCGCTGGCGACCAGGGCCTCGGCGTAGAGCGGCAGGGCCGTTTCGAGGCCCGTCATCCCCCACGCCGCGGCGGCGAAATCTGTGGCCTTGGCGTCTGCGGTGTGCGGGGCATGGTCGGTCCCCAAGACGGTGATCACGCCGTCGGCCACGCCCTGCCGGAGCCTGCGGACATCCGAAGCCGACCGCAGCGGCGGGTTGACCTTGGCCATGGTGTTGAACCCGTCGCAGGCCTCGTCGGTCAGCGTCAGGTGATGCGGCGAGGCCTCGCCGGTGACCAGCGCCGCGACGGCCGGGTCTCGTCTGGCGGCGCGCAGGATCTCGACCGTGCCGGCGCTGCTGACGTGCTGGACGTGATACCGGCAGCCGACGGCGCGATTGAGCCGGAGGTCCCGCTCGACGACGACCTCCTCGGCGACCGCGGGCCAGCCGACGAGCCCCAGCCTGGTCGCGACGGGGCCGGCGTGCATCGAGGCGCCCCGTGTGAGGCTCGGCTCCTGCGCGTGCTGCATGAACACCCGGCCGGTGGGCTTCACCGCGACCAGCACGGCGCGCATCACGCCCGCGTCCGCGACGGCGTCGCCGTCGTCGGTGAAGGCGACCGCGCCGGCCCGCGCCATCAGGCCCACCTCGGCGACCCGCTCGCCACGCCGGCCCACGGTCGCCGCGCCCGCGCAGAAGACCCGGCATCGGCCCGCCGACGCCGCCCGCGCCCGCACCCACTCGACCCGCTCGGGCGCATCCAGCGCCGGCTCGGTGTTGGGCATGCACACCACGGATGTGAAGCCACCGGCGACGGCCGCCGACGTCCCCGTCTCGATGGTCTCACGTTCGGCGTGGCCGGGCTCGCGCAGGTGCACGTGCGGGTCGATCAAGCCCGGGGCGACGATCAGCCCCTCGGCGTCGATCACGCGATCGGCGTGGCCGGCGTCGAGCCGGTCCCCGAT
>RFGI01000205.1 GCA_003696725.1 Planctomycetota bacterium | reverse complement strand
CGGGGGCGTTGGGGTCGGGCCCGCTGTCGGGGTCGTTGGGGTTGACGCCGGTGTCGCCGAGCCCGCCGTCGGGGTCGCCGTCGCCGGGCGGGGCGCCGGGGAATCGGCACGGGGCGCAGGACCCGTCTGGGCAGGTGATGCCGGGGCAGGGCGATCCTCTGCCGCCGTAAACCGAGGATGGGGATTGCTGTCCCAGGCGAGCCAGGAGCAGGGCGAGGTCGGGCGTGGCGACCAGGCCGTCGCCGTCGAGGTCGGGCGAGAGGCCGGCGGCGAGGCCGGGGTCGGGGGCGGGCTCGCCCAGGCGAGCCAGGAGCAGGGCGAGGTCGCGCGAGGTGACGGCGCCGTCGGCGTCGAGGTCCGGGGCGATCCGGCGGGTCTGGTCGGTGGTGAACAGGACCCGGCCGTCGGCGCCGGAGACGCCGCGGATCAGCCGGCGCTCGGTCAGGCCGACGCGCTCGGTGACGATGACGGCGGTGTCGGGCACGCCGTCGGCGTCGAGGTCAGCCCAGCGGGTCTCGACGGCGGGCGACGCCAGCGCCGGGCCGGCGGCGGTCAGGCCGAGAGAGAGAGAGAGAGAGAGAGAGAGGGAGAGAATCCGTGTCGCGTGGTCATGGCGAGGCTCCGGGTTGGGGTTCGTGTCCGCGGATCAGTGTCGCGTGACGGCGGGCGGAGTCAAGAAAAAAGAATCAAGAATCGGAGCCGGCCGGGGCGCGCGGGCATCACGGCGCGACATCCCCGGGTTGGGGATGTTGGGGGCGGGTGAGGGTGGGGCGCGTCACGGCGCGCGGACGAGGGCGGCGTCGGCGACCATCTCGAGGGGGAGGACGGCCTCGGCGACGGCGCCGGTGGCGGGCTCGCGCAGGGTGATCTTGAGCCGGTACGCCCCCACCGTGAGCGTGGGCGGGAGGTCGATCCGCTGGACGATGAAGAAGTCGCGGCGTCGGCGGCGCGACGTGTCGCGGATGGTCTGGGCGGGCCGACGCCAGGCGAGCAGGCCGTCGGCGTCGTGGTAGAGGGAGAGCTCCTGGGTGAGCTCGACCGTGTATCCCGGCTCGCCGTCGGCGGTCGCGGATGCAAGATGAGTGAAGTTCTCGACCTCGACGTAGACGATCGCGGGGTTGGTGCGGCCGGCGAGCAGTCGCGGCGTAGGCAGGGGCGTGTACTGCCCAAAGCCTTCGACGCGCGAGCACAGGGCGGCGTGGGCCACGCCGAGCGTGCGCCACTGACTCATAGCGTCGTCGAGGGCGCGGGCCGCGTCGGCGAGGGCGCCGGCGTCGTCGGGGCTGCTGGCCAGGCGCTCATCGGCGGTGCGGAAGAACTCGCGCCAGGCGCCGAGGAGGTCGATCTCCCTCGGCGTCAGGGCGGGGATGGACTGCGGGTCGGGGGCGACGCCCGGCGCGATCAGCTCGAGGGCGGCCAGGGCCGCGTACTCGCGGATGGGAGCGTCGGTCCCGCGCACGGCGGCACGGAGCAGGTCGGCAAGCTCGCGCGCCAAGCGCTCGCGGCGCTCGTCGGGCGATTCGTCGTCGATCGCCGCCGCGGGCGGGTCCGGCCGGGCTTCGGCGGTTTCGAGCGGGGCGCCGGCTGGCGGGCTGGTGTCGGCGTCGGCGGCGGGCGCGTCGATCTCGACGGCCGGGGAGGGGTTGGCCGCGGGCGGGCGGGCGTCGGCG
>RFGI01000039.1 GCA_003696725.1 Planctomycetota bacterium | reverse complement strand
CGTCCGGCGCCAGCCCGCGCGCGACCGCCTCGACGAGCGCCGCGTCGGCGTTCTCACCGACACGCAGCCCCTCGATCGGGGTGTCGGCGTGCGCGTGGGCGTCCTCGGCGCCCGCGTCCAGGGCCCGCACGAGCGCGGCGCGCGAGAGGAACGGCCGGGCGAGGTCGTGCCGGATCACGGCGCCGTCGGGCGCCGCATCGAGAACCCGGACCCCGTTCAGCCGCGCCATCCTCCCGATCGCGTCGTCGCGGGTGACGACCACGATCCGCTCAATGGGCAGCGCCCGGCGGAGGTTGTTCACCGCCCACAGCGCCATGGGTGCGCCCAGGACGCGGAGCTGCGCCAGCGCCTCGTCGCCATCGGGGATCGGGATCACGCCGGTCGTCGCGGTCATGCACACACAGCCTAGATTCTGTTTGACGGATCGCTCAGGGGTCGCCCGAGACAGTGACAGCAGGCGGGACGGTCGTTTCGGTCGATTTCATTGTCAACCACGACGGGCGAGACGCCCGTCCCACTGGGCGAGACGCCCGTCCCACTGGGCGAGACGCCCGTCCCACTGATCCGCCGAACAGATCCTTGTGCGAGCCCGGGCGCCGGGCGTCACTCCAGGCCCAGCAGCTCGGCGGTGATCGGGCCCTCGCGGAGGATGCGGTCCGCCGACGGGTCCTCGCCCAGGAGGAGCACCGTCGAGGGCGCGCCCGCCGGCGCCGGCGGGCCGTCGACGGCCTCGACGACGCCTTGGGGGAACCACCGCCTGGCTTCGTGAATGGTCGAGGCGGGCGGCTCGCCGTGCTCGTTGGCGCTAGTCCCGGCGATGGGCCCGCCGAGGGCTTCGATCAGCGCCAGCGCGACCGGGTGGTCCGGGCAGCGCAGGCCGACCGTCGTCCCGCCCGCGGTGATCGTGTCCGGCACACCGGCGGCGCGCGGCAGGATCAGCGCCAGCGGCCCGGGCCAGAACCGCTCGGTGAGCGCTTGGGCGCGGGCGGGCCAGTCACAGACGAGCCGGCGCGCCATCACCGCGTCCCGGACGTGGGCCAGGAGCGGCCGGGACCGCGGCCGGCGCTTGACGCGATAGAGCAGGTCCACGGCGGCCTCGCTGAAGAGGTCCGCCCCCACGCCGAAGACGGTCTCCGTCGGGAAGAGCGCCAGGCGCCCGGCGCGCAGCGCCCCGGCGGCGCGCGCCAGCGCGGCCGGGTCAGCCGCCGGCGTCGTCATCACGGGGCTCCGCCCGGGCGTCGCCCGGATCCTCGACGCGCAGGGTCACGCCGTTGCGCTCCAGCGCCGTCCCCATGGCGCGGGCCAGGTCCGCGATCGCGGTGGCGTAGTCGGTGCGTGCGGCGACCTCGGCGCTCTCGGCGAAGGCCAGCGCCTCCTGCCGCTGGAACTTGAGGTTGAGGAACTCCGGCGTCAGCCCTCGGATGTTCTCCTCCTCGACGAGGAGCGTGCGGAGGTTCTCCGCCGCGGCGAGCCGGCTGATGCGGGTCTGCTCGATCAGCCGGCGGTTGGTGTCGATGGCCCGCAGCGCCCGCTTGATCTCGACGACGGCGCCCTGCACGACCGCGCGGTAGGCGACCACGGAGCGCAGCCGCTCGAGCCGCGCCCGCCGGAACCCCGCTTCGGCGGACCGGTTGCCGATGGGCCGCTCGAACGACAGCCCCGCCAGCCAGTCGACGAAGTCCCCGTCGCCCAGCGTGTCGAACGAGCCGCTGGTCGAGTCGTCCAGCCCGGTGAGCGTCGCCGCCAGGCGGAGGTCCAGCCGCGGCAGGCGCGCGTTGTCGGCGACCGTCTCGCGGATCGCGGCGTCGTCGATGGCGAGGATCGCCCGCTGGATGTCCGGCCGGCGGGCCAGCGCCGTCTCGATCGAGTCCAGCAGGCTGACCTCGACGGCCGATCCCGGCGGGTCGTCCGCGGCGCGGAGCACGGCCTCGCCGCCCACCGGCAGCGTCGGGTCGTTCAGGAGCGCCTTGAGATCGTCCGACGCCAGGCGCACCTCGTTGATCGCGCGGATCAGGTCCGCCCGCCGGGTCTCCACCTGGGCGACGGCGTCGGAATACTCCGCGGGGCGAACGTCGAAAGAAAGCCGTTCGCGCAGGATGTCGCGCGTCTGCACGCCACGCTCCAGCAGCCGGGTCCGGATCTGCGCCTCGCGGTGGGCGCGGGCCAGGCGCCAGTAGGCGCGCTCGGTCTCGGTGACGACGGTGAGCAGCTCATCGCGGAGGGCCTCGAGCTGGGCCCGGTCCAGGTTCCGCGCCAGGCGCACTTCCGCGAGCGCCACGTCCGAGCCGAATCCCCGCAGGAGCGGCTGGTCCAGGCTCAGGTCGAGCGTCGCGGTGCGCGCGGGGTCCGGCGACAGGCGCCGGCCCGGGCTCTGGTTATTGAAGATGCTCAGCGTCTGCTGCACCTGGAATCGGCCGCCGGTCGTCAGCGGTCGGCGGAGCCCGGCGTCGAACGTGTACGACTTGGACCGGTTGAACCCCGTCCCGATGGGCACGGCGCCGATGATCGGCACCACCGACGGCTCGTCGGTCAGCTGGAACGTCGCGTCGGCGAAGAACGTCCAGTCGAAGAACGCCTGGGCCGCCACGAGGTCGGCGCCGGTCGCGGCGGCGTCGAGCCGGGCGATCTGCGCCGACAGGTTCTGCTCCACGGCGCGGCGGACGGCCTGGCTCAGCGAGATCGACGCGATGCGCGTCTCCTGGCCCAAGAGGTCCGGGCCCAGGGGCGGCTCGACCGCGCCGAAGGACGACGCCCCGCTGATCTCGTCGAGCTCGCGCAGCCGCTCCTCCGAGAAGCCCAGGGGGTCGGCGCCCGGCTCGGGCGCGGGGGCCGGGGCGGGCGACTCGCGGGCCTCGGCGAGCTCACGATCGACAGTCTGGGCGACGGACCGCCGCAGGGCCTCGCCGGCGTCGGTGGTCCAGGGCGACGCGCACCCCCCCAGCAGCCCGAGACACGCAAGCGTCGTGATGATCGGGCCCTGCGCACGCCGATCCATAGCGGGGGCGAAGGTATCCGGGGCCCGGGAGGTGGTCAACGGATCGGGCCCGGGCGCGCCGGCGTCGCACGGGCCGGCGCGGGCGCGTATCTTGGGGCGCGTCGCCGCGGGATCGCCGCGCCGAGCCGAGAAAGGGAGTTCTCCGATGCGCCACCGGACGAGCCGATCCATCAGCCTCGCCGTGATCGCCGCGATGGGTGCGCTGGTCGCCGGCGCGCCGGCGGCGGCGCAGACCACGCCCGTCGAGCCGTATCACGTCGTCGTCACCGGCGACAACGTGTACCTGCGCTGCGGCGCGGGCGCGGCGTGGTACGCCGTCGGCTACGCCCGGCGGGGCGACGTCCTCCGCGTCGACGGGGAGGACTTCGGCTGGCTCCGCGTCGGGTACCCCGACACCCTGCCGGCGCTGGTGAGCGTCGAGGACGCCGACGCCGACGAGGCCCGCCGCGTGGTCGTGCTCACCCGGCCCAGCCGGCTCACGGCGCGCAACATCCACGGCGCGGCGCTCGCCGAGTCCTGGAAACGGCTGCTGCCGGCCTCGCTGCCCCCGGGGACCGGGCTGAAGCTGCTCGGTGTGCTGACCAACAAAGAGAACGGCGAGCCCGAGGCGTACATCGTCGCCCCGCCCAACTCAGCCCGGGCGTACATCAGCGCGCAGTTCACCCGCCGGGCGTCGCCCGCGGAGGTCGCCGCGTGGCGCGCCGCCCAGCGCGCCAAGCAGGAGCTCGCGCGCAACGCCACGCGCCCGGCCGAGCCCGCGCCGACGCCCGCCTCCGGCGGCGTCACGCCGACCCCGGCGCAGACCGCCGACGCCGATCGGCCCGGCGAACCGACGCCGAGCCCCGCGCAGACCGCCGACACAACTCCGGAGCCAGCGCTCGCCCAGCGGCCCGCGTCGCCCGAGCCGGTCAGCGACCGGGACGCCCCGGCGCGCGCGTCGGACCAGAACCCCGCCCGCGCGCAGCCCGTCGAGTCGCCGACGCCCGCGCCGATCGCGCCATCGAACCAGCCCGCGGGCGCGGCGCCGACCGAGACGCCCGCGCCGTCTCCGACCGCCGAGGTCGACGCGCCCGCTGACGCGACCACGGCGCCCGCGGCGCAAGCGCCGGCCACAGACGCCCCGTCGCCGACGCGCCGGGACGCGGCCTCTGATAAGGCCGACCGGCCGATCCCGTCGATCGAGGCCCTCGAGGCGGCGTTCCGCGCCATCGCCGAGGCGCCCGCCCCTGACGCCGAGCTCGACGCTCTGGCCGGCGAGTACCGCCGGTTCGCCGCGTCCCTGCCGGACACCGAGGAGAACCGGGCCTGGCGCACCCTCGCCGAGAACCGCGTCGCCCTGCTGGATCTGCGCATCGAGGTGCAGGCGCAGCTGCGGGCGATCGACGCGGCCAGCGAGGAGGCCCGCCGGGCCGCCGAC
Organism: Planctomycetota bacterium; assembly: GCA_003696725.1. Lineage (GTDB taxonomy): Bacteria > Planctomycetota > Phycisphaerae > Phycisphaerales > UBA1924 > J020. Next base: position 2,514 of record RFGI01000039.1, on the reverse strand, counting down.
GCCATCGCCCAGAGGCTCGAACGCCTGGACCGGACCCGGCCCTACGCCCTGGTCGGCCGGCTGACGGCCAGCGCCCTGTACGACGGCCGACGGCTGCCGCTGATGTACCGGCTCGAGAGCGTCGAGGCCGGCGCCGGGCGCACCATCGCGTACCTCGTGCCCACCCCCGGCGTGGACCTCAACGGCAAGCTCGGCTCGATCGTGGGCGTCGAGGGCGACTCGCGGGTGGACCCGGCGCTCAAGCTCCGGATCGTCAACCCCTCGCGCGTCGAGATCCTCACGCCCGCGCTGTCGAGCGCCGAGCCGGCGTCGCCGGATCAGCCGTAGCGGCGCGCAGGGCGTCGGCGTCGCCCTCGAAGATCAGGCTCATGCAGGTCAGGCCCGCCTCGGCCTTCTGGATCTCGTCGATCGGCGTGACCTTCGTCCGGATCCCCAGGCCCTCGACGATCTCGCGGGTCCGCGGAAAACCGCCGGCCATGAGCGTCGCGCCCCCCAGCCGGAGGGTGTTGGCGGCCCAGGGCTCCTCCGGATGGACGGCGACGACCTCGGCCCCGGCGCGGCGGATTGGCTCGACGTCGATCCACGCCGGGTTCGCCAGCACCCGCCCCTCCGACAGAAAAGACGCCCCGGTCGTCAGGTGCAGGCACCCGGTCACCGGGACCGCGACGACGCGATGGCCCAGGGGCTCGGCGATCGACCGCAGGGCCTCGACTCCCGCCTCGTTCGTCCGTGAGGACACCCCCACGAAGACCGTCCGGCCGACGAGGAAGGCGTCCCCCCCTTCGAGATACGCCGGCGGCCTGATCCGGGCGATCTCGCGCTGCGTCGCGAGCAGCCGCGCGGCCAGTTCGATCTCGGGGGCGCGCGACGGGCGGCGCATCGACGCGATCACCGCCACGTTGTCGATCACCAGCGCCGTGTCCTCGATGAACGCGCAGTCCGGCAGGCCCGGGTCGGCGGGGAGCGAGACGACCTCGGCGCCGAGCGCCCGCAGCGCGTCCTCGTACGACGCGTGCTCCCGGGCGGCGCGGGCCGGGTCGATCGGCGCGCGGTCCATATAGGTCAGTTCGCACGCGGCGATCGCGGGGCTGATCTGCCTGGTCAGCGCGATGGGCATGGGCGTCACACGCCGACGCGATCGCGGGCCTCGGCGACGGCGTCGATGCAGGTCCGGATGTGCTCGTCGAGCTCCACGCCGAAGGCCTCGGCGCCGCGGCGGATGTCGTCCCGGTTGACCGCCGCCGCGAACGACTTGTCCTTGAGTTTCTTCTTGACGCTCGAGGGCTTCATGCCCTCCACCCCCGTCGGGCGGACCTTGGCGCAGGCGACGAGAAAGCCGGCCAGCTCGTCCACCGCGTAGAGCGCCCGGGCCATGGGCGTGTCGCGGGCGACGCCGGTGTAGTCGGCGTGCCCGAGGATCGCCGCGCGGATCTCGTCGTCGACCCCGATCGATTCGAGGTGGGCCACGCCTGTGTAGGGATGCTCCTCGGGCGTGGGATGCTTCTCGTAGTCGAAGTCGTGCAAGAGGCCGGCGACGACCCAGCGGTCCTCCTCCGCGGGCGCCAGCCGCCGGGCGTAGGCGCCCATGCAGGCGGCGACGGCCTCCATATGCCCGCGCAAGGACGGCGACGCCGTCCACTGGCGCATCAGGGCTCGGGCCTCCTCGGGCGACATGGGCGCCAGCGTAGCATGACCGCCGGTCCCGCCCGCTGATCCCGATGAAACCGCGGGGCTCGGGCCCGCGTACTCCACTCGGCACGCACCAGCCGAGGCCCTCCCAGGTTCCATGCGCTTCGTCGCGGACCTCCCATCGACCGACGAGTTCACGCCCTGGTGCGTCTGCGCGCCCACGCGAGCGGGCGAGGACGAGAACGTCGCGGTCTTCCGCTCAGACTCGGTGGTGATCGACCGGTACCGCGCCCGGCCGGGTGGTTCGCTCTGGGCCCTGGACCGGGTGCGAACACACATGCTGGTCTTCCCGCGCCGCTTCGTGCAGATCGAACAGGCCGGGCGCGAGCCTGTCATCGCCAGCCCGGACCGAGTGATGTTCTACAACGCGGGGCAGGAGTTCCGCCGGCGGTTCGTGGGCGAGCCGGACGTCAACGACGCCTTCCATTTCCCGACGGCGGTGCTGCGCGAGGCGCTCCAGCGCGTGGACCCCGCCTTGGCCGAGGGGGATCCGATCTTCCCCATCGCGTCGGCGCCGATCCCCGCCGAGGTGTACCTGCTGCAGCGTCGTGTGACCGCCGGCGCCCCCGCGATGACGGAGCTGGAGGCGACGGAGGCGGCCCTGCGCGTCCTAGACGCGACGCTCCGCGCCACGGCCGGCGCCCTGCGCGGGGATCGGCCCGGACCCCGGCGCCCGCGCGCCACGGACGCCCACCGCGACGCCGTCGACGCCGTCATCCGCGCCATCGCGGCGGACCCATCGGCGTCCCACTCGCTGGATGGGCTGGCCGGCCTGGCGGGCGTCTCGGTCTATCACCTGTGCCGGATCTTCCGCCGGCGGACCGG
>RFGI01000204.1 GCA_003696725.1 Planctomycetota bacterium | reverse complement strand
GCTGCTTGACCCGCGCCCGACGGGCGCGCTCGGCCTCGTCCGGCTGCGGGACGCCGCCCGCGGCCTCCACCGACTCGAACCACGCCTGCGCTTCGAGCATCGTGCGCATCGCCTCGCGCACCAGCGCGGAATCCTTGTCGATCCGCCGAAGCACGCCCGCCATCAGACGCCACTTCTCCGCGTCCGCCGTGCCGCACCGCTCCAGGATCGGGGCGACCGCGGGGACGCCGATCCGGGCCAATGCGCCCGCCGCTGGGGTTCGCCGAGACGAAGCCGTCACAAACCGCGGGAACTCGTCGCCCACCCGATCGAGGAGCACCTCGACTGCTTCCGTAGCGCCCGCTCGCCCCAACGCCCGAATCGCCCACAGTTCCGCGGAATCGAACTCGTACCGCTCCCTGGTCCGCCCAGCGACACGAACAAGATCCTCGACGATTGAGGCGCGCTGCGCCGGCGAGAGCGTGCCGGGCGACAGCCTCGTCAAGAGGGCCATCCCCGCGCGTCCACGGACGACGGGGTCGGCGTCGTCCAGCTCGCGGACCAAACTCTTGAGGTCCCATTGGCGCAAAGCCGATCGCCCATCCTCCTGCGGCGCCGCAATTGGCGAGGTCGCGCCGGGGAGCGGGCACACGGCCCCTTCGCCGGCGCCGAACGAGTTGCCGTAGAAGTTGTCCTGACGCAACCACGCGCCGAGATCACACCTCACTTCCCTCTTGACCCACCAGCGGATCGAGTTGCTGGACACTCGATAGCCGTCCGCACAAAGTCGCGACCGGAATCGCATGCATAACAGATTCGTCATGTCCGTATCGGCGCCGCCGCATGCGCCCCCCGCGACCACGATCCCGGGGCTGTCGACCATGAACACCGCGCATCCTTCGGTCACAGTTGCGGCCGTGTCCTGCGAATCCGCGGACGGGCTGTCGTCGCACCATGAATCGCCGCCGGCTGTGGGATCGCACGATTCGAACCAGTCGACCTGGTTGAACCCCGCGCTCGATCGCCGGATGGCCCAGCCTTGCTTCTGCTGAACGAATTCGAGATCGCTCAGGAATGCGTCGACGCACGGCGTCACGGTCGAGGCGATCTCAACGTTTTGAAAAAATCCTTTCGCGCCGAGCGGGATGTCCGGGCGGATGTCGCCCAGCGCCGGGTCCCCCCTCGTCTGATCTCGGACCGCATCGTTCGCGTTCGACCACACTCCATCGGCTCGTAGCGTGAGCGTCGCTGCGATCACCGTCAGTTCCAGCATGTCCGAGCACTCCTGGGAACCGTCGGCCGAGCGCCAGGTCGCCTTGATCTGGACGTCGTTGAGCGCCGCCGAGGGCGCCAGACCCAGGATTCGCACGCTGTCATCATCGGTTCCCGGCGGGGTCGGCGCGCCACCCCCCGCGAACGACGGGCTGACCAGCGCGATCTTATCGCCGCCCTGCACGATCTCCCATGTGTAGGTCCCGCCAGCGCCGCCGCCGGTGGCCCGCACCGTGGTGGGACGGGCGTCTCGCCCGTCTGTATGAAGCAGGTGTCACAGCGCGCGCGAGCGAGTTCACCGCGCTCCCGCTGCGAGCGGGGCGGGCGAGCCTGTCCCGGGCAGCGCCGAGATGATCGGCGCCGGCCGATCCGGCTCCGGCGTCGAGAGGAACTCCG
>RFGI01000203.1 GCA_003696725.1 Planctomycetota bacterium | reverse complement strand
TCCACGCTCGTCACCGTGGCGCGGGTGTCCCAGTCGGACCCGTCCGCGGTCGGGCCGTACCCGCCGTAGATGAGCAGCGTCTGGCCGATCTGCACGCTGGCGGCGTTGGTCTGGGTGAGCGCCTGCCGGACCGGCTCGGGCAGCGTCGAGACCGGCGCGGTCAACACGGCGCCGGTCCTGTGGTTGTACGCGATCGCGTCCGTGTTGAAGACGTTGACCGGGAACGAGGGCGGCAGCACGCCCGGGTCGGCGCCGCCCGCCAGATCGTGCAACCCCTGCCCGCTGATCCCGCCCAGGATCACGAACCAGTCTCCCGACTCACCCAGGGAATACGAGTGCACGGGGGGGATGGTGTGCTCGGACACCTCGACCCGGATCGAGATCGGCCGGTGAACGGGCTGCGCCAGGGCCGCGGGCGCGGCGATGACCGCGAGGCCGATCGCGCTGGGCGCGTGCCGGAGCAACATCTTCACGGTGAATCGCCTCCCCGCCGGCCCGATCCCCACACGGGCCGGCCTCTCTCCTGACCGGCCAAGTCTAGCCCGCCCCGGCGTCGGGGCCATCGTCCGGCGCGGCGTCGGGATGGGTCTGCGCGGGTCCGAGAATCGCGCCGGAATCAGGCGGCGCGGTCCGCATCGTCCGTCGCGAAGAGCGCCTCGACGAAGGCGTCCGGGTCGAACGGGGCCAGGTCTTCCGGGGTCTCGCCCACGCCGATGAATTTGACGGGGATGTCCGTCGCCTGACGGATGGCGACGACCGACCCGCCGCGCGCGGTCCCGTCGAGCTTGGCGAGGATGATGCCCGTGACGTCGATGGCGTCGGTGAAGACCGCGGCCTGGCGGAGCGCGTTCTGCCCGCTGGTGGCGTCGAGCACGAGCAGGACCTCGTGCGGCGCGCCGGGGATCCGCTTGGCCGCGACGTCGCGGATCTTGGCGAGCTGACGCATCAACGGGTCCTGCGTGTGCAGGCGGCCCGCGGTGTCGAGGATCACCACGTCGACCCCTCGCGAGACGGCGGCGTCACAGGCGTCAAACGCGACGGCCGCGGGGTCGCCGCCCTCGGCGCCGCGCACCAGGTGGACCGCCGGGGCGCCCGCGCCGGCGCGCTCGGTGAGCCTGTGCGCCCAGACCTCGAGCTGCTTGACCGCGCCGGCCCGGAACGTGTCACACGCCCCGAGCAGCACGGACTTGCCCTGCGCCTGGAGCATCGCCGCGAGTTTGGCCGTCGTGGTGGTCTTGCCCGACCCGTTGATCCCAGCGACGAGGATGACCGTCGGCGGTGTGTCGGCCAGCCGCAGGGCGCGGTCGGCGCTGGGCCACATCGCCTTGAGTTCGGCCTTGAGGTGTTCGAGCGCGTCCTCACCGCGGGTCAGGGCCCCGGACGAGCGCGCCTCGCGGATCGAGCCGACCAGCCGGCGGGTCGCGGCGACGCCGACGTCGGCCTGGATCAGGGCCGCCTCGATCTCGCGGATCAGCGCCTCGTCGAGCGTCCGGCCCGACAGGACCGAGCGCAGCGGCGCGGCCAGCGCCTGGCGCGTGCGACGCAGCCCCGACCGGACCTTTGATAACACGCCTTTGATCAGAGCCATCGGTGCGTGGCCTTTCCGCTTCACTGTCCCGGCGTGGGCGGGGCCGGGTCGCCGAGTGATTTGAGGATCTTGTCGAGCACGCCGTTGATGAACGCCGGGGACCGCTCGGTGCTGAAGATCTTGGCCAGTTCGATCGCTTCGTTGACCGCGACCTTGGGCGGGGTCAGGCCCGAGGTCATCTCGTGGTGCGCCAGGCGCAGGATGGCCCGGTCGATCGCCGGCTGGCGGGACGCGGGCCAGCCGGGCGCCAGGGCCTCGACGGCACGGTCGGCCCGGGCGCGCGACACCCATGCGGCCGACGCCAGCGTCATCGCACGCTCGACGTCCTCGTCCGTGTACGGCTCCTTCTGGTCGGCGCGCGCGGTCAGCAGCGACTCACGGACGGCCGGTTCGTCCCCGTCCCGGGCGTCGAGCTGGTACAGGGCCTGCAGCGCCAGGCGCCGGACGCGACGCGGCGACGCGCTCACGGCGCGGCCTCACGCGAATGTGTCAGCCGGGACAGCGCCCGGTAGGTCTCCACGGCCGCGGCGAGGGCGTCGGCGCCCTTGTTGCCGCGCTCACCCCCGGCCCGGGCCCGGGCCTGCTCGATGGACCCGACGGTCAGGACGCCGAACCCGATGGGGACGCCCGTGTGCGCCGAGAGCGCCGCCAAGGCGCCGGCGACGGCGTCGGCGATCACCCGATCGTGCGCGGTCTCGCCGTGGATCAGGCACCCGAGCGCGACCACGGCGTCGACCGTGCCGGATCGGGCCAGGGCCCCGGCCGCCACCGGCAGTTCGAAGGCGCCGGGCACGCGCACGACGCGGGCCGCGGCGCGGTCCCCGCCGAGCCTCTCGAGCTCGTCCAGGGCGCCGGCCAGGAGCGACTCGGTGATCTCGGGGTTGAACCGGCTGACGACGATCGCCGGGCGCACGCCACGGGCGTCGAGCGTCGGGTCGGGCTGGCCGGGGTCTTTCGGCACGGGCGGGATCGTAGCGGCGCTGGGGGCCGATCGTCCGTAGCATCTGCGCGTGCTCAGGGCGCTGATCCGACTGACGCCGGCCTTGCGGCTGACGCGGGTGACGACCGCGTTCGCCGCCGTGGCGAACGTGTGGTTCGTGCTGCTGTGGACGCGGGCGGTGGCCGAGGAGCCGGGCCGGGCGATCCTGCGCCAGCACCCGGTCTGGGTGCAGGTCATCGGCGGGTTCTTCGTGGGGGTGGGCGTGTACGCCTTCGCGGCGGCGACGAACGACATCATCGACATCCGGCGGGACCGGGCGCTGAAGCGCGACCGGCCGATCGCTCGCGGCCGGATCAGCCCTGAATCGGCCGTCGTCGCCGTGTCGGTGGCGCTGGTGGCGGCCGGGGCCGGGGCGTCGGTCATCGGGCTGTGGAGCGTGCGGCTGGTGATGGCCGTCTGTGTCGGGACCCTGTTCTACAACTTCGCGGCGAGGCACTTCCCGTCGGCGCGGGTGGTGCTGCTGGGGCTCCTGTACGGCGCGCACATGCTCGTGGCCAATCCTCGACTGGCGTTCGTCTGGCCCGTGTGGGTGGTGATGACGCACGCCCTGGTCGTCAGCGCTCTGACCCACCGGCTCAGCGGGGCCCGCCCGAGGCTGACCCGGGCGTCTCTGGCGTGGGCGCTGGCGGGGTGGGCGTTCTGGTCGGCGGCGCTTTTGGGCGTGGGCGTGTGGCGGACCGGGAGCCTGTGGCCCCAGTGGGCGTCGTGGATCGGGGCCGTGATCGTGGCGGCGCTGGCCGCTGTGTTCGCGGTCGTTGCGGCGGTGGTGGCGCGGTCGTCCCCGGCCGCGCAGGCGGCGGACCGCGTGGTGCGCGTCGGGGCGTTCTGGCTGGCGTTGTACGGCGGGGCGTGGCTGTTGGGGCAGGGCGAGATCGCCGAGGGCGTGGGGATCCTGGCGGTCGCGGCGGCCGGGTTCCTCGGGGCGGTGGTGCTCCACGAGATCGCGCTGCGGCTGGAGTCGCCGCTGGACTACCGCCTGGACGAGCCCGCCGACGCCGCTACACCCACCCCAGGGCGTAGAAGATCGTCGTAAAGATCAGGTCGCCGATGATGATCGCGACGATCGACTGGACCACGGTGAGGGTGGTGGCCTCGCCGACGCCGGAGGCCCCGCCCGTGACGCGGAGCCCGTTGGCGCACGAGATCAGCCCGATGAGGAGCCCGAACACGGCGGCCTTGACCAGCCCCGTGACGAAGTCGATCGGCCCGACCTGCTGCACGGTGTTGTTGAAGTAGATCGTCAGCGGGATGTCCAGCACCAGAACGCCCAGCGCCGTCCCCGCGGCGATGGCGATCACATCGGCGAGGACAGCCAGGCACGTCATGGACACCGTCGTGGCCAGGACGCGCGGCGCCACCAGCAGCCGGTACGGGTTGAGGGCGTGGACCTCGAGCGCCTCGATCTCCTCGCCCACGACCATCGTGCCCAGCTCCGCCGCGATCGACGCGCCGGCGAACCCGATGAGCACGATCGCCGCGATCAGGGGCCCCAGCTCGCGCAGGATGGCCACCGCGATGATGTTGGGCACCAGCTCGACCTGGCCGAGGTCCGACAGCGGGGGCGCCATCTGGAGCCCCAGGATGAAGCCCACCGCGGCGCACACCAGCGACACGATGAAGATGCTGCGCACGCCCAGGCGGATGATCTGGGCGCACAGCTCGTCCGGATCGATCCGGCCGCGGCGGGCCACCAGCGAGCGCCCGACCCAGTGGCTCGTTCGGCCCAAGAGGTCCCACGCGACGCCGACGTTCTCGAGCGTCGCGAAGAACTTGGCCCCGGTCGCCTCGACGAGGGCGACGAGCGTCGATCGTGAGCGGGTCTGGGCCGGCGGGGTCATGGCGAGAGACCCCGATCGGCCGCGGCGCGACGGGGCGTCGGCGGGGCCTGCTTCTCCATCACCAGCCGCATCCCCGCGCCGGGGCGGCGGGAGTACTCGACCCTGTCCATGATCTCGCGGATGATGTGCACGCCCAGCCCGCCGGGACGGATCTCGTCGAGGTCTCGCCCGCGGATCTGCTCCGGCTCGACCTGATCGGCGTGGTCCTCGAGCACAACGCGGATGCCGCGGGGATCGGCCGAGCCGGCGGCTGGGGGATCGAGCGGCCAGACCGAGAGCCAGATCCGGCCGTCGGGCCGGCGCCGATAGCCGTGGCAGATGATGTTCGCGAGGGCTTCGTCCACCGCCAGCGCCACCTTGGAGCGGTCCGGCTCCCCGAAACCGTACCGCTCGGCGACAGCCAGCATCAGCTCGCGCACGCAGCACAGGTACCTCGGCTGGCTGACCAGCTCCAGGCGGATGTCCGGGATGGGTTCCTGTCGGTCGGGCATCACGGGTTCGCAGCGATGGGGCGAGCGCGGCCTTGGGCCCGCTCCTGCTGGGACAACCACCACCGGCGCCACTGCTCGGCGGCGCGGTCACGGACGGTCTCCGGATCGAAGTGGCGGTAGCCGAAGTCCTGCCCGGTCAGGCGTCTCAGCGCCGCCGACGCCAGCATGCGCTCGGCGGGGTCCGAGGACCACAGCCGCTCGATCAGTTCGGAGATGGCGCCGCGGTCCTGGGCCCGTGCCGCTTCCAGCAAGGCCGTCGTCCGCTCCTGCGGGTCGACGGACTCGAAGCCCGGCGTCAGCGCGGGCCCGCCGCACGCCGAGACCGATCCCAGCGCGAGCAGGGTCACCGTCAGTCCCGTCGGTCGAACCACGGCCGCAATGGTAGCGGTGAGGCCCTCGCGCGGGCCGACCGCCCTGTTCCTCCCTACACTTGCCGCTTCACTCCCAGCCCGAGGCGCGATGACCACCGATCTTCCAACCCTGCCGCACGACGAGGTCGTGCCGATACTCGACTTCGGCTCGCAGACGGCGCAGCTCATCGCCAGGCGTGTGCGCGAGGAGGGCGTGTACTCGACGCTCGTCGCGCCCGACATTTCCGCCCACGCGCTGGCGGCGCTCAAGCCCCGCGGCGTGATCCTCTCGGGCGGCCCGGCGAGCGTCTACGAGCCCGGCGCCCCGGACCTCGACCCCGCCATCCTCGACTTGGGCGTCCCGGTCCTGGGCATCTGCTACGGCATGCAGGTCGCGTGCCGGCGTCTGGGGTGCGCCATCGACCGGGCCGACGCCCGGGAGTTCGGCCGGGCGAGCCTGCGCATCCACGACCCCTCGGGGCTGCTCGCGGCGATCCCCGAGCGGACCACCGTGTGGATGAGCCACGGCGACCAGGTCCGCGACGACGCCGGCGCGCTGGTCGCGCTGGCTTCGACCGACACCTGCCCCTTCGCGGCGGTCCGCCACCGGGATCGGCCTTTCTTCGGTGTGCAGTTCCACCCCGAGGTCACGCACACGCCGCACGGCGTCGAGGTGCTGCGCAACTTCCTCTTCGACATCTGCCGGTGCCGGGGCGACTGGAAGATGACGGACTTCCTGGAGTCCGAGACCCGGCGCGTCCGCGACCGCGTCGGCGACGGCGGCGTGATCTGCGGGCTGTCCGGCGGGGTCGATTCCTCGGTGTGCGCGGCGCTGCTCGCCCGCGCGATCGGCCCCAGGCTGACGTGCGTCTTCGTGGACAACGGGCTGCTGCGCAAGAACGAGCGGGCCCTGGTCGAGTCCGCGTTCCGCGATCACTTCAACCTCAACCTGCGCGTGGTCGACGCGTCGGGGGCGTTCCTCGAGGACCTCGCGGGCGTGACCGACCCGCAGGAGAAGCGGCGTCGGATCGGGACTCGGTTCGTGGACGTCTTCAAGGAACAGGCCGCCGGGCTCGAAGGCGTGCGGTTCCTCGCCCAGGGCACGCTCTACCCGGACGTGATCGAGTCCGGGCACGGTCACGCCGGCGTCAGCGCCAACATCAAGATCCACCACAACGTCGGCGGGCTGCCCGCGGACCTGGGGTTCGAGCTGGTCGAGCCTCTGCGGGACCTCTTCAAGGACGAGGTTCGCAAGCTGGGCGCCGTCTTGGGCCTGCCCGATCAACTGATCTGGCGCCACCCCTTCCCCGGGCCGGGCCTGGCTGTGCGGTGCGTCGGCGAGGTGACGCCCGACCGGCTCGAGGTCCTGCGCGAGTGCGACGAGATCCTGCTGGAGGAGGTCATCGCCGCGGGCCTGTACCGGCAGCTCTCGCAGGTCTTCGCGGTGCTGCTGCCGGTGCGGAGCGTGGGCGTGATGGGCGACGGCCGGACGTACGAGAGCGTGGTCGCGCTGCGCGCCGTCGAGACGCAGGACTTCATGACCGCGGACTGGGCCCGCCTGCCGCACGAACTGCTGGCGGGGCTCTCGAACCGGATCATCAACGAGGTCCGGGGGGTCAACCGCGTGGTCTATGACGTGTCGTCCAAGCCCCCGGCGACCATCGAGTGGGAATGACAGGCCGACCCTCTCAGTCCGTCCGAGTGTCGCTCGGTGAGCGGGCGTATCACGTCGAGATCGGCGTCGGTTTGCTCGGCGCCCTCGGCGCGAGCGTCCGCGATGCTGTATCAGCGGCGCCGCGGCGCGCGTTCCTTGTCGCCGACGACAACCTTCCCCATGAACTGGTCGGCGCAGCGGTTTCTTCTCTGGACGAGGCCGGCTTCGCCGTCACGACCGAGCGCGTCGTCGCGACCGAGTCGAACAAGTCAGTCGCCACGCTCGAGCGGCTGCTGGCCTCGCTGGCCCGGTCCCGGCACGAGCGCGGCGAACCCGTCGTCGCGCTGGGCGGCGGGATCGTGGGCGACCTGGCCGGATTCGCCGCCGCGGTCTACCGCCGGGGGGTCCCCGTCATCCAGTGCCCGACGACCCTCCTGGCGATGGTCGACGCCTCGGTCGGCGGCAAGACCGGGGTGAACCTGTCTGTCGGCGGGGCGCTCCTGAAGAACATGGCCGGGGCGTTCTGGCAGCCGCGGCGGGTGCTCGCGGATGTCGCGGCGCTGCGGTCGCTGGGCGATCGGCAGTTCCGGGCGGGGCTCGCCGAGTGCCTCAAGCACGGCCTGATCGCGGGCCGGCTGGACCCGGCGCTGGCCGAGTGGACGGCGGGCGCCCTGCCCAGCCTGCACTGCCGGGACGAAGGGGCGCTGGTCAAGCTGATCGGACGCAACGTCGCCGTCAAGGCGCGGGTCGTCGAGGCGGACGAACGCGAGGCCGCCGACGGCGGGCGCGCCCTCCTGAACCTCGGGCACACCTATGCCCACGCGATCGAGACGATCCCGCACCTCACGCCTGACGGCGACGCCGCCAACGCCCCCCTGCTCCACGGCGAGGCCGTCGCGCTCGGGCTGATCGCGGCCGGGGCGGCCGCCGAGGCGTTGGGCCGGGTTGAGTCTGGGTTCGTGGATCGGCTGCGCGCCCTTGTGGCCGATGCGGGGCTGCCAATCGAGGTCGCCGGGCTGCCGGATTCGGCCGAGCTGACGGACGCCATGACCCATGACAAGAAGGTCGCGGGCGGCCGGCTGCGGCTGGTGCTCCCGACCGGCGCGGGCCTCGCGGAGGTGGTGAGCGACCCGCCGATGTCGGCGGTCGGCGCGGGGTTCGACGCGATCCGCGCCTCGAGCTGACGCGCCCGGTGAGGCCCGTTTCAAAGCCCGGCCTCGGCCTCGTCCGATAGCCACATGGTCGGCGAGATGTGGCGCGGGCTCCGGCGTCGAGCCTCAGGGTGTCGTCCGCCGCCGGCCAGCAGGAGGCGATCCCGTGCGGACCGTGGCCATCGTCAATCAGAAGGGCGGGTGCGGCAAGACCACGACGGCGATCAACCTCGCCGGGGTCCTGGCGCGGTTCGGCGAGCGCGTGCTGCTCGTGGACCTGGACCCGCAGGGGCACTGCGCCGCGGGGCTCGCCGTCCCCGAGGAGCAGATCGAGACCCACATCGGTGACGCGATGCTCGCCGCCGGCGACCCGGGCGCCGAGCCCGTTGACGAGGGCCGGCTCCTGTGGCGGATCCGGAAGAACCTCGACCTGGCGCCCAGCGCCATGGCCCTGGCGGGGCTCGAGGCGGCGCGCGGGGGGCTCGCCGACGCTCCCGACCGCGACGAGCGTCTGGCCCGTGTGCTGAGCCGCTACGCCGACCGGTACAGCGCGTGCCTGATCGATTGCCCGCCGTCGATCGGGCTGCTGACGTACAACGCCCTCCGCGCCGCCGACGAGGTGCTGATCCCCGTCGAGACGGGGTTCTTCGCGTTGCACGGCGCCGGCCGGCAGGTGCAGACGCTGCGGGCGCTGGCCAAGCGCGCCGGGTCGGACACGCCCTTCCGCCTGCTGGTGACGATGCACGACGAGAACTCATCGCTGGGCAACGAACTGCTGGCGGAACTCAAGCGCCGGTTCGGCGACCGGGTCGCGCCGGTGGTCGTCCGGCTCGACCGCCGGCTCAAGGACGCGGCGTCGATGGGCCAGCCCGTCATCGAGTACGCCCCGGCGTCGATCGGCGCCCAGGATTACAGCGATCTGGCGGCGTGGTTCCTCGGACGGCCGCTCATCGCGGAAGAACCGCCGGCCTACTCCGACGACGAGCCGGTTACGCGCCCGATGCCGCTCGGGCCGGCCCGCCCGACCGCCGCGCCGACGCGCCCCGGATCGGCGCCGATCGCGGTGCTCGAGCCGCCGGCGCCCGCCGCGCCCGCTGAACCGCGGCAGGCCGATCCCATCATGACCCGGGCCGCGGAACTCGCCCTGCGCGCGCGGACGCTGCTCCGCAAGGGTGAGGCCCTCCAGGAACGGCTGCGCCGGGATCCGGACGTGGCCCGCGTCACCGCCGGGCCCGTCGGCGGTCCCGAGGAGACCGACGCCGGGGTTCGGTTCCGTCATGCGGCGGGCCCCGCGCAGACGGTCGCCGTGGCCGGCGACTTCAACGGCTGGTCGCCCGAGGCCGGCGCCATGCGGTACAACCCGACCAGCGGCCTGCACGAGTGCGTGGCGCGCATCCCCCCGGGCCGGTGCGAGTACCGGCTGGTCGTCGACGGGGTCTGGCGGCCCGACCCGGGCAACCCGTCGACCTCGGTGAACCCGCACGGCGAGACCAACAGCGTCCTCGTCGTGACGGGGCCGAGCCGGATCATGTGTGAAGGCGCCGACTGAACCGGCGTCACCGAGCGAACCACACGGCGCGGAGGATCCGTGATGCCGAGCGGGACAGAGCCCGACACCGCCTTTGCGTTCGAACTGACACGCGATCCCATGGCGCCCGTCGGCGGTGAGCGGGAGTACGACGCGCTGGCCGACCTTTTCCTGGGCGACGCGGCGGGTGAGCCCGCGTCGGGGAGCACCGCCGAGGACCCCGCGAAGCCGTGCGTGATCGAACTGCTGGTGTCCGGGCACCTGCCGGGGGCGTCGGCGCCGTGGCCCGCCCAATACGCCGCCGAGTCGGCCCGTCGCGCCGGGGCGCCCGTCGCCCTGATCCGCGCCGGCGCGGGCGAGGTCAGCGTCGATCTCTTCGGCGACGATCCGGCCGCTAAGCCCCTGTCCACGCTGGAAGGCGCCCTGGACCATTGCCGGCGCCGCGCCGCGGCCGCTCTGCTGCGCCTCGACGATGACGATGTCAGCCCGGGCCTGGCTGCGCTGCGCAAGGGCGACCGTGTGACGATCCTCACCGGCGCGGACGAGGCCGCCACCGTGGACACATACCGCCGGCTCAAGTCGATCGCCGACAGTGCGCCCGCGGGCGCGGAGCTCGGCGTCGCGGTCATGGGCGCTGACGAGATCGAGGCGGGCCGGGCGTTCGATCACCTCGCCCGCGCGTGCGAGGCGTTCCTGGATCGACCCCTCCATCGCGCCCCCGGGGTGCATCGGATCGGGCCGGTCCAGCGCGTGAACCTGCACCGGCGACCGTCCGCGACCGGCGCTGTCGGTATCCTGCGTGCGCTCGCGGACCCGCGCCACACCGGGACGCCGACCCTCCGGGCGGATCGGCCCAACCCGCCGACTGAACAACAGCCGCCGGCGGCGCACCTCGGGGCGCCCGCGGCTACGCAGCGCCCGAGCGACACGGCCCCAGGCCCGCTCGCGTCGAGGATCTCGGGGCTGACGCCGATCGAATCCCGCTGCCCGCGGCATGAATCCGTCGAACTGGCGACAGACGCGGCCGGCGGGCTGGCGCTGGTCGCGTCTGGCGGATTGGACCGGGTCGGCGAGCTCCTCGCGGTGCGCGCCTGGGCGGCGGAGCACGCCCGGCTGCTGACCAAGGCCGAGCCCGCGATCACGGAGGCGCGCGACGCAGCCGTGCACGCCGTGACCGAGTCGGTCGCGGAAGCCCACCGCCTCAGCGCGGCGGGGGTGCGGGCGCACCTGCTGATCCGGGCGCAGGCGGACGGCTGGGCGTGCGTGCCGATGGACGCCTGATGGCGCCGGCCCTCAGACCGGCTCCAGTTCCCGCTCCTCGGCGGCGGCGGGGGCGCGGGCCACGGCCGGCTCGGGGATCGCGGGCGACGGACCGAAGAGCGCGCGGGCGCCCTCGGCCATCTGGATCACCAGGCTGAAGACCAGCGGCGCCAGCACCAGCGTGAAGACCGTCGCCACCAGCAGCCCGCCGATCACCACCGACCCGAGCCCGCGGTAGAGCTCGGAGCCGGCGCCCGGGAACAGCGCCAGGGGCAGCATCCCGCCGACGCTCGTCAGCGAACTCATCAGGATCGGGCGGATCCGGGAGCGGACGGCCTGGGCGATGGATTCGAGCGGGGGCAGCGCCGGCTCGCCCGCGCCCGCCGAGCCCCGCATGAAGTTCAGCGACTGGTGCACGATCAGGATGGCGTTGTTCACCACGATCCCGATCAGGATCACGAACCCCAGCATCGTGAGGACGTCCAGCTTCTGCGGCGCCCGCACCGGGGTCCGCATGGTCCACCAGTGCACCAGCGCCAGGCCCGCGAACCCCCCCACGATCGCCAGCGGCACGGTGAACATGACCACGATCGGGTACAGGAAGCTCTCGAAGAGCGCGCACATCAGGAGGTACGTCACCGCGAGCGCCCACACCATGCGGGCCGTCGTCAGGTGCGGCTGCGAGCCGAAGAGGAACACAAGCCCGCCGACAGTGAGCGCGAGGAGGAGCACGCCGGCGCCGCCGACCGCGAATCGACCGTCGCCGGACCTCGCCGACCGAAGCACCCCGACGAGCCCGCCGATCGCGCCGAGCACGACGAGCACCGCGGCGAACCCCGCGACCGCGCGCTGCCAGCCGGCGAGCCCGGCGCCGAACTCCGGCCGGCCGATGAGCGAGGCCCGCACCTCGTCGAGCTTGGCCGCCGTGCCCTCCAGCCGCACCACCATGGTCGAATCCAGCAGCCCCGCGTCGCGGACCGGCTGGACGATCGACGCGTCGATGTCGCGCATCACGGCTTCGAGCGCCGC
>RFGI01000202.1 GCA_003696725.1 Planctomycetota bacterium | reverse complement strand
CCCTCCAGCCCACCGCCATCGCCAACGAGGCCTGCGTCCGCCTCTCCGCCAAGGGCCTGCCCGAACTGCCCCGTGAGCAGCAGCTCGCCATCGCCGCCCGCGTCCTGGAGCAGGTCCTTATCGACCACGCCAGACGCCACAACGCCGAGAAACGCGGCGGCGGCTCGGCTGGGGGGCTGCGCGTGCGGCTCGAGCACCTCGACCCGGCCGCCGACCCGGACACCGGCGTCGACTACGAACGCGTCCACGACGCCATGCGCCGTCTCCGCGCGCTCCACCCGCGTCAGGCCGAGGTTGTCACCCTCCGCGTCATGGGCGGGCTGACCATGACCCAGATCGCCGGGCTTCTGGGTGTGAGCCTCCGCACCGCCGAGTCCGACTGGGCCGTCGCCCGCGCCTGGCTCCGACGCACCCTGGATGGAGGCCCGCGATGACGCCCGACGACGCCGACCTCCACGCGCGGGCCTCGGACCTGTTCACCGAGTTGCGCCCGCTCGACACCGCCGCCCGCGCCGCGCGGCTCGCCGCCATCGACGACCCTGCCCTCCGCGCCGAGGTCGCCTCGCTGCTCGCGTACGACACGCCCGACGATCCGGAGCCGGCACCCGCCGATCCCTTCGCGCCCGGCGCGGTGATCGGTCCCTACACCGTTGTCCGCCGTCTCGGGCGCGGCGCGACGGGTGTGGTGCTGCTGGCCGAGCAGGCGCAGCCCGTCCGGCGCCGGGTCGCCATCAAGCTCGTTCCCCACGCCCTGCTGGACGCCGGGCACGCCGCCCGGTTCGAGTTCGAACGCCGCGCCCTCGAGCGCACCGACCACCCCGGCATCCCCAAGGTGCTCGACGCCGGGCGCACGCCGCTGGGCATGCCGTACATCGTCATGGAGTTCGTCGACGGCCTGCCCGTCACCGCGTTCTGCGACGAGCATCGGCTCGCCGTGACGGACCGGGTTGCGCTCGTCGCCGACATCGCCGGCGCCGTGCAGCACGCCCATCAGCGCGGGCTGATCCACAGGGATCTCAAGCCGTCCAACATCCTCGTCGCGTCCGGCGACGCCGGGCCGCAGCCGAAGATCGTCGACTTCGGCATCGCCCGTTCGCTCGACCAAGACGACGCCGGCTCGCTCACCAGCGGCCAGCCGATCGGCACGCTCGTCTACATGCCGCCGGAGCAGGCGTCCGGCGGCACGGTCGACACGCGGGCGGATGTGTATGCCCTGGGCGCGGTGCTCTACGAACTTGTCGCCGGTCGTCCGCCGCTGGTGTTCGATGATCCCGCCCACGCTCTGGACCAGATCCGCACGCAGATCCCCGTTCCTGCCAGCCGTGCGCGTGCGGACGCGGGCGGCGTGTCGGGCGCGATGTGGTCCGACCTGGACCGCGTGCTCGCGTGCGCTTTGGAGAAGGACCCGGCCCGTCGGTACGCGACCGCCGATGCCTTCGCCGAGGATCTGCGCCGGGTGCTGCGGCGCGAGCCGGTGGCCGCCCGCGCCCAGACGCCGCTGTACCGCTTCGCCCGGTTGGTCGAGCGGCGCAAGGTCGCGTCCGCGGCCGTGGCGTTGGCCGTCGTCGCGGTGGGCGTGGGCATCGCCGGGCTGAGCGCGGGCTACGCCGAGGCCAGCCGCCAGCGTGCCATCGCCGCCGAGCGGGCCGAGACGCTCGGCGCCGTCAATCGGTTCCTTATCGATGATCTTCTCGCGGCCATCTCGCCTGATGAGATCGCGATCGACACGCCCGCCGTCGTGCTGCTCGACCGCGCCGCCGCACGGATCGGCACGCGCTTCCCCGGCCGCCCGTTGCTCGCGGCCGAGCTGCACCACACGCTCGGCCGGTCGTACACGCAGCTGAGCGCGTTCGATCAGGCGGAGGCCGAGCTGGAGCGGGCGATCGCGCTGGCGTCCGAGGCGTCCGGGCCGGACTCGCCGCTGGCGGTGCGCAGCCGGCTCGCGTCGGCCAGCCTGCTGGCGTATCGCCAACGCTTCGAGCCGGCGCTGGCCGCGTTCGAGACGCTGCTGCCGCTGGGCGAGCGGGTCCTCGGCCCGGACGATCCCGCGCTCCACGCCGCGTGGAACGACGCGGGTGTCGCGTTGGATTCTGTCGGCCGGCACGCCGAGGGCGGCGTGCTGATCGAACGCGCGCTCGACGCGCGCCGGCGCACGCTCGGGCCCGACGACCCGCTGGTGCTCCAGACGCTGAGCAACCTGGCGCAGGTGCGCGACGCGCAGGGCGACACCGAGGGCGCCCTCGGCGTGATGGTCGAGGCCGCCCGCGTTGCCGAAGCGATGCCGGGAGCGCCGGCGATGCTGGTGATGGGGCTGCACAACAACATCGGCGCGACCTATCTCGATCTGGAGCGGTACGCGGACGCGTCCCCGCATCTGGAGAAGGCCGCCTCGATGGCCGCGGACTGGTTCGGGCCGGACGACCCGACCACGCTGACCATTCTGGCGAATGTCGCGTCGCTGCGCTCGAAGTTGGGTGACTCGGCCGGCGCGATCGACGCCTTCGAGCGCATCGTGGCCGCCCGGACGACGCTGATGGGCCCCGAGGTCTACGACACGCTGATCGCCCGCCACGGGCTGTGGAGCGCGCATCTCGCCGGGGCGGACGCGGCGGGAGCCGAAGCGGGCTTCACCGATCTGCTCGGGGCGTGCGAACGCGGGCTGGGTTCGGACCACTGGCTGACGGGCGCGACGCTGGTCTCGCGTGCAAAGGCCAGGCAAGCGCTCGGCCGACTGCCCGAGGCCCGCCGCGACGCCGAGCGAGGTCGGGACCTGTTCATGGCCTTGCTCGGTCCGGACCACGCCCGGACCAACACGGCCGCCGCACTGGTGGCCGAACTCGACCGGGCGATCGGGCCGTGAAGGTCATTTTCGTCCCGGCACTGAAATTCGTTGCGGGCGTCCCGCTGCGTCCGCGCATTCCTCTGTGGGGCGGTGCCCCACGGAGGACGAAGCCATGAAGACCTGTGTGGTGCTCGGAGCGTTGGTGCTGGCGTGCGGTTCGGCCGGGGCGGACATCGTCCAGGACGCCGGCGTGTTCGATCTGGCGATCTCGTTCCATCAGCCGCTGGGCCAGTCGTTCACGGCGGTGGACGCCGAGATCTCGGCGATCGCGATGGCGTTCAGCGACATCAACCCGAGCTTCCCGAACGACCCGGTGACCATGAGCCTGTACGCGGGTGCCGGGACGGGCGGGACGCCGATCGCGTCGGTCACGCTGACGCTGCCGGCGGTGCTGCCGAGCACCTCGGCGACGCCGGAGTTCATCGACTTTGATTTCTCGGGCGTGGTGCTGGTGCCCGGATCGGTCTACACGGTGGCGGTGACGACGAGCAGCAGCCCGAAGATCGCGGCGGTCTACAGCCGCAGCGATCCGTATCCGGGGGGTGTGCTGTTTTCGCCCCAGTACGGCGGGGCGGTGGCGGAGTGGGACCTGAACTTCCGCGTGACCGCCGCGGGCTGTGCGGCGGACCTGGCCGAGCCGTTCGGCACGCTGAACTTCTTTGATGTGTCGGCGTACATCGCGCTGTTCAACGCGGGGAGTCCCGAGGCGGACCTCGCCGAGCCGTTCGGGGTGCTCAACTTCTTCGACATCTCCGCGTACATCTCGCTGTACGGCGCGGGGTGTCCCTGACGGATTCTCGCCCCTTCGGCACGGTGACGGGCGAACGGGCGGGGATGGCGTGCGTAATGATCTGCGGTCATGCCGCGGGTCAGCACACCACGCACCGATGTGATCGCCGAGCTGGGCGAGCAGTTGCGGTTCGCGTCCAAGCGGACGCTGGTGCGGCACCTGGACCGGATCGACGAGCTGGCGACGCAGGTGGATCCGGCGGGGCTGTATCCGGAGGACTTCGTGGTGTTCCGGGTGACGGGGTACCGGCCGCAGGTGGATGAGCCGCGGCTGATTCCGGGGGACGCGCTGCGGGGGGACCTTTCGGCGCTGGCCGAGCGGCTGAGCGAGTCGGCGGGTTTGACCGAGGACGACCTGACCGGCGAGGTCGAGACGGTGGCGTCGCTGACCGAGCGGTGGGGGGTGACGCGCCGGACGCTGGAGCGGTACCGGCGGCTGGGGCTGATCGCGCGGCGCGTGGACCTGGGGCTGGGGCGGCGGGCGCTGGTGTTCGGGCGTGCGGGGGTCGAGGCGTTCGAGCGGGCGCACGCGGCGCGGCTGGAAAGGGCGGGCTCGTTCACGCGGCTGGATGAAGCGGAGTTGCGTCGGCTGTGGCGTCGGGCGCAGCGGTATCGGGCGCGGTTCGGGTGGTCGATCAACCGGGTGGCGCAGCGGCTGGCGGCGCGGACGGGGCGGAGCGCCGAGGGCGTGCGTCGGGCGTTGCGCCGCATGGACCGGGAGGCGGGCGGCGGTGTGTTCCCGGAGCCCGGGCCGCCGACGGGTCGTGAGCGGATGGTGGCGGTGCGGGCGGCGCGGCGGGGGATCGAGCCGGCGTTGCTCGCGCGACGGTCGGGGCGGCGGAAGAGCGCTGTGGTGCGGGCGTGGCACGAGGGGCGGGCGGATCTGTTGCGGAGCCTGGGTCTGCCGGCGTCGGGGAGCGCGGCGGTGGATGTGCCGGGCGCGTCGCCGGCGCGGTGGGGGCTGGTGACGCGGGGCGAGACGGACCTGGCGGCGTTGCTGGCGTCGATGCGCGGGCGGCGCACGCCGATCGCGGTGGAGGAGCGTGCGCGGGCGAGCGCGCGTCGGGCGCTGGTGTCGGCGGCGGGGGCGCGGATCGCGGCGCTGCCGGGGTCGTCGGTGTCGGGCGCGGAGCTGGACGAGATCGAGACGATGCTGCGGTGGGCGACGCTGCTGAAGGCGGCGCTGGTGGCAACGCAGTTGCGGCTGGTGATCGACACGCTGGAGGCGCGGCTGGGGGGGCCGGTGGATTCGCTGCCTCCGACGCGGGCGGGGGCGCTGG
>RFGI01000201.1 GCA_003696725.1 Planctomycetota bacterium | reverse complement strand
GGGCGAGCCGGGCGGCGGCGGGGCGTCGCGGCGGCCCGGGCGAGACGGCCCCGTCGACGCCCGTGAGGTCGCTCGCCGACAGGCCGGCGGCGCGGGCGTTCTCGGCCTTGATGGCCTCGTAGACTTCCTTGCGGTGCACGGCGATGCGCGGCGGGGCGCTGATCCCCAGCCGGATCTTGTCGCCGCGGATGTCGACGACGGTGATCTCGATGTCGTCGCCGATCATGATCGTCTCGTCGCGCTGACGGGAGAGCACAAGCATGCTCGTCGGCTCCTTCCGCGAGAGTGACGCGGGTCTCCGACCCGCGGGACGTGCAGGTTCGATCGCGCCGCGGCGTCCGTGCGGCGGCGCGGGGGGCGGGCCCTAAGCCGTCGCCCGGGCTGGCGCGCCGACGGTCATCAGCGCGTGCCGGGTCGTCCACCGCTTCTCGGCGAGGACGAGCTGCTCGCCCGCCCGGCTGAGCGTGTTGATCACGAGCGGGCCCTGGAGGTTGCCCGTGAGCGTGTCGTTGACCTTGTTGACGATCACGAAGACCTGGGCGTCGTCGAGGTCCGCCAGGCCCAGCGCCTGCATCTGCTCGGGCCGGATCGGCGCGGCGTAGTCGGGCACGAACAGCGACGGGTCCGTGACCACGAAGGCCAGCGACGGCTCCTCCACCGACTGCAGCCAGAAGAACAACGCGTCGTCGCACGGCTGCAAGAGGCAGTACCGCGTCAGGTCGGGGAACCCGAGCAGCCCTTTCGGGAACTCGATCACACGGTCGTCCTCGATCGTCACGACCCCGAAGCGTGTGGTGCGCACATCCATCTGGAGCGCTCCCAAGACCCGGTCCATCGTTCCACGCGGCCCCGCGATCCGTCGCGGGCGACCTCCGGTCCGGTTGACGCCGGCGGGACCGAGTCGCCGGCGCTCCGTGTCTGTCCCCTGCCTACCGCAGGAAGTTGAGCAGCGTCAGCGACTGCGTCTGGGCGGTCGCGGTCAGGCCCGCCTGCATCGCCAGTTGCAACAGGCTGAACCGGCTCGACGCCTCGACAAAGTCGAGGTCCTGGATCCGGCTCTTGACGATGCGGTCGAGCGTCATCGATTCCTCTTCTCGCGCCGAGGCGTCCTCGACGCGCTTGGCCCTGGCGCCCACCACGGCGCGCGCCTGCGCGGCCCGGTCGGCGCTGCGTTCGATCGCCTCTCCTGCAAGGGTGATGCCAGCCGAGTCGTCCGCCAGCAGCGCGTCGCGCAGCTCGATCAGCGCCGTCAGCAGACCGTCGACGCGCACCGTGGCGCGGTCGGTCCCGGCAAATCTTGCCGGCGCCCCGGGCGTGAACGACCCGTCTAACAGGCCTAGGTCCTCCCCGGCCCGGCCGTTGAGCTGCGCCACCGCGATCGCGCCGCCACCCCCGGCCGTGTCCTCCAGCACGATCCCGTTGCCCGCGTCGCTGAGCGTCGCGGTGAAGACGCCCCCGAGTCCCGCGGCGGCTGCGTCCGCGTTGATGCGGCCCAGCACCGACTGCACGTCGATCATGTCCGCGGGGGTGAAGTCCACCTGGAACGATGAGCCGTCGGTCAGGGTGATCCGGAGGTCGACGTTGCGGTTGGGGTCGGGCAGGCCGGTGATCGGATCGATGGCGCCGTCGGCGATCTCCACCCCCCGCCCGTCGTTGAAGACGCTGATCGGGGTCGTGGGCTTGAAGGACCGCAGCCCGAGCGTGGTCGCGGTGAAGGTCCCCGCGCCGGCCTCCTCGATGCTCAGCCGCGAGCCGGAGACCTCGTTGCGGGCCGCGAGCCCCCGCCCGTCGGGCGTGATCTCGATCCGCACCCCCAGCCCCAGCCGCTCCACCGCCGAGCGGAAGTCGGCGATCGTCATCGCGGGCGTGACGGTCACGGACCCGACCCGGCCGCCGTTGCGGAAGACGACGTCGCCGAAGTCGATGGGCGTCGCCGGCGCCAGCTGGGCGAAGGTGGTCTCGTCGGTTAGCCGGGGGTCGAGGTCCACGGCCGGGTTGTCGGGGGTGGCGCTGGTGTAGGTGAACCCGGACAGGCCCAGGTCCGCGGCGGTGGTCCCGGCGCCGATGTCGCGGATATCGATCGACACGCCCGGGGCGACGCTCAGCGCCAGCCGGTCGCCGCTGACCGCGACGCCGACGCCCGTCGGGTATGCGCCGGCGAGCGCGCCGGGATCGGCCTGGCGGATCGCCGACTCGATGAGGTTCATCGCGTCGCCGACGCTCTCGGCGGTGGAGAGGTCGACGGTGATGGTCTGGGTGGGGCCGTTGGTGATGTCGATCTCGACGGCGCCGAGGGCCACGCCCCGCTGGAGGTTGCCGGCGAGGTCGGTCAGGCGCGTGGTGGTGAGGATTGTCGGGTCGAGGTCCACGTCGCCGGCGACGCGCGCCGACAGGGCGCCGATGGCCGTGTCCGCGCTGAGGGTGATGGGCGCGGTCACACCTGGCGTGATGTCGGTGCCCAGCCCCGCGCCCGCGCCGACGTAGCGGTACGCGCCGTTGAAGGACTGGATCGGGTCGACGCCGGTGCGGTCCCCGCCGAGCAGGCGCAGCCCGTCGAACTCGGTGTTCGCCGCGCGGACCAGGCGGTCGATGAGCGACTGGACGACCTCGGCCTGGGCGGCGCGGGTGTCGGTGTCGGAGGCGGCGCCGACCTGGCCGGCGGCGATCTCGCGCGCCTCCAGCGAGAGGTCCGTGATCTCGCCGAGGGCCTGATCCAGGACGCCCAGGGCGCTGGACGCGTGCTGGAGGTTGCGCAGCCGCTGATCGGCCCGGCCCAGGCGCTGCTCGAGGGCGCCGATGAGCGAGGCGCCGATCGGGTCGTCCGACGGCGACTCGACGCGCAGCCCCGAGGAGAGCTGCGTCTGGAGCCGGACCAGGTCCGCGCCGGTGCGGCTGATGTTGGCCAGCATCACCTGGCTGGCCAGGAGGTTCGGGACGCGGGCGATGTTCACCGGGGCGCTGGCCATGATCGCTACACCAGGGAGATGAGGGTCTCGGTGAGCTGGTCGACGGTGGAGATGAACCGGGCGGCGGCCTGGTACTGCCGCTGGAAGTTCAGCAGGTTGACGGACTCCTCGTCGATGCTCACGCCGCTGACGGCGGCGCGCTGGGCCTCCAAGCTGGCGCGGACCTGGCCCTCGGCCTCGGCCGTCGAACGGGCGGCGGCGGCGCGCACCCCCACCTCACCCGTCGCGTTGCGCCACGCCTCGGTGATCGACACCCCGCCCAGGGACGCCAGGGACCGGTTCTGAAGATCGACGATGGCCAGCGCCGCTTCGTTGGAGCCCTCGGCGGCGCCGGCGACCAGCAGCGAGGGTTCGTCCACCAGCTCCTGCCGGACGCCGACGTCCTGGGCGCCCGTCCCCGTGAAATACGTGTTGACGCCGAGCAGCGCCAGGACGCCCGAGCTGTCGCGCTCGAAGCCGAACTCGAACCCCGGCGACGCGGTGATCGAGATCCGCCCGTCGGGGCCGAGCGTGGCCGAGAGGTTCCCCACGCCGTTGAGGGCGGCCTGCACGTCGGCGAGGGTGGTGTCGTCGGCGAAGCCCGGGGCGCCGGTGTTGTCGATCCCGTCGAGGTCGATGTCGATCGTGGTCTTGGTGGTCTGGCCCGTGGCCGAGTCCGTGACGAGCACGGTGATCGAGCCGTTGCCCGCGGCGAAGGGCAGGCGGTCGAACGTCGCGTTGGACGGATCGTTGAGCGCCAGGGTCTGGTCGGCCAGGGGGACGGTCCGCTCGCTGGTGGTCTTGGTGAGCCCCGGGAAGGGCCGGCCCGAGGAGTGGATGCGGTTGACCTCGAAGATCAGGTTCGCGGCGATCGCGTCCAGGTCGGCGATGGTCTTGGTGACGAGCCCGTCGCGCTGGTCGATCAGGGCGCCGATCCGGCCCGAGGTCGGGAAGACCCGCTCCGGGAGGGAGACCGGCACGACGACCTCGGCCGTCAGGACGCCGTTCTCCGTCAGCAGATTCAGGTCCAGCCCGCGCGAGAGGCCCGCCTGGACGACGGGCGTCGAGCCCACACGCACATCGACGGCGCCGTTGGCCTGCTCCAGGATGTTCACGTCGAGCAGCTCGGACAGCTCGGCGAGCATCTGGTCGCGCTGGTCGCGCAGGGCGACGTTCTCCGTCGACCCCAACTCAGTGTTTGCGATCGTGACGTTGAGCGACGCGACCTCGCCGAAGAGCTCCTCGGCCCGGTTGACGGCGGCGCGGAGCTGGTCGTCGACTTGGGTGCGGACATCGATCATCTCCGAGCGCAGGGCCCGGAGGCGCGAGGCCAGGGCGACGCCCTGCTCGACGATGAGGGCCTTGGTCTCGGCGCCGCGGGGGTTGTTGGCCAGTTCAGAAAACGCGTTGACGAACTCGTTGAGCTCGGCGCTGAGGCCGAACTCGGTGAGGTCGTTGGTGATGGACTCGACCTGGGCGAAGAGGTCGCTGGCCGTCTGGGCGGCGGCCTGGTCGCTGGTCGAGGCCCGCAGCCGGGCCAGGAGCGCCTCGTCCACCCGGCGGGCGACGTTGACCAGGTTCACGCCCCGGCCCGCGCCGACGCCCAGCGTTCCGCCGGCGCCCTGGATCGCCGTCAGGTTGGCGACGCGGCGCGTGAACCCCGGGGTCGCGGCGTTGGCGAGGTTGTCGCCCGAGACCTGGATGGCGAGCTGGCTCGCCGTCAGCGCCGACCGACCGATCTGGAACGAGGCGGTGAGGCTCATCGCGGTCCCATCAGGTCGTGCAGTCCAGGGCCGAGACGACCGCCCCGCCCGGGCGCACGGCGCCCCGCGGCCCGTACGCGCCGGTGTGGCTGTGCACCGACTCGGCGGCGGCGAGCACGCCCCGCATGTGCAGCGCGAGCCGCTCGACGGCCCGGCGGCTGGCGGCGTTCTTGAGGCGGACGCGCTCGATCAGGGCGCGCAGGCGCCTGGCCGCGTCCAGCGTCGCGCCCCGCGCGGGCTCGGCCAGGCGGTCGGCCAGCATCGAGAGCGTCACGCCGTCGGGCTCGGGCGCATCATCCGTCGGCGGACCCTGCGCCATCTCGCGCACGATCGACTCGCGCTCGGTGTCCAGCGACGCCACGCGCTGCACGACCTCGTTCTCCTCGCGCACGACACGGGCCAGAGCCGCCAGGTCGGCCCCCGCGACGGCGGATCGGCGGGCGTCGGCCAGGGCGTCGAGCCGCTCGTACGCCGCGGCCAGGTCCCGCAGCAGGGTGTCGAGGCGGTCGGCGTCGGGCGACGGGGCGGGCTGCCGTCCCACCCGTTCTTGGATGTGTACGCGCGCGGTCTCAGGCACGGGTGTCCAACTCCGTCGGCGCGGCGTCGGCGCCGGGCGTCCCCGACCGCAAACCCCGGGCCACGGCGTCGACCAGCCCGTAGCGCTCGCGGGCCACGATCCCGCGGGCGATCTGGGCGTCCAGCAGCGGGCCGAAGGACTTCTCCGCCGCCGTCGGGCCGAAGGGCGCGGGCGCGTGGTTCGACTCGCGCAGCGAGCGCAGCACCGGCTCGATGAACGCGACGGCGACGAACTCCTCCGCGGCGTCGCGTGCGTCGGCGTCGGTCGGGACGGTGAGCCGGTCGGCGTCGAGAGAGAACGAGGCGCCGGGCGTCACGGACCGCCGCACGGCCGAGCCGCCGGCGCCGGCGCGCGCATCGCTCACACGCGCGGCGCCCGGGGCTAGGAGTGTGGCCGTCGCGAGTGACATCAGTTGACGATCAGCTCGGCGTGCAGCGCGCCGGTGCGGTGCAGCTGCATGAGGATCGCGATCTGGTCGTCCACGGGGACGTCCAATTGCTTGAACGCGGCGAGGAGGTCGGCGAGCCGGGCGGACTCCTGCGGGCGGGCGCTGGTGCTCAGCCCGGCCCACCGGCTGGGGCCCGCCGGCGCGGGGGCGGCCGGGTCCGCCCCGGCCGGGGGCGTGACGCTGGTGATGACCAGGTCGCCGTGGGTCAGCGCGGTGGGGCTGATCTCGACGTCGCCGGTCATGACGATGATGCCCTCGCGCTCGTTGACGACGACCCGCGCCGGCAGGTCCAGCAGCGAGGGGTCGAAGCGCACGCTGAGGATGTCGGCGATGAAGCCCGCCGGGTCGCGCAGGTCCGTCGTGGGGATGCGCACGCGGACGGTGCGCTCGTCGATCGCCAGGGCGATGGGCTCGCCCTCGAGGTCCAGGCCCAGGCGGTGCTGGTTGATGACGCTGGTCAGGAGCGTCGCGGTGGTCCAGCCGGCGACGTTGGGGTTGATGAGGAGGGTGACGGTCCCGTCGGGGGCGACGGTGGGCGTTCGGATCTCGCGGGTGACGCGGGCCCCGCCTCGGACGACGCCGCGGGCCGGGTTGTCGCCCTCGATGACGACGGGGCCCTGGGCGATGGCGTAGACCTCGTTGGGCGGGAGCGGGGCGCGCAGGGGCGCCAGGAAGAGCTCGCCCCCGGCGAGGCTGGCGGGGTTGTTCAGGGCGGTGACGGTGACGTCGAACGCGTCGTCGGGGCGGGCGCCGGCCTTGTCGATCCGGGCCGTCACCATGACCAGGGCGACCGAGCGCGAGCTCGCCAGCTCGTCGAACCCGCCGATCGGGTTGCCCGAGTTTTCCAGCAGTTTCGCAAGCGGGCGGGCGACGATCAGGTCCTCGCCGGCGTCGCCGGTGCCGGGCAGCCCGATGACCAGCCCGAGCCCTTGCAGGACGGACTCGCCCTGGCCCTTGAGGCGCACGAGCTCCTGGACGCTGGTGGCGCGGGCGGCGCCGGCCAGCGCGACGGCGACGAGCAGCGCCAGCGGGATCGACGGGATGAATCGGCGTGGGGTCACGGTGTCTCGCCCCGGGGCGCGGGGCGCCTCGGGTTCAGAAGTTGAAGAGCGTCTCGATGACCCGCGGGATCAGGCCCTTGCGGGTGGCCCGGCGGACCTGGCCCTCGTGCTGGAGGTTCAGGTTCAGGCCGTACAGCTGCGTCGAGAGCACGGTGTTGTCGCGCGTCACATCCTGGCCCCGGCACAGGCCGGAGAGGGTGATCGTCTGCACCTCCTGGTCCGTGGTCAGGACGGTCCTGGCCTCGACCAGCAGCGTGCCGTTGGGCTTGACTTCGACGACGCGCGCGGTGACGCGCGACTCGATGCGGTCGGTGCGGTCGTACTCGCCCTTGCCGCGGAACTTGGCGTCGCTGTTGGCCAGGTCCAGGTCGCCCAGCGTCTGCCCGCCGGTAGGCAGACGCAGCTGCAAAAACTGTTCGAGCAGCGCGCGGTTGAGCATCGAGAAGGTGTTCTCGTACTTCTTCTCTTCCTTGACCTCCTGGTCGCGGGTGGCGCGGGTGTCCTCGCGGACGATGATGGTGATCAGATCGTTGGGCGCGAAGACCCGCTCGCGTGGGGGCTCGATGGCGTACAGGCTGACGGCGTAGAGCGAGCGGGCCGGCTGAACCACCGCCCCGGGCGGCGGCTCCTCGGCGGCCCGCTGGAACAGGCTCTGCCCGCGCGCAGCGCCGGCCGACGCGCACACCACGATCGCACCCAACACAGCGCACAACCCGCAACTCGTCCTCATGGCGCAGCCTCCGCGAGCGACGCCGGGGCGTCGAGGTTGACGACGGCCCGGCCCGGCGCGACAACGCGCGCCACAAAGGTCTTCTTCGAGCCGTCCATGCGCAGTTCGAGGCGCTCGCCGGCGCGCCCGTCGCGGGCGGCGCGGGCCTTGGCCTTGACGACCACCCCACCGCTGACGCAGTGGACGGTGACGAGCTCGCCCCGGCGCACGACGATCGGGGGCTCCAGGGCCTCGGCCCGCAGGATCGCCCCGGCGTCGAGACGCTTGCGGGCCACGGCGCCCACGGCGTCCTCGACGGCGCCCACCATCGCCGACCCCGCGGGCTCGACCCACAGCGTCTCGGACCGGACGGCGTCGGGCGTGACGGCGTCGCCCCGGTCCAGGGCCCGCGTCAGCACGACCACCGGCCGGCGCACGCGCACGTCCACGCGCACCGACCGCGAGCCGAGCAGCTCGTCCCCCGCGTAGAGCCACACGACGGCGCTGAACCGTGAGGCGTTGGGGGTGGCGGCGGGCTGGATCTCGATGCGCCGGCCGGACTCGGGCGTGCTCAGGAACTCCGCGTCGCGCTCGTCGAAGCGCAGGCGCAGGTTGTCGGGCGTCACGCCGTAGAGCCGGGCGACGAGCCGGGCCAGCCGGGTGCGCACCGTGGGCGGGCCGGCGAGGTCGACGGCGGCCGGCTCGTCCCGGGACCGGGCGCGCCGCGGGGCGTCGGGCGTCGCGGGCGTCGGCTCCGCGGCGCGCACGGCGCACACCGAGCCGCGGAGCGTCAGCCGGCCCCAGTTGACGCCGGCGGCGTCCAGCGCGGCGCGCACGTCCTCGACGGTGATCTCCGCGGCGCCGTCCGACCCGCGGCGCACGTCGAGGGCCGTCGGCGCCAGGGCGGCCGCGTCGTCGCCCGTGAGGGTCGCGACGTCGCCAAGGGTCACGGGCGCGCCGGGCGTCAGCCGCGCCGACGGGCGCAGGGCGATCTCGCCGGCGCGGGCTGTCAGGCCGACGAGCAGGGCGAACACGATGGCGGCGAGGCGGGTCATGGCTGCGTTCTGGGCGCCCGTCACCGGCGCAGCTGCGCGACGGTCTGAAGCGACTCGTCCGCGGTGCGGATGGACTGGCTGTTCATCTCGAAGGCGCGCTGGGTGCGGATCAGGCCGATCAGCTCGCGCGTGGGGTTGACGTTGGAGCCCTCGACGAAGCCCTGGCGGAGCTGGCCCAGCCCGTTCTCGGTGGGGTTGCCGGTGGTGGGCGGGCCCGAGGCGGCCGTCTCGGCGAAGAGGTTCTCGCCGATCTGCCGCAGGCCCGTGGGGTTGATGAACCGGGCGAGCTGGATCTGCCCGACCTCCTGCGGCTGGGCCTGGCCGGCGATCTGGGCGAGCACGCGCCCGTCGCCGCTGACGGAGATGGACTCGACGCCGTCGGGGATCGAGATGTTCGGCTCCAGGCGCCGGCCCTGGTCGTTGGCCAGCACCAGCTCGCCGTCCTCGTTGAGCGTGAAGTTGCCCGCCCGGGTGTAGGCGACGCCCCCCTCGGCGCGCTCGTCCTCGACCTGCACCTGGAAGAATCCGCCGCCCTCGATGGCGATGTCGAGCGTCTGGCCGGTGTTGATGAGGGAGCCCTGGGTGAAGTCGACCTGCGTGCCGGAGACCTTGACGCCCAGGCCGACGTACAGGCCGGTCGGGCGCTGGTCGCCGTTGGCGTTCTCGACGCCGGGCTGCGCCTTCTCGACGTAGAGGAGGTCCTGGAAGTTGGCGCGGCTGGCCTTGAACCCATCGGTGTTGACGTTGGCCAGGTTGTTGGCGATGACGTCCAGCTGGGTGGACAGGGCGGTCAGGCCCGTCGCGGCCGAGTGCAGGGCGGTGATGGCCATGGCGTGTCTCTCCTGGTCGGGCGCCCCGCGGGCGTCAGGCGATGAAGCCGAAGGTGTTGATGGCGCGGTCCATGAGGGCGTCGGCGAGGTCCACCAGCCGGGTGTTCATGGTCACGGCCCGGCCGGCGTCGGTGGCGCCCATCAGGGCCCGGATGGGGTCGGCGGCGGAGCCCTCGACGGCGCCGGGCTGCACGAACGACCCCGTCGCCCGCCGGGCGTCGGCCATCGCCCGCGGGGCGCGGTAGAGGTTCTCCCCCACCTTGCGCAGCGCCGTGAGGTCCGGCGGGGCGGCGATCTGGATCGTGGCGACGGTCCGGTCGCCTTGCCGGACGGCGCCGGCGGCGGTGATCTCGACGGGCAACGCCGGATCCAGACGGATCGGTGAATCGCCGTCGTCGAGCACGGCCCGGCCGGTGGCGGCCTGCACCAGGACGCCGTCGGCGTCGAGCGTGAGCCGGCCGTCGCGGCTGAACTTGACGTCGTCGCCCGAGCCGTCGCCCGCCGAGTCCAGCACGAAGAACCCCTCGCCCAGGATCGCGACGTCCAGCGGGTTGTCCGTGACTTCGGGCGGGGCGCTCGCGAAGCGTGTCAGCGTCGGCGCCGAGAGCGCCCCCCCGCCGAGCCGGTCCAGCAGGGTGTTGGAATCGATGTGGTACAGGCCGTCCTCGACGCGCTCGGCGGGACGGTGGGCGGCGGCGGCGAAGTCGGGCTTGAAGCCCGCGGTGTTGACGTTGGCCAGGTTGTTGGCGGCGACGTCCATGCGGTGCATCGCCGAGAGGAGCCCGGACGCGGAGAGGTACAGGCCGTAGTTCATCGTGCGCCCCCCGCGGTGTCGGAGCGTCGCGGCGCTGCGCGCCGCGGGCGAAGCGCCCCGGGCTGGCGCGCCCGGCGCCGGGCGTCGTCGGCGCACTGGGCCATGTGCATCGCGGCGGCGGCGCGGGCCGCGGCGATGAGCCGGGCGCCGATCGGGCCGAAGTCGCCGCCGATCTCGTCACGGGATGCGCTGAGGGTCCGCGGGCGGATCATGCCGCTGGGCCGAACGCAATCCGCGGGCCGGGCCCACGGGGCCGGGGCGGCGCGGACCCCGGCAGAGCCTGCGCCGCCGGGCGCAGCCCTTGCCGGCGCGGGCGGGCCGAGTCTCGGCGTGCTGGGCGTCACTAGCATGGGCGACGCCGATGGCGTCCGCCTGCTCGACCATCCCGACCGACGACCGGCCGACCCGGCTGGCGGCGGTGTCGTACCTGAATACGGCGCCCTTGATCGAGGGGCTCGACCGCTGCCGCGACGCCGAGGTGACCCGCGACGCGCCGGCGGGGCTCTTGGGCGCCCTGCTGGAGGAGCGCGCCGACGCCGCTCTGGCGCCGATCATGGACGCCCTGACCTCTCCCGAGCCGCTCGTGGCCCTCGACGCGGGGTGCATCGCGTCTGACGGGCCGGCGCGGTCGGTGATCCTCTTTCTGCGCAGCCCCGTGGATCGCGTCCGTCGGGTGGTGACGGACCCCGAGAGCCGATCGAGCGCGGCGCTGTGCGAGGTGCTGCTGCGCCGGCGGTACGGTTCGGACGCGCGGGTCGAGCGCGGCCGGGCGCCGATGGTTGCCGGCGACGGCTCGGTCCCGTCGGGGGCCGACGCCGTGCTGCTCATCGGCGACAAGGCCGAGACCCGCCCGCCCGACGCGGGCGCGTTCCCGCACCGGCTGGACCTGGGCGCCGAGTGGGCCGCGTGGACGGGGCTGCCGTTCGTGTTCGCGGTGTGGGTCTGCCTGGCGTCGCGTGCGGGCGACGCCCGGGTGGCGCGGGCGCGGGATCTCCTGGACCGGCAGCGCCGCCGAAACGCGATGCGCCTGGGCTGGATCGCCGACCGCCGGGCCCTCGAGCACGGCTGGGCGCCCGCGCCGGCCAGGGCGTACCTCGGCGGGGTGATCGGCTACGAGCTGACGGCCCAGCGCCGCGCGGGGCTCGAGCGGTTCTGCGAGGAGGCCCGCGCCGTGGGTCTGGCGCCGGCGTCGGCGCGGGTGCGGTTCGCCGAGGAAGCGCCCGCTCCATGCCCCGCCTGAGCGCCTTGTCGCTGCCGGCGCTGGACGAACTGGCTCGGCAGTTGCGGTTCGCGCCCCCGGCCCGGGCCGCGGAGGTGATCGGGCGGGCGATCGCTCTGGCCCGGGAACTCGATCCCGATCGGTCGTACCCCGAGGACTGGCTGGTCCACAGACTCACGGGGTACACACCGGACGCCGGGGGCGTCGCCGTCGCGGTGGGGTCGGCGATCCGGCGGGACCTGTCTGCGTTCTGCGAACGGGTGAGCCACCGAGCGGGCCTGAGCGAGGAAGACATCGGCGGCGCCCTCCCGCTGGACGCCCTGGCGCGGCGGTGGTCGGTGTCGGCGCGCACGCTGGAGCGCTACCGCCGGGAGGGCCTGATCGCTGTGCGGCTGACGGGGCCGGCGGGCGAGCGGGTGATGTTCCCCGCGCGGGCCGTCGAGTGGTTCGAGGCGGCGCACGCCGAGACCCTGAGCCGGGCCGCGTCGCGCACGCGCCTGACCCCGGCGCAGCGAGACCGGCTGGTGCGCGCAGCGTCTCGGGCGCGTCGGCGGTTCGGGTGGTCGCTCAACGAGACGGCCCGGCGGCTGGCGCAGCGAACCGGCCGGTCGCACGAGGGCGTCAGGCAGGCGCTCTTGCGCGCCGAGCCCGGCGGGCGCGCCGCGATCACCCGGGGCGACCGGCGCCGGCGCGTCATCTTTCGGGCCCTGCGCGCCGGGATCGACGCGCACCGGCTCGCCGAGCGCTTCGGCAAGAGCGCGGACACGATCCGCCGGATCGGGCTGGAGGAACGCCTGGCGGTCCTGCGCGAGACCGCGCCGGCGTCGGTCGGGCCCGCCGCGGAGGCCGGGGCGCTCGAGACGCCGATCGCGCGGGCCGGGCTGCTCGTGCCCGTCGAGCGGACGCTGGGCGAGTGGGTCGAGATCGCCGGCGCCACCCCCCCGCCGGCGCGGGACGAGGAG
>RFGI01000200.1 GCA_003696725.1 Planctomycetota bacterium | reverse complement strand
CCGGTGGACATCGTGTGCGTGGCGCGGAAGAACGCCAAGCTCAAGCGCGGGAACTGGCGCCGGGCCGCGGTGAGGGACAACGTCTTCCTCCGCGGGTTCAACTACTGCTTCATCATGAAGAAGCAGCGCGACTAGGCACTGTTTGACGGACCCGTGGGACGGGCGTCCCGCCTAGTGGGACGGGCGTCTCGCCCGTCGTGGTTGAGGCACTAAACGGACAGGCGTCTCGCCCGTCGTGGTTGAGGCAACAAACGGCCGAGACGGCCGTTCCACTGGCTGTTTCCGTCTCGGGAGACGCCTGAGCGATCCGTCAAACGAACTCAGTACCGCAGGGCGAAGCCCACACCCGTGAAGAAATCGTCGGCGTTCTCGTTGAGTCCGAGGCCCACCCGGGCGTCGAACTGGAGGTTGTTGTTGACGAGGAACGTGACCCCGCCGTTGACGGAGTGGGCGTCGCCGCCGCCGTCGCTGACGGGGTAGAACCCGAAGTACTCGACGTAGGCGCCGACGCGCTCGGTGACGGCGACGCCCAGCGCCAGGGACGCGGCGGCCTGGAAGAACCGGTCGTCGTTCTCCGTCAGGCTGGCGAAGTTGACGTTCCCGCCGACGCTCACGCGGTCATAGACGTCGTACGCCCAGAGGAGCTTGACGGCCGGGTCCACGTCGTCGGAGGTCAGGGCGCCGGCGCCGGTGGGCGCGGTGAACTCGCCGATCACGCCGACGTGGGGGACGAGCCCCTCCTGCTCGACGAGCTTGACCTTCACGCCCAGGACGAGGTCCTCCAGACCGTCGGCGTCGGGCCCGGTCATGTCCAGGCGCGTGTACGTGGGCCAGGCGATCCGCAGCTCGACGTCGTTGAGCAGACCCACGCGCAGCAGCAGTTCAGGCGCCGAGTGCGAGCGCGTGATCACGCCCGCGGCGTCGTTGTAGGTGAAGGTGTAGCCGCCCTCGATCTGGATGTGCCCGCGGGGGACGGCGTCGGTGCTCTCGGTGAAGTCCGGGCGGTCGGTGACCAGCGGCTCGGTCAGGGGAACCGGGCGCAGGAGCGGCAGGCCGCCCACCGGCGGGTCCTCGGGCTGCGCGACGGCGGGCGTCGAGACGGCCAGGCACAGGGCGGCGAGCGGTCGAGGGTCGGGTCTGGTGGGCATGCGGCGGGCCTCGCGGAGCCGCCGGCGGACGGCCGGCGGGGGTTGATTTGTAGCCGAGGCTACATTTGATGGCCCGCCGTGTCAACCGACCGATCCGAGCCCGGCGTGCGATCAGCGGAACCGGCCGGCGCGCAGCTCGCGCAGGGGGTAGAACGTCTCGCGCCACCGGACCCCGCCCCGGCGGAGCGTCGCCGCCATGGAGCGCACGCCCGCCAGGAGGAAGAT
>RFGI01000199.1 GCA_003696725.1 Planctomycetota bacterium | reverse complement strand
GGGCGACTTGCCGCAGCCGCTCTCGCCGATGATCGCGACCCAGACGACCGCCGGCTCGATCCAGTCGCGCTTGAGCTTGATTCGCCGGGTGTTGCCGATCGCGCCCGCGAGCCCGGCGAGGATCGGCAGCGCGAGGAACGACGTGTCGCACCCGATCGACTTCGCGCCTTCGACGACGTACGAGCGCACGGGTTCGGGCAGCGCGTCAACGGGGAACGGCATGAAGCGTTGGGCGGACGGGTGGTCCTCGAACTGTTCCGGCGGCGTGGCGACGGCGAGATGATTGAGCGCCTCGTTGACGGCTTCGGCGTCGCCGCCCTCCAGATTGAGCACATCGGCGATGTCGCAGTGCTCGGGCAGGTCGGGCCACCGATCGACGAGCCGAACGATGCGAACTTCCTCGGCTTCGGCTCGCCGAGCGAGCCGCGCGACCTCCTCGGCGTACCGCTCGCCGGCGTCGTCGTTGTCCGGCAAGATCACGACGACCTTGTTCTTCATGGGCGACCAGTCGCTCTTGCCCGCGGCCTCAGCCCCGCCAGCGCTGGTGGTCGCGACGACGCCGATGGATCGGGCCGCGTCCACAGACTTTTCGCCCTCGCAGACGTACACCCATGCCCCGTCCGGCAGACTGGCGATCTCAGGCAGGTGCAGCAGCGGGCGGGGCTCGGGGATGGCCTCGATGACCCAGCGTTCGCCGCGGCGGCTGATCGGGCGGACCTGCTTACGCCCGCCGGGCGGGTCCCAGCGAATGGTCTCGCCGACTGGAGTGCCCGACGCGTCGGCGTAGACCCAGCGGTGCGAGCAGAGACCGAGCTTGCATTCGAGGGCGGCGATCGCTTCGTAGGCAGTTGCGAAGTCGTTGGACACTGACTCCGACGCCTGACGCGCAGCCTTCTTCCCCGCTTGACTGGCGGGCTTCGGCCGCTCGGGCATCAGATCCTTCATCTCGAGCCCAAGTGCCTCGACGATGGCCTTGGTCGCGCAGCCGGCGTGGCAGTTGATCAGGCAGCGCCCGTCGTCGCCCGTTGCGATGCTCAGACTCGGGTTCCGATCCTCGTGCGCTGGGCACTGCGCCGACCACCCCTTGCCGCTGCGATGGATCTTGATGCCCCGCCCGCTCAGCGCAGCGAGCACCTTCTCGGTGGCGGCGCTCATCGCTCGCCTCCGATCCCGCCGCGTTTGCCGCGCTCGATGAATGCCCGCAGGTCGGCAGGGTCAATCCGCACGCTGCGTCCGAAGCGTACGGCCGGCAGCGCGCCGTCGTGCACGAGCGTCCAGACGGTGCGCTCGGTGACGCCGAGCACCTTCGCGGCCTGGCGGTAGGTGAGAAGGGGATCGACGCATGCCGGCGGATGGTTGGAGGCGGCGTTCACGCGTCACCTCCTTCTCGCTGCTGGCCTTTGGCTCGCTCGGCCAGCAGGTCCAGTACCGTCGGCACATGCACAAGGACCGCGGTCCCGGCGATGAGCGCGGGCAGACGTCCGGCGTCGATTTCGTCGCGCAGCCAGCCAGCCGGAACACGCAGGCAGCGCGCCGCCACGTTGAGCGGCACG
>RFGI01000198.1 GCA_003696725.1 Planctomycetota bacterium | reverse complement strand
CGCCGAGCCGGCGGGCGCCCGGGCCGGGCGGCGCGAGCGTGCTGGGGCCGATCCTGGCCGCGTGCGCCGCGGCGCTGGGCGCGGTGCTGGCGCTGATCGCCTGGCTGACCGGCGGCTGATCGGGCCGCGTCAGGCGTCCTTGACGGCGACAAACGCCGCGAAGTTGAACCAGCGGAAGAACACGTCCACGGTGTGGAACCCGCAGCGGCGCAGCATGGCGACGTTCTCCTCGACGCGGTAGGGCACCAGGACGTTCTCCAGGGCTTCGCGCTTGCGCTGGATCTCCTCGTCGGTGTACCCGGTCCGGCGTTTGTAGTCGTAATAGAAGTCGATGTACGCGCGGTTGAGGAAGGAGTCCGAGACGAGGACCTTCTCCGCCATCAGCAGGGCGCCCGAGGGCTCCAGCGCGTCGTGTACCCGGCGCAGGAGCGACTCGCGGTGCAGCGGGCGGACGAACTGCAGCGTCCAGTTCAGCAGCGCCACGTTGCAGGCGGGGATCTCGGGCTCGTCGTTGAGGTCGGCCAGCCGCAGGTCGAGGGCGCCGGCGGCGTCGATGGGCGCCAGCTTGGCGCGGGCCCGCTCGAGCATGTGCGGCGAGTTGTCCAGCCCGATGAAGCGGAGGTCCTCGGGGCGGCGCGGGTGCGCGGCCAGCAGGTCGATCGTCGTCCCCGTGGAGCAGCCCAGGTCGCAGACGACCCCGCCGCGTTCGGGGATGAAGGCGAACGTGAGGTCCGCCAGCATCCGCTGCACGTCGGCGTAGTGCGGCACGCTCCGCGAGACCATGTCGTCGAAGACCGACGACACCTTGGCGTCGAAGGCGAAGTCGCCGGGCCTGGCCGGCGAGCGGAAGATGGTGTCGGCGTCGGCGAGGACCGTGACGTCGGGCGTCTGCGGCGGGGGCTGGCTCATGGCGCGGCTCGGGCGGTGGGGGCGGCGATCGCCGGGGCGTCGCCGGTGGTGCGGGCGTCCGTGGTGCGGGCGTCGGGATGAGCGACGGCGCCGGTGTCTGGCTGGAACCGGTGCGCGAAGTGTTCGACCACGCCGGTCATCAGAGCGCGGGCGTCGGCGTCAGAGAGGGGCCCCGGGTTGCGGGCGACGTGCCGGTCGATCATCTCGCGCATGCGCCCGGCGTCGACGCGGGGGATCCCCTGGGCGTCTTTCCATTCGAAGATGTCGGCGACTTCGATAGCGCGCTGATTGAGCAGGTCGAGGATCGCGGTGTCGATCAGGTCGATGCGCCGCCGGCGGGCGTCGAGCGTGTCGTCGCGGAGCGTCCGGCCGCGGGCGCGCCAGTTCCGGCCCTTCTTGAGGAACCGGGCCCAGGCGAACAGCGCGACCCACAGCGCCGCCGCGGCGATCAGGGCCGGCGCCAGGGCGACGAGCCGGTCCGCGCGCCACGCCTTGACGGCGAGGATCAGCGTCAGCAGCATCGCCGTGGTGAAGAGCGTCGAGTATTCCTTGACGACCACGCCGGGCCAATCGAAGCGGAACGCGCGGACGGTCGCGGGGAGCCCGCGCAGCCGAACCCACCACCGCGGGGTCCGGTGCACGTACGCGGCGTACTGATCGCCGAACCGGTCCAGCAGGTAGGCTTCTTCGGCGGCGATAATCGAGGCGTACGCGACGAGCACGAACACGCCGCCGACCGCGACGGCCCAGGGGTTGCCGGCCAGCAGCAGGGCGCCCAGCGCGATCAGGACGTTTCCGGTGTACATGGGGTTGCGGCAGTGGGCGTACAGCCCGCCGGTGACCAGGCGGTCGGCGTACACGCGCTTGCGTTTCCCGCCGCGTTTGACGTAGTCGAGGCCGATGGTCAGAACGCGCAGCGCCTGCCCCAGCAGGGCCAGCGCCAGGCCGACCACCGCGAGGGCGTCGAAGACCGGGTCGCCCAGCGGGTGCGGCGGGAACGCGACCAGGACCGCCGCCAGCAGAACGGGGAAGAGCGCGTTGCGGGTGCGAAAAAAGAATCGGCCTGCGTCCTGGAGCATCGGCGACAGTCTACCTCTCGCCGCGCGGGGGGCGCGATCAGGCGGACCCGGCCCGCTCGAACCACTCGTGCTCCAGCGGTTCGAGTTCGTCGGCCAGGGCGGCGCGCTCGGCGGCGAGGGCGGAGGCCCGGTCGGGCGCGATCCAGACGCCCGGGTCGGACAACGCCGTATCAATCTCGGCGAGCCTGGCCTGCAGTGATTCGATCCTCGATTCGAGTTCGTTGAGACTCAGGTTCAATCCGCCGGCGGATCCCGTTGGGCGTTCGCCCGGCGCCCGGTCGCGTTTGGTGTTCGCTTGGCGGCGCGGCCTCGGCTCGCGCGCGGGGGCGGAGGCGGAATCTCGCGCCCGGCGCCTGGCGAGCCAGTCCGAGAAGTTCCCGATGACGGCCTCGGCGCCCCCGTCGCCGTCGAGCGCCAGGACGTGGTCGCACGTCGCGTCGATCAGGGCGCGGTCGTGCGAGATCAGCAGCAGCGCCCCCGTGTAGGCCCCGTCGGTGGTGAGGGCTTCCTCCAGGCGCTCGGCGGAGGGGATGTCGAGGTGGTTGGTGGGCTCGTCGAGGACGAGGAGGTTCTTCGCCGACGCGAGCAAGGCGGCCAGCCGCGCCCGGCTTCGCTCGCCGCCCGAGAGCACGCCCATCGGTTTTTCCTGGTCGAGGCCGGAGAAGAGGAAGGCGCCGGCGAGGTCGCGGGCCTGCTGCTCGGTCAGCTCGGCGTCGGGGTTCTCGGCGCGGACCGCGTCCTGAATGAAACGGTAGACGGGTCGCTCGGGGTCGACGCCCGCGTCGGTCTGGCGGTAGTAGCCGACGGCGAGGTTGGCGCCGAGGCGCACGGTCCCCGCGTCGGGCGCCATGTCGCCCAGGAGGCATCGGACGAGCGTGGTCTTACCGGCGCCGTTGGGCCCGATGATCCCCCAGCGCTCCCCGCGGGCGATGGTCAGGTCGAGGTCATGGAAGAGGACTTTCTCGCCGGCGGGCTCGCCCGAGTCGTCGGTCAGGGCGTACCGCTTGCACAGCCCGCGCGCGGTGATGACGAGCTCGCCGGCGCGGGGCGCCTTGGGCAGGTTGAAGCGGAACGCGCCGATGTCCAGCGGCTTCTCGATCGCCTCGGCGCGGGCGCGGTCGAGGTGCTTCTGCCGGCCGCGGGCCTCTTTGGCGCGCTGCCCGGTCTTGTACTTCTGGATGAACTGCGCCTGCCGGCGGAACTCGGCCTGCTGGCGCTCGTAGGCGCCCAGGATCGTCCGCCGGCGTTCGGCGCGCAGCCGGCGGAACGTGTCGTACGAGCCGGGGTAGTCGATGAGCCGGCCGTCCTCCACCTCGACGATGCGCGTGACGACGTTCTGGAGCAGCCGGCGGTCGTGGCTGATGAGGAGGACGGCGCCGGAGAACTCTTCGCGCAGGAACGATTCGAGCCACATCCGGCCGTCGATGTCCAGGTGGTTCGTCGGCTCGTCCAGCAGCAGGAGGTCCGGCGACTCCAGCAGCAGCCGGGCCAGCGCCAGGCGCCCGCGCTGCCCGCCCGAGAGGTCCTTGCACGCGATCGTGAACTGCGCATCGGTGAAGCCCAGGCCGTGCAGCGTGGCGTCGATCTTATGGTCGACGGCGTACCCGCCGGCGGCGTCGATGGCGCGTTCGAGCCGCTCCTGCTCGCGCAGCAGCCGGGTCAGCCCGTCGCCGTCGGCGCTGGCCATGCGGTCGAAGACCGCGTGGAGCTCCTCGTGAAGCCGGTGCAGATCGGCGAAGGCGGCCTCGGCGGCGCCGCGGAGCGTCTCGTCGGGGGGCAGGTCCGGGTCCTGTTCGAGCAACGCCGCCCGACGCCCGCGCTGGAGCGTGACCGCCCCCTCGTCGGGCGTCAGCGACCCGGCGAGGATCCGGACCAGGGTGCTCTTGCCGCAGCCGTTGCGGCCCACGAGGCCCACACGGTCGCCCGGCTCGAGGGAGAGCGACGCGCCATTGAGGACGGTCTCGGCGCCGAAGGCGTGCGACAGGTTGACCGCTTGCAGGAGGGGCACGGCGGCAGAGGGTAGGGCGTCGACCGCGGCGCGGCCAACGTATCGAGACGTTGCATCTTGACGGGCGGAGTCTTGCGTCCGGCGGCCCGGGCGCCGTAGGATCGGGCGGCTTATCGAAAGGAGCGGCCATGGCGGCGACTCGGGGTGTGTGGCGGGCGGCGGCGTTGGCGATCGCAGCGGCGTTCGCGTGGCCGACGACGGGCGACGTCATCAAGACGCGCGACGGGCGCGAGTTCGTCGGCGTGATCGTGTCGGAGACCTCCGCGACGGTGGTGATCGACACAATCGTGGCGAACATCCGCTCGAAAGTCACGCTCCGGCGGGGGGAGATCGCGTCGCTCGAGCGGGGGCCCGTGCCGGAC
Source organism: Planctomycetota bacterium (assembly GCA_003696725.1). Lineage (GTDB taxonomy): Bacteria > Planctomycetota > Phycisphaerae > Phycisphaerales > UBA1924 > J020. The sequence goes on along the minus strand of RFGI01000198.1, from coordinate 6,629 downwards.
GGGTTCTTCGAGCCGGCGCGCCCGGCTGCGCCGCGGGACAGGGGCGGGGCGACGCGCCCGGCGACCACGCCGCGACGGACCGACCCGGCGCCGGCGCGGGGCGCAGCGATGGCGCTGGAGATCCCGATCGAGGGCGTCTTCGGGGAGGACATTATCCCGCTGGGCGTCGCCAACGCGCTGGACAAAGCCGCCCGCCGGGGCGTCGAGCACATCGTCTTCCGCATCAACAGCAACGGCGGGTACGTCTGGGCGGCGGAGGACATCGCCCGCATCATGGACGAGCGCGCGGGCGACTTCACCTACCACGCGCTGATCGAGAAGGCCGTCAGCGCCTCCATCTGGGTGGCGCTCTCGTGCGACACGATGCACATGACGCCCGACGCCTCGATCGGGGCGGCGGTGGTGTTCTCCCAGGATGAGACGACCGGCGACGCGGAGGTGGACGCGAAGATGAACTCGGCCATCGCGGCGAACCTCGCGGCGCGGGCCGAGGCGCACGGGTTCAGCGGGGACGTGGTGCGGGCGATGGTGATCGGGGACGCCGAGCTCTGGTTGTGGACGAACAACGCCGGCGAGGTCCGCGTCGGCGCGGAGCGCCCGTCCGGGGCGCGAGACGCCCAGCGGCTGGACTCGCGCGAGACGGTGCTGACCCTGACGGCGCAGCAGGCGGCGCGGATCGGCTTCGCGCAGCCGGTCGCCGAGCCCACGCTCGACGCCCTGGCCGAGGCCCTCGGCGACGGGGTGTGGCGCGGCGCGGGGACCACCGGCCGGGTGGAGATGGAGCGGGCGCGGGCCAGGGCCGAACCGGTCTTCAAGAAGTTCCGCCTGCTCATAGACGAGATCAACGCCGGGATCGCGCGGGCCAAAGACGCCGATCCTCGCGCCTACCAATACACCATCGATTACGGCGGGAACCTCACGGACAAGTCCCGCCGGGATTGGGAGCGGCGCACGGACGAGGCCATCCGCCACTGGAACCGCGTGCGCGCGGCGCTGGTCGAGCTCGAGCGGCTGGAGCGCGACCGCGAGGCGCTCAAGATGTCGCGGTGGATCGAGACGGTGAACATCCAGAGCCTGTTCGATCAGGTCACCGAGCACGTGGACCGGCTCACGCGCGAACGCGATCAGCGGTGACAGCGGGCCAGCGTCAACCGAGATGACCTGATGGACGACGACGCGCCGCCGGTCTCATCGCTGGAGCGCCTCCGCCGGCGGTACGACCGGCTGGCGCCGATCTACCGCGCGATGGAGTGGGTCCTGTTCCTGCCGCCGGGGATCCGCCGGCAGGCGGTCGCGCAGATGGAGCTGGGGCCCGGCGATTCGGCGGTCGAGGTCGGGGTCGGGACGGGGCGGAACCTCCCGCACCTTGTCGGCGCGGTCGGGCCGACGGGGCGGGTCGTCGGGTTTGACCTCTCGGGCGGGATGTTGGCGCGAGCGAGGCGGCGCTGCGCGAGGCGCGGCTGGGGGAATGTCGAGCTCATCGAGGCCGACGCGGCGGGCGCGGACCGGCCGGCCGGCTGCGCTGATGGTGTGCTGTTTGCCCTGTCGTACGCGGCGATCCCCGATCACGACGCGGCGCTCGATCGCGCCTGGGCGTGGCTCAAACCGGGCGGCCGGCTCGTCGTGCTCGATGCGCGCCTGACGGACGACCTGGGCGGCCGGATCGCGCGGCCCTTCGTGCTGGCGCTCAGCCGCGCAACCGTGCTGGGCGACCCCGACAAGCGCGCGTGGGAGGACCTGCGCCGGTACACGGGCGACATCGAGATGACCGAGCGGCTGATGGGCGCGTACTTCATCTGCCGGGCCCGCAAACCCGCGGGCTGACCGGGCGCCGGCGCCGTCTGGCCTGCGGCGAGCCGACAGGACGATGTTGGGATGATGAAGCGCACACTCCCGGCCATCCTGGTGGCGCTCGTCCCGCCGTTCGCGTTTGCCCAGCAGATCCCGGACTACGGGCTGGGCTTCGTGACCATCGGCGACCCCGGCAACGCTGCGTACGACGGCCGGTTCAACGACTAGTTCAAGACCGGGCTGATGACCCAGACGATCGGCCGAGGCAGCGTCGGTTACCGCTATCGCATGAGCCGGACGGAGACCACGACGGGACAGTGGTTGGAGTTCTACAACACTTTCGCAGCACAATCGGCGGCGTTCGACACCCTGCTGCGCCCGATCGGGTGGGCGGCGCGGTTCGATGTCACGTTCTCTGGTCCGGGCGTTCGGTTCGAGCTGAGCCCGGCTTTCCCGGACGCGGGGCGACTCGCGATCACCGGCATGTCCTGGCGTCAGGCGGCGATGTACGCCAACTGGCTGCACAACGGCAAGAGCAGCGACCCCGCGTCGCTCGAGACCGGTGCGTACGACACATCGACGTTCGGCTTTGACGCGGCGACGAGCCGGTTCACGGACAATGTGACGCATCTGCCCGGCGCCAGGTATTGGATACCGTCGCTGGATGAATGGATGAAGGTGGCGCACTGGGACCCCGACCGCTTCGGTGAGGGCGAGGGCGGCTGGTGGCAGTTCGGTCATTCGTCGGATGAGCCGCCGGCGCCCGGGCTGCCGGGCGAGCCGGGGGCGCAGACCAGCGCGGGGGCGGATTTCGACCTGCTCGACACGCCGGTGGTCGGGGCCTACCCCGATGCGCTGAGCCCGTGGGGGCTCCTGGACGTGTCCGGCGGAGCGCGGGAAGGGACCTCCACTTGGTTCGAGGATGACGTAGGTAATCTATTGGTGCTGGAAGGTGTGCAAGCAGGTGGCAGCTTCGCTGGTGGTAATCCGGATGATTTGTCTTTTGTATCAATCTCTGGCCTGTCATTCCGTTCGGCTGGGCTACGCATCGCGTCTGTCGTGCCAGCGCCAGGCGCGGTAGGTATGCTGACCTTCATCAGTAGCTGGATCGGCGTCCGACGACAAAGGAGAGATCGAGATGAAGTTCGGCGGGTGGCCGGGCTTTGGTGAGACAGTGAGCCTGATCGTGTGCCATGGTCCGGCGCGTCGGACCGTGGCAAGGTCATCGGTGAAGCGGCTTGGCCTCACCCTCGGCAAGACTATGGCGCACTCGGCGTGATCACTCCCCGAAGCACGTGCCGACGGACTTTGCAGCCTCAATCAACTGGTGATCGCGTGGCACGAGGCGCTGCTTATTGGCCACGGCGCGGATGTCGATGTCCGTCACTTCGCCGTTGCGCATCACGACCATGCGGCTCGTGGCGCCGGTGGTGAGCAGGTGGACGGCGTGATAGCCGAAACGCGTGCCGAGGACACGGTCGAAGGCGATGGGCGTCCCGCCGCGGATGACGTGACCGAGGACGATGGCGCGGGTCTCGATGCCGGTGCAGCGTTCGATGTCGTCGGCGAGGCGTTCGCCGATCCCGCCCAGGCGGATGGGGTCGGGGCTGGTGGGGTCGATGCGCGAGACGACGGGCCGGCCGCCCTCGGGCTTGGCGCCCTCGGCGATGCAGACGATGCTGAAGCGCTTGCCGTGCTTGCCGCGGAACCGGGCGAAGTCGCAGATGGCCTCGAGGCTGTAGGGGATCTCGGGGAGGAGGATGACGTCCGAGCCGGAGGCGGCGCCGGCGTAGAGCGCGATCCAGCCCGCGTTGCGCCCCATGACCTCGACGATCATCACCCGGTGGTGCGACTGGGCGGTGGTGTGGACGCGGTCGATGGCCTCGGTGGCGGTCTGGACGGCGGTGGAGAAGCCGAAGGTGATGTCGGTGCCCTCGAGGTCGTTGTCGATGGTTTTGGGCAGGCCGATGCAGTTGATCCCGGCGTCGATGAAGGGCTGGGCGCCGGTCATGGTGCCGTCGCCCCCGATGAGGCACAGGGCGTCGAGCTTGTGCTCCTCGATGTGGCGCAGGCAGTCGCCGGTGACGTCTTTGAAGACGGGCTCGCCCGCTTCGTTGTAGCCGGTGGGGAATCGCGCGGGGTCGGCCTTGTTGGACGAGCCGAGGATGGTCCCGCCGAGCGTGATGATGTTGGAAACGTCGGCGGAGTGGAGGCGGCGGATGCGGTTCTCAATCAGGCCGAGGAACCCGTCCTCGATGCCGAAGACCTCGATCTCGTGCTGGTAGATGGCGGTCTTGGCGACGGCGCGGATGACGGCGTTGAGGCCGGGGCAATCCCCGCCGCCGGTGAGGATGCCGAGGCGTCGGACGGGTCGTGTGGCCATGGCGGGGCTCCGGGCGCGGCGTGAGGGGGCCGGGCCGGATGACCTTATCGGTCCGGTGTGGGGGCGGGTTGAGGGAGGCGGTGGCGGCGATTATCGGTGTTGTCTATCGTTTGATCGTCTATGCCGGCCGGGCCGCGTGGCCCGCGGCTGCCCCCCGGACCGGAGGCCTGCATGATCTCGAGCACCGCTGAGTACGCCCTGCGGGCGATGTCGTGGCTGGCGCTGACCCCGGACGAGCGCGTGGCGTCGTCGGCGCTGGCGGAGAAAACTCTAGTGCCCGTGGACTACCTGGCGAAAGTGCTCCAGCTCCTGGGCGACGCGGGCTTCATCGAGGGCCGGCGGGGCGTGCGGGGCGGGTACCGGCTGGCCAAGCCCGCGGGCGAGATCCGGCTCCTGGACATCGTCAACGCGGTGAGTCGCAACGAGCTGCAACTCAAGCCGATTGAGGCCTGCCCGTTGGGGATCAAGAGCCACGGCGCCGCCCTATGCCCCCTGCACCGGACAATGGATCGGGCTATCGCCGCGGTCATGGACGTGCTGGGGGACCGGACGCTGGCCGATCTGGTGAGCGAGGAGGACGCCCCGACCCCGCTGTGCGAGTCGCGGGCGGGCATCGGCGTGAGCGTGAAACGGACCTGACGGCGCCCGGCCGAGCTGGGGTGGACGGGGCGGCCTCAGTCGCCGATGAAGGGCCCAAGCCGCTCGGTTCTCGGGCGGCGGGAGCTCCACGCGTGCGTGTGCGTCTCGGCCTCATCCTGACGCTTGCGACCTGTGCGACGGCCGCGCCTCTCGGGTGCGGGCGGGCGCGGACGGTCGAGGAGGTCCAGGCGGAGTACGCGACGAAGATCCTCGAAGGGTTCAGCGTCGGGTACTCGGACATCACGGCCGAGCGCGTCGATCCGCGCACGCACACGCTGTACAACCTGACGGTGCAGTCGGGCGACACGCTGATCCACGCGGACTCGGCGGTGCTCGTGGTGGACCCGGCCAAGGGGACGATCGCGCTGCGGTTGCGCGGCGTGGTCGGCGCCGACGCCCAGACCGGCGTGGTGATGACGCTGGACGACCTGAGCACCAAGGGGTTCAAGATCGCCGGCCCGGTGCGCGAGTGAGCCCCGCTCGCGGGCGTCTATAGTCTCTCCTCTCGGCGCGAGGAGGGACCGATGGCGATCACAAAGGACGCGGTGCTGGCGGCGCTGGCGACGGTCGAGGACCCGGCCGTCCGCCGGGACCTGGTGTCGATCGGGGCGGTGACGCGGTGCGCCGTGTGCGACGGGCGCGTCTCGATCGCGCTGCGGGCGCCGGGCGCGACGAGCGACGAGGCCCGCTCGGCGCTGGCCGAGGCGGCGCTGGCCGCGGTCAGGGCGCACGCGGGGGAATCGGGCGCGGGCCTCGTTGGGATGCGCATCGAGTTCCTGGACAAGGACGGCGCCGTCGTGGGCGTGGCGGACACGGCGGGCCCGAAGCGCGCCCCGGCCGCGACGCCGCCGACCCCGCAGGCCGCCGCGCCGGGCCTGCCGGGCGTGGCGCACATCGTCGCCGTGGGCGCGGGCAAGGGGGGCGTGGGCAAGTCCACCATCGCTGTGAACCTGGCCGTGGGGCTGGCGCGTGCGGGGCGTGCGGTGGGCCTCCTGGATGGGGACATCTACGGCCCGAGCCTGCCGACCATGATGGGCCTGGGCGCGATGGACCCGGTGGTGATCGGGAACCGGATCCAGCCGTTCATGGCGCACGGGGTCAAGTGCGTGACGATGGGCAAGCTCGTCGAGCCGGGCAAGCCGCTGATCTGGCGCGGGCCGATGGCCCACGGCGCCTTCAAGCAGCTCGCCGAGCAGACCGAGTGGGGCGAGCTGGATTACCTGGTTATCGACCTGCCGCCGGGCACCGGGGACGTGGTGCTGACGATGGCGCAGATGCTCCGGCTCGACGGCGCTGCGATCGTCTGCACGCCGCAACGGGTGGCGCAGGACGACGCGGTCCGGGCCGCGGGGATGTTCCGGCAGCTGGGCGTCCCGGTGCTGGGCGTCGTCGAGAATATGTCCTACTTCGTGGGCGACGACGGGACCGAGTACGACCTCTTCGGCCGCGGCGGCGCCGAGCAGATGGCGCAGAGGCTCGGGGCGCCCTACCTGGGCGGCGTGGCGATCAACACCCGGCTGCGCGTCAACAGCGACGCGGGCGACCCGTCGGCGAACTTCGCCGGGGATGACGCCCTGGCGCGGGATCTGACGCGCCTGGTCGAGCGCCTCGAACAGGAGGTCGCCCTGGCGGCGAGCCAGACGGCGGCGCCGACGCTGACCGTACGGTGACCGGGATGCGTGCCGATCACATCCGCGCTACATCCGCCGTGTAGTTGGGCGATTCCTTGGTGATGCGGATGTCGTGGGGGTGGCTCTCGGCGACGCCGGCGGCGGTGATCTGGCAGAAGCGGGCGCGGGTGCGCAGTTCGTCGATG
>RFGI01000038.1 GCA_003696725.1 Planctomycetota bacterium | reverse complement strand
GTACACCGTCGGCCCGAGCATGGCGAGGACGGGCACCGGCGCCGAGGGTCTGTTCAGGATCAACGGCGTTTGGAGGTCCATCACGAAACTCACCGGCCGGCCCGACGCCAGCGACAGGCGCACGCCCTCCCAGTCCTCGTCGGTGTCGTTCTCGACAATCGCCCACCCCTGGAGGCTTGGCTGGGCGTCCGTCCCGTCGGGGAGGATCAGCCGGTAGGACGTCTTCCAGATCGGCGCCTCGTGCGTGTAGGAGATCGCCACGGGCCGCTCGCCGCGGCCGGCGAACGCCACGTCCACCTCCGTGAACCGGTCGTCCCGGTGGCGGGCGACGGTCGCCAGAGCGCGGGCGAGCTCCTCCGCAAGCGACTCGTCCAGGATCTCGAAGGAGCGGATCTCGGCCTGGGGGACGGCCGTGACGCCCGACTTGGTGACCAGGGTGACGGCCCAGTCCTGCGTGACCTTCGCCGCGGTCCCCGAGCCGATGGTCACGGGCCGCTGCTCGACGCCCATGACGACGCCCGCGACGGACCCGCCGGCGGTCTTGAGCTCGACCTCCGTCCCGATGATCTGCCGCATGAGGTCGACGACGCTGGACGCGGCGAGCGGGTCGATGCGGAAGTCCTCGAGCCGGCGGGCGAGGGGCTCGTTGGGCGTGTAGGTCGCGCCCACCGGCCGGCCGCCGCCCAGGTCCGCCAGGACCATGGACTTGAGGATGTCGTTGACGCGGCCGGCGTCGAACCGCAGCCGCACCGTGTCGGCTCCCGACACCGTCCCGCGGTGCTCGAAGGCGCCCACGCCCGAGCGGTAGAGCGTCACGGCGGTCAGAGGCAGGTCGGCGGCGGCCAAGGCGGCGTCCGCGACGGCCGCGGGCACGGCGAGGCCAGCGGCGAGGAACAGGGCGAGCGGTCGGCGGGTGATCATGGCGGGGCCTCCGTGTGTGTGTCCGATCTTGTCTGACGCATGGTGAGGGCGGCCGGTTCCGAACAACTCCGATCCGCCGCGTTATCGAGCCGTCACAGGCGGACCTTCACGCCCGCGCCGGCGATCCGTCACAATGCCGGGCGACGGGACACCCCATGAGCCGCACGGACGCAGGACAGAGCCGGGATCGGGCGCGCCAAGCGCTGGCGCGAGACGTGGCGCGGCTCGTGCGCGGCGACGTCCGGTTCGGCCGGCACGACCGGATGCTGTACGCCACCGACGCGTCGCTGTACCAGGTCGAGCCGGTCGGCGTCGTGATCCCTCAGGATGTCGAAGACGCGGCGCGGGTCGTGCGGTTCTGCGCGGCGCGGGGCGTGGCGGTCCTGCCGCGCGGCGGCGGGACCAGCCTCGCCGGGCAGTGCGTCAACGAGGCCGTGGTGATCGACTTCTCGCCGAACTGCCGGGCGGTGGGCGAGATCGACGCGGGCGCCGGCCGGGTGCGCGTCGAGCCCGGCGTGTGCCTGGACGCGCTCAACGGGGAGATCGCGCGTCGGGGCCACCGGCTCTTCTTCGCCCCGGACGTCGCCACGAGCCGGCACGCGACCATCGGCGGGATGATCGGCAACAACTCCGCCGGGGCGCGGTCCGTGCGCTACGGGCGGACGGTCGATCACGTCGAGTCGCTGGACGTGATGCTCCTGGAGAGGAGCGGCGAGGCGCGGCGGGCGACGCTCGGGCCCGACGCGGCGGGCGTCGAACACCTCGCTCAGCGCATCGCCCAGATCGTGCAGCGAAGCGCGCCGGTCATCCGCGAGCGGTTCCCGACGATCGTGCGCCGCAACAGTGGGTATGCGCTTGACCTGATCCTGGATCAACTCGACGCGGGCCGCAAGCCGGACACATTGAATCTGGCGCCGATCGTGTGCGGCTCGGAGGGCACGCTCGCGGTGACGCTGGGCGCGACGCTGCGGCTGACCCCGACGCCGGTGGCGCGGGGGCTGGTGGTGGCGTCGTTCGCATCGATGGGCGAGGCCGTCGCCGCGGTGAACCCGATCCTGGCGACGGCGCCGTCGGCGGTGGAGCTCCTCGACGAGACGGTGCTGCGGTTGGCGGCCCGCAGCGCCGAGCACGCCGGCGCCCTCGACCTCCTGCCGAGGGTCAGAGGCCGGTCGCCCGCCGCGGCGCTGTTCATCGAGCACACCGCCGAGGAGGACGCGCGGGAGCTCGATTCCCGGTTCGAGGCGCTTCGGGGCGCGCTGGCCGGGGCCCCGGTGGCGCGGGTGATCGAGGCCGGCGCCGTCGCTCGCGCGTGGGCCCTGCGCAAGGCCGCCGAGCCCCTGCTGCACGGGCTGCCCGGGCTGCGCAAGCCGATCACCTTTGTCGAAGATACGGCCGTCGATCCCGCGCGCCTGCCGGAGTTTGTTGAACGGTTCAGCGGGATCGTGGCCGCGCACGGGACCTCCGCGGCGTTCTACGCCCACGCCTCGGTCGGATGCCTGCACGTGCGGCCGCTCCTGAACCCGGCCGACCCCGCCGATCGCGACCGGCTGCGCGCCATCGCGACGGCCGTGGCGGACCTGGTGCGCGAGTTCGGCGGGTCGCTCTCGGGCGAGCACGGCGACGGGCGGGTGCGCGGCCCGCTGCTGGAGCGGTTCTTCGGCCCGGAGCTCGTGCGCGCCTTCGGCGCCGTCAAGGCCGCGTTCGACCCGGCCGGGCTCCTGAACCCCGGCGTGATCGCCGATCCCGGCCCGCCGGAGTCGATCACCGAGCGGCTGCGCGTGCTGCCGGCGCAGCGGCCGATCGTCACGCCCCAGGTCGAGACGTTTTTCGACTACAGCGACCAGCACGGCTTCGACGGCGCGGTCCACATGTGCAACGGCGCCGGCGTGTGCCGCAAGACGTCCGGCGGGACGATGTGCCCGTCATACATGGCCACGCTGGACGAGCGTCACTCGACGCGTGGGCGCGGCAACGCCCTGCGCCTGGCGATCACCGGACAGTTCGGCGACACACCCGGCCGGCCCGCGTGGGCCGACGCACAGACCGCGCGCACGCTCGATCTGTGCCTGTCGTGCAAGGCCTGCGCCCGCGAGTGCCCGAGCCACGTGGACATCGCCCGGCTCAAGGCGGAGTTCGCCGCCCAGCGGAGGGCGTCCGGCGGCCGGACCGCTCTGCGCGACCGACTCCTGGCCCGCGTGCGGGACCTGAACCGGCTCGGGGCCGCGGCGCCGGGGCTCGCCAACGCGGCGGCGCGATGGGGTGTGACGCGGGGCCTCATCAACCGGGCGCTGGGTCTGGCGCCGGCTCGTTCGCTGCCGGCGTTCGGGCGGCCGCAGACACAAGTTCGCAAGACGCCCCCGCCGAGCGGCGCCGAGCGCGCCGTCGGGCTCGTGATCGATTGTTTCACGGGGTTCGGGGAGTCAGAGATCGGCGCGGACGCGGTGCGGGCGCTGGGCGCGGTCGGCTGCACGGTCCGGCTGATCGACGCGGGGTGCTGCCAGCGTCCGGCGGTGTCGCTGGGGCTCCTGGACCGGGCGTCGACGCGCGGCGCGCGTTTCATGGGCGCGATCGCGGACGCCGCGGCCCGGGGGCCCCTCGACGCGGTGCTCTTCCTGGAGCCCTCGTGCCTGTCCGCCGCGATCGACGACCTGCCGAAACTCACGGGCCCGGCGGCGCAGCGGGCCCGGCGCGGGGCCCCGATGCCAGCGGTCGGTGCGCCGATGATGCTCGCCGAGGACTACCTCGCGGACCGGCTCGCGGAGAAACCATCGCTGCGTGTGTCGAGCCCGGCCGGCCCCGACGTGCTGTTCCACGGGCACTGCCACCAGAAGGCCCTGCTCGGCCCCGAGTCCGGCGCGCGGCTGCTGCGCGCGCTGATTGGAGATCGGGTCAAGCCGCTCGACGCCGGATGCTGCGGGATGGCCGGGGCCTTCGGGATGACGCGCGACCGGTTCGACCTGTCCATGGTGATCGGGGGGCTGGCGCTCTTCCCCGCAGTTCGCGCGAACCCCGGGGCGATCGTCGCGGCGAGCGGCGCGTCGTGCCGGCACCAGATCCTCGACGGGACAGGTCGGCGGGCGCGGCACCCGGTTCAGTTCGCCGCCGATATCCTGTGCCCGGTCGGAGACCATCAGGAGGGACGATGACGGGACGGGCCGAGATTCTCGCCGGGGCGCCCCTGCACAACCCCTGGCTGTACCGCCGCGTGCCCTTTCATATGGGCGACCCGATGGCCCTGATCACCCTGCCGGACGGCTCGACCCGGGCGATCCTCCGCGACATCGAGCTGGACCGGTTCCGCGCCGGCGGATTCGCGGACCAGGCGCTGAGCCCCGCGGACTGCGCCCCGGCCGGCGGGCTCTCGGGCGACCGGGAGACGGCCACCGCGCAGGCCGCGGCGGAACTCCTCGCGCGCCAGGGCGTCGCCGAGGTCATGACCGACCGCTCCCTGCCGATGATCTTCGCGCACTATCTGGGCGAGCGCGGCGTGACCGTGCGGTGCGACCCGATGATGGGCGTCCTGGAGCGCCGGGCCAAGACTCGGCGCGAGGTCGATCACCTGCGCGCGGCGCAGGGCCTGACCGAGCAGGCCGTGCGCTTCGCGTGCGAACTGATCGCGAACGCCGAGGCCGGCGCCGGCGGGGTCCTGCACCGCGACGGGGAGGCGCTCACCTCTGAGTCCGTCCAGGCGGAGATCAACGTCTGGCTGCTGACGCACGGGATGGGGCCGTGCGATTCGATCGTCGCCGGCGGGCCGGCGGGCGCCGACTGTCACCATCGCGGGTCTGGCCCCTTGCGGACGGAGACGCCGATCATCGTGGACATCTTCCCGATGCACTCGGCGTCGCGGTACTTCGGTGATTGCACGAGGACGGTGGTGCACGGCGCCGTCCCGCCGGAGGTCGCTCGGTTCCACGAAGCCGTCATCGAGGCCAAGGCGGACGCGATCGCGGCGGTCCGCCCCGGCGCGACGGGCCAGGCGGTGCACGAGGCGGCGATCGCCCGGATCCGGTCGGCGGGGTTCGGCGTGGGGCTGCCCGGGCCGGAGGCGCCGGACACCGACGCGGGGATGGTCCACGGGACGGGGCACGGCGTGGGGCTGGAGGTGCACGAGCCGCCGCTCCTGGACACGGGCGGGCCGGAGCTCGTGGTCGGGGATTGTCTGACGATCGAGCCGGGCGTGTACAGCCGGGCCGTCGGCGGGGTGCGCGTCGAGGACATGGTGATCGTGACGGAGGACGGCTGCGAGAACCTCAACTCGATCCCCGAGGGGCTCGCGTGGGCGTGACCCGGCGGCGGGGCGCGTCGCGGCGCCAGCGGGGCGGGCGGGCGTGTCGATAGTGGTGGTGTGAGCGGGGCCGGCGCACTCTGAAAGGACTCGGAGGCCGTGAGATTCGAAGATCTCATCGCGGGTGAGCCCGGCGTGACCCTCCAAGGCGGCGGGGGGGTTCGGATCACGGACATCGCGGAGGACAGCCGGCGCGTGTCGCCCGGGGCGCTCTTCATCGCCCGGCCCGGCGTCTCGGGGCACGGGGGGCGGTTCGTCGAGGACGCGCTGGCGCGCGGCGCCGTCGCCGTGCTGACGGATCTGGACACGCCCGTCCCCGAATCGGTCCCACGGGCGCGGGTCGGGGACGTGGTCGGCGCCGGGACGCGCCTGGCCGAGCGGTTCTTCGGGTCGCCGTCGCGGAGGCTGCGCCTGACCGCGGTCACCGGGACCAACGGCAAGACCACCACCGCGCACCTGATCCAGCAGATCGCGACGCTCACCGGCGCCCGCTGCGGGCTCATCGGCACGGTTCACATCGACGACGGCGCCCGTCGGCGCCCCGCGGACCTGACCACACCCGGCGCGGTCCAGATCAGCCGGAGCCTGGCCCGCATGGCCGAGAACGGCTGCGCCGCGTGCGCGATCGAGGCCTCCAGCCACGCGATCGCCCAACGGCGCATCGAGGCGCTCGCCCTCGACGCGGCGGTCTTCACCAACCTCAGCGGCGATCATCTGGACTATCACGGCGACATGGAGGCGTACGCCGACGCCAAGGCGGCGCTCTTCGCGGCGCTGGCGCCCGACGCGACGGCGATCGTCAACACCGACAGCGACCGGGCCGACCGGATGATCCGCGACACACGGGCGCGCGTCATGCGGTGCTCGGCCGCGCGATCGGACGCCGAGGTCTCGGTCACAGCGGGCGACGCGAGCGCCGACGGCGCGCGCGTCACGGTGCGCGGGCCCTGGGGCGCGGTGTCGGGCCGGTTCCTGCTCGCCGGCGGGCACAACCTGATGAACCTGGCGCAGGCCCTCGCCGCGGCCCACGCGCTGGGGGCGCCGGTGGGCGCGCTGGACGGTCGGCTCGATGAACTGGTCGCGCCCCCGGGTCGGCTCGAGCGCGTGCGCGGGCCCGGCGGTCCGCCCGAGCCCGTCGTGCTCGTCGACTACGCGCACACGGACGACGCGCTGGCCAACGCCCTGCGCGCGGTGCGGCCGATGGTCGCGCCGGGGGGGCGGCTGTGGGTGGTGTTCGGGTGCGGCGGGGACCGCGACGCGCACAAGCGCCCGCGGATGGGCGCGGTCGCCGCGACGCTGGCCGACCGTGTGATCGTCACCAGCGACAACCCGCGCACGGAGGACCCCGGGTCGATCATCGAAGCGGTCCTGCGGGGCGTGCCCGCCGACGCTCCGGCGCGCACCGAGTCCGACCCGGACCGGGCGGGGGCGATCCACCGTGCGGTCGCGGCGTCGGCGCCGGGGGACGTGGTGCTCATCGCCGGGAAGGGGCACGAGGACTACCAGATCGTGCCCGACGGCGCGGGCGGGTCGATCCGCCGACACTTCGACGACCGTGAGGTCGCGCGGGAGGCGCTGGCCCGGCGGGCCGCGGCGTCGGCGGCGTGACGGGGCTGACCCTCGCCGAGCTCGCTCGTGTGACGGGCGGCGCCTGGGCCGGTGCGCCCGCGCCGGATCTGCTGGGGACGCCGGCGGTCGGGGCGGCGATCGACTCCCGCGCGGTCTCACCGGGCGAGGTGTTCGTGGCCCTGACCGGTGAACGCGCCGACGGGCGCGACTTTGTCGATGCGGCGCTGGACGCGGGCGCCGTCGCAGCGATCGCCGAGCCCCGGCCCGGGTGGTTCCCGGCGAGGCCCGAGCGGGTGCTGCTGGTCGAGGACGCCCGGCGGGCGCTGGGCGCGCTGGCGGCGCACCACCGCGCCGCGCTGGACGGTGTGGCGGTGATCGCGGTCACGGGTTCGGTGGGCAAGACGACGACGTGCCGGCTGCTGGACGCGGCGCTGGCGGTGTCGCTGCCGGGCCGGGCCAGCCCGCGGAGTTTCAACAACGATCTGGGCGTGCCGCTGACCGTGCTCTCGGCGCGGCCCGGCGACGCGTACCTGGTGTGCGAGATCGGCGCCAGCGGGCCGGGTGAGATCGCCCGCCTCGCGGGGATCGCCCGCCCCGAGGTGGCGATCGTGACGGCGGTGGGGCGGGCGCACCTGGAGGGCTTCGGCTCGGTCGAGGCCGTCGCACGGGAGAAGGCGTCGCTCGTCGGCGCCCTGGCGCCGGACGGGTCGGCGATCATCGCGGAGGGGAGCCCGCTCCTGGATGACGCCGTCGCGGCGCTGGGCGTCCGGGCGCACCGCGTGGGGCGGTCGGACCGGGCCGACACGCGGATCGCGGGCGTCGAGGTGGTCACGATCCGATACGCCGGGCGCGACGGGCCGGGCCTGCGCGTGACGCTGGCCGACGGCGCGGTGTTCGACGCGCCGGTGGCGGGCGAGCGGCTGGCGACGAACGTGGCCCTGGCCGTGGCCGCGGCGCGGCGGATGGGCGTGCGCGATGAGGCGATCGCGCGCGGGCTGGCGCGGGCCGAGCCGGCGCCCATGCGCTTCGAGCCCGTCACCGTCGCGGGTGTGCTCGTCGTCAACGACGCGTACAACGCCAACCCGGATTCGATGGCCGCGTCGCTCGAGGCGTTCGCGCAGGTCGCGCCGGCCGGGGCGCGGCGGGTGGTGATCCTGGGCGACATGCTCGAGCTCGGCGCCGAGGAGCGCGCCGCGCACGACGAGGTCGTGCGGCGGGCCCTGAGGATCCCGGATCTCGCCCGACTGGCGCTGGTCGGCCCGGCGATGGTCGCCGCGGCGGAGGGGATCGGGGATGATCGCGCCGAGGCCTACGCCGAGCCGACCGACGGGGTGATGCGGCGGCTGGCCGCGTCGCTGGCGCCGGGCGACGCGGTCCTGGTCAAGGGGTCGCGCGGGGTGCGGCTCGAACGCGTGGTCGACGCGCTGGCGGCGCGGGCGCGCGCCGTCGCCGGGTAGTCATGCTGTACGTGCTTCTGGACATCCTGCGCCCCTGGCTGGTCGACGCGGGGCTGTACCGCTTCGCGATGGCGTTGGACCAGACGGCGTTCCGGGCGTTCGCGGCGGCGATCGCGTCGTTCGCGCTGGTGCTGGCGGCGGGCCGGCCGGTGGTGCGCTGGCTGGCTTCGAAGAAGATCGGGGACACGGCCCGGTTCGACGTGGCGGCGCTGGACCGGGCCCTGGCGTCCAAGGCCAACACGCCCACCATGGGCGGGATCCTGATCGCCGGGGCGATCGCCGCCGCGACGCTGCTGCTCGCGGACGTGCGCGACATGTACGTCGTGATGGCGCTGATCGTGCTGGTGTGGACGGCGGCGGTGGGCGGCATGGACGACTGGCTCAAGCTCACGGCCGCCGCGCGCGGCCCGGGCCAGCGGCAGGGGCTCTTCGCGTGGGAGAAGCTGGTGTTCCAGCTCGGGCTGGGCCTGCTGATCGGCTGGTTCGTGTACCGGCAGGGCGACGCGCCGGGCTCGGCGCGGGACCTGGCGCACGTGCTGAACCTCCCCTTCCAGCGGACCTACGAGCCGGGCGCCGCGGACCTCAACCCGTCGCTGGTGTACCTGTCGAGGCCGGCGTTCGTCGTGGTCACGATGCTGATGATCGCGGGGCTCTCCAACGCGGTGAACGTGACGGACGGGATGGACGGGCTGGCCGCGGGGGTGTGCGCGTTTGTGGGGGCCGGGGTGTTCGTGCTGGCGCTGATCACGGGTCGGGAGTTCTTCGCGCAGTACCTCCTGTCGCCCGCGCTGCCGTTTACGGCGGAGCTGGCGGTGGTCGCCGGGGCGCTGGTCGGGGCGTGCCTGGGGTTCTTGTGGTGGAACGGCTCGCCCGCGATCGTGTTCATGGGCGACACCGGGTCACTGTGCCTGGGCGGGCTCTTGGGCTACCTGGCGGTGGCGCTGCGGCAGGAGGCGCTGGTGCTGGTGATGAGCGGCGTGTTGATCCTGGAGCTGGGGAGCGTGGCCGTGCAGGTCGGGTATTTCCGGATGTCGGGCGGCAAGCGCGTCTTCCGCTGCGCGCCGTACCACTGGCACCTGCACCTGGGGGGCTGGCCCGAGCAGAAGGTCGTCGTCCGGCTGTGGATCGTGACGCTGATCCTGGTGGCGCTGGGGCTGGGGTCGCTCAAGCTCCGGTGAACGGCCGACCCCGGCGCGGTAGGCTTGCAGCCGAGGCCCGCGGCGGTGGTAGCACCCGGTCGGGCGCGGGCGCTGCGGCCCCCCGGGCGCACCGCGATCTGGATTGGAGCCCGGAGTGACGACCCCTGGCGCCGCGGGCGCGAGCGAAGCCGACGTTTTGGATCTCTCCGGCGGCCCCGACGCCGGCGCCCGCGTCGCGCGCGCCGAGGTCGACACCATCCGCACCGGCCGGCTCGCCGGGCTGTCGATGTGGGCGGCGATCTGGGTGCTCTCCTGGCCGATCCTGGTCGAGTCGTTCCTGACCTCGCTGGTGGGGCTGGTGGACACGACGCTGGCCGCGGGTCTGAGCGAGGCGGCGACGGACGCGATCGGGGCCGCGGCGTACGTGCAGTGGTTCATCCAGATGATCGGGATGGCCGTGGGCGTCGGGGCGACGGCGCTGGTGAGCCGGTCGGTCGGCAAGGGCCGGCAGGCCGTCGCCGACGCGGTGGCGGCCCAGTCGCTGTTGCTGGCGCTGCTGGCCAGCGCCGTGGTGGGCGTGACGCTGATCCTCACGGCGCCGATCATCGCGCGGGTGCTCAACCTCTCGCCCGACGCGAGCGGGGCCCTGGTCCTGTACCTGCGGGTGACGGCCGCCGCCGTCCCGCTCTCGGGGGTGCTGGTGGCCGGGATCGCCTGCGCCCGCGGCGCCGGGGACGCCAAGCGCCCGCTGATCGTGATGATCGTGGTCAACGCGGTGAACATCGTCGTCTCGTGGGCGCTCTCCGGCGTGAGCCTGGCGCACACCGCGATCGGGCCGGGCGGCGAGGCCGTCCGCCGCGTGTACCTGCCCAACCCGTTCCCCTTCGACCTGGGCATCCTGGGGGTGGCGCTGGGGACGGTCGCGGCGTGGGCCGTCGGCGCGGCGCTGGTGCTGTGGTGGCTGGCGCGGGGGACCACGGGCGTGCGGCTGCGCCGGCGCCGGCTTAGGCCCGACGGGCGGACGCTCTCGCGCGTGGCCCGGGTGGGCCTGCCCAACTTCTTCGAGAGCACGGGGATGTGGCTGGGCAACTTCCTGGTGATCCTCATCGTGGGGTGGATGGCCGCGGGGGGCGAGGGGCTCCTGGGGGCGCACATCATCGCCATCCGGGTCGAGGCGTTCAGTTTCCTGCCGGGCTTCTCGATGGGGATGGCGGCGGCGACGCTCGCCGGTCAGTACCTGGGCGCCGGGCGGGCGGACCTGGCGGCGCGGGCGCTGGTGCGGTGCACGTGGATCGCGGCGGGGATCATGGGATCCATGGGGCTGCTCTTCATCCTGGCGCCGCGCGCCGTGGTGGGCGTCCTGTCGCAGCAGCCGATCCATCTGGAGTACGCGCCGAAGTTGCTCATGATCGCCGGCGCGGTGCAGGCGCCCTTCGCCATCGGGCTGGTGCTGCGCACGGCGATGCGGGGCGCCGGCGACACCAAGGTCGTCATGTGGCTGACGTGGGTCTCGACGTACGCGATCCGGCTGCCGGCGGCGTGGTTCTTCTCCGGCGTGGACATCCCGCTGGGCTCCTGGGGCGTGATCCCCAACCCGGGCCCGGACTGGGGCCTGGTCGGCGTGTGGGTCGGGCTGTGCGGCGAGCTGATCGTGCGGGCGCTGCTGTTCGGCGGGCGGTTCGTTCACGGCGGGTGGCGCCGCGTGCGGGTGTAGTCGGCCTTCTGAGCCCCGCGCCGAGCGCGTGGGTTGCGATCGCACGCGCCGCCGGGCCGTCCAATAGAATCTCCCCATGCGCACACGCCCGGCGACGCCCGACGACCTCGATCCGATCTTTGAGATCTACGAGCACGAGGTGCTCCACGGTGTGGCGACGTTCGACCTGGACCCCTTCACCCCCGAAGAACGCCGCGCCTGGTTCGATCGCCACGGCCCCCCGGCGCACCCGGTCATCGTGGCCCAGGACGGCGACACGGTCGTCGGGTGGGCGGCGCTCTCGCCGTTCAGCAGCAAGAGGGCGTACGCCCGGACGGCCGAGGTCTCGGTCTATGTGCACAAGGACCACCGCGGCCGGGGCGTCGGCCGGGCCCTGCTGGGCGAGCTGATCCGGCTGGGGAGGGCAGGCGGGCTGGGCGTCCTCCTGGCGCGGATCGCCGCCGAGCAGGTGCCGAGCCTGGGTCTACACCTCTCGCTGGGGTTCCAGCACGTCGGGACGATGCGCCGCGTGGGGGAGAAGTTCGGCCGGGTCCTCGACGTCGAGCTGCTCGACTACCAGCTCGACGGGGAGCGCGACGGCGGCTCGGACCGAGGCTAGGCGCCGACGCGCAGGCGCTCGTGCAGGAAGTCCGGCATGCCGCGCTCGCGGATCTTGCGCTCGACGGCGTCGATGTCGTACGCCACGCGCGCCACACGGAATGTCCGCGCCGCGGTGTCCAGGAGCCCCCACGACGCGTCCGGGTTGCGATCGCGCGGCTGGCCCACAGAGCCCGGGTTGATGAGGCACCGGTGCGCGTCGGGGAGCGCCGTCAGGACGCCCGGCGCCAGGGGAAGTGTGCCCCTGATCGTGTCCACGGACGGCTCGGCGCCGGCGGGGCACGCGAAGATCGACGGCATGTGCGTGTGGCCGAACACGCCGATCTGGGCGTCGAGGCCCGCGAACGAATCCGCGGCGAGGCGCTTGTTCAGGACGTACGCCATGCGGCGGGCGCCGAAGGACGCATGGGCCAGCGAGACGCCGGCGACCTCGGCGCGGTCGGGCCAGGCGCCGATGGTGTCGAAATGCCGGTCGGAAAGAAGGTCGCGCGTCACGCTCAGCGAGGCGGCGGCCGCCGGGTTGAAGTTCGCCGGTCGCTCCTCGACGAGGACGGCCTCGTCGTGGTTGCCCATGACGGCGGCGGCGCACACCCGGCCGATCAGGTCCACACACGGGCCGGGGTCCGGGCCGTAGCCCACGGCGTCGCCCAGGCAGACGACGGCGTCGGCGCCGGTCGCCTCGATGTCGCGCAGGACCGCGACCAGGGCCTCGAGGTTGCCGTGCACATCCGAGATCAGCGCGATCCGAGCCATCGAGCCTCCGTGGCGCCACCCGCGGGTCGCCGGGTGTATCGGCTCGGTCGGCCGCCGGTCGTCGGCGGAACAGCCGGCTGGGAGGTCGATGGGAAACGGGGCCGACGGATTGCCCCTCTGACGCGTCTTGGGAGCGCAGGTGGAGGACGCGCCCGCATCGGCGAGAGCCGATAACCACTCGGCCGCGTCCGAGAACGAACTCGGCGCGCTCGGCCACCGGTCGGCCCGGTTCAGGATTGGTCGGCGGAGACGGGCTCGGCCTCACCGGCGGCGGTGTCGGCGGGGGTGACGCCGGGATCCTCGGGTTCGTTCTCCCCCGCGGGCTTGGCGTCGAGCCCGTGCTTCTGCTTGTACTGGAGGATCTTGTTCCTGTCCGGGGCGATGATCATGCTCACGCGGCGGCCCATCTGCCGCGGGGCGGTCTCGACCTTGCCCAGATCGCTCAGTTGCTCGACCACGCTGTTGAGCAGCTGCTGCCCGAGGCTCCGGTGCTGCATCTCGCGCCCGCGGAACTGCTGGACGATGAGGACCTTGTGCCCCTCGAGGAGGAACTTGCGGGCGCGCTCGACGCGGATCTTGACGTCGTGCGGGTCGATTTTGATTGAGCGTCCGAGCCGGACCTCCTTCATCTCGGCCTGCTTGGAGGCGGCGCGGTTGCGCTGCTCCTTCTTCGACTGCTCGTACTTGAACTTGCCGTACTCCATGATCTTGCACACGGGCGGGCGCGACTCGGGCGCGATCTCGACAAGATCGAGCCCGGCCTCTTCCGCCCGGCGCAGGGCGTCGGACGTCTCGACAACGCCCACCATCTGATCGTTCTCGTCGATCAGACGGATCTGCGAGATCCGGATCATGTGGTTGACGCGGGTGCGTTTGACGGGCCCGGCGTCTCGGAAGAATCGTCTCCTGGCGATCGTGGGTCTCCTTGCGTGGCGTCATCGGCGCCGGCGGCTCGGGCCGCGGGACCGTCCCGCGGCCGGCGCGGCCGGGAGTCGCCCGCCGGGCTCGCGGCGGGCGGTGCTGCTTCTATCGGGAGCCTGGCGGGGCGGGTTCATGAGCGCCCGGCGCGCAGCAGGGCCGCGCTGGCGCCCTCGCGCTGAACTGGATCGGGCGTGTTCAGGATCGCCGCTCCGCACGAAGAACCGCCCCCGGACGCCGGGAGCGGCTTGCTCCAAGATAGCCACAGACCGGCCCTCGGGCAAGCGCGTCCGCCCCGGTTACGCCGGCACGCCCCCGCTCAGGCGGGCGATCAGCGACACCTCGCCTCGGGTGGCCGACTCCTCCCGCAGCGTGGCGACGCACTCGTCCAGGGCCACGGCGCCGAGGTCCTTCTGGATGCCGCGGGCCCGGACGGAGACCGACCGGCTCTGGGCGTCACGCGGGCCCACGACCAGCAGGTACGGGATTTTCAGCTCGGCGCCGGCCCGGATCTTGGCCTGCACACGTTCGTTCGAGTCGTCCAGTGTGGCGCGCAGCCCGGCGTCGGTCAGGGCCGTCAGAACTTCGCGCCCGTACCCGGCCGACTTCTCGCTTATCGGCAGCACCCGAGCCTGCTCGGGCGCCAGCCACGTCGGGAAGGCGCCCGCGAAGTGCTCGATCAGGACGCCCACGAACCGCTCCATCGAGCCGAACGGCGCCCGGTGGATCATCACCGGCCTGTGCGGCGCGTTGTCCGAGCCGATGTACGACAGGTCGAACCGCTCCGGCAGGTTGTAGTCCACCTGCACCGTGCCCAGCTGCCATTGGCGCCCGATGACGTCTTTCACGACGAAGTCGATCTTGGGCCCGTAGAACGCCGCCTCGCCCGGCTCCTCGGTGAAGGGGACGCCCAGCGACGCGGCGGCGGCCCGGCAGGCGGCCTCGGCCTTGGCCCAGTTGGCCGGGTCCCCGACGTACTTCGACGAGTCCGGGTCGCGCAGCCCCACCCGCACGCGGTAGTCCGTCATGCCCAGGGCGCCGAAGATGAGCTTGACGATCTTCAGGCAGCCCTGCACCTCGGCGGCGACCTGGTCCTCGGTGCAGAACAGGTGCGCGTCGTCCTGGGTGAACCCGCGCACGCGCGTCATCCCGCCGATCTCGCCGGACTGCTCCCAGCGGTAGACCGTCCCGAACTCCGCCAGCCGAACCGGCAGGTCGCGGTAGGAGCGGGGCTCAGAGGCGTAGATGCGAATGTGGTGCGGGCAGTTCATCGGCTTGAGGAGGTAGCCGTCGATGGCGCCCTCCTTCATCCGGTTGGCCAGCTCGGCGCACGTGCACCCCTCGTCGGCCAGCGCCCTGAGCGTCTCGCGGTCGACCAGCGGCGGGTACTGCGAGTCCTGGTAGTAGGGGAAGTGCCCGCTGGTGCGGTACAGGTCCAGCTTGCCGATGTGCGGCGTGTAGACCGTCTCATACCTCTGCCGGCGGAGCTCCTCTCCGATGAACCGCTCCAGCTCCCGCCGGACGACGGCGCCCTTGGGCTTCCACAGGATCAGCCCCTGGCCGACCATCTCGTCGATGTGGAAGAGCCCCAACTTCCTGCCCAGGACGCGGTGGTCGCGCTCCTTCGCCTGCTCGAGTTGATCGAGATACGCGTCGAGTTCCTTCTGCGTGGGGAACGCGGTCCCGTACACGCGGGTCAGGCGGTCGGAGTTCTCGTCGCCGTGCCAGTACGACGACGCGAGGGACAGGATCTTGACCGCGCCGATGCGCCCGGTGCTGGGGACGTGCGGCCCGCGGCAGAGGTCCTCCCAGTCGGCGCCGGGCTCTCCCGTCGCGTACCAAGAGAGCTCCGAAGAGCCCGCGGCCACGGCGCGCTGGGCGTTGTCGATCTTGTACTTGCTTCCCTCCGACTTGAGTTTCTGGAAACCGGTTTCGACTGGCAGCTC
>RFGI01000037.1 GCA_003696725.1 Planctomycetota bacterium | reverse complement strand
GAGTTGACGGCGGGCCCGAGGTTGACCGGCGCCAGCCACGAGCCGTCGCTCGAGCGGCGGGCGACCCACAGGTCGTACCCGCCCAAGCCGCCGGCGCGGTCGGAATAGAAGTAGAGGGATCGGCCGTCGGGCGAGGGCTCGGGGCCGAGGTCGTCGGCGCCCGGGTCGTTGATCGCGCCCAGAGGCGCCGGCTCGGTCCAGCCGTCGGGCGTGCGCCGGGCGGTGTAGAGGTCGGCGCCCCCGCCGGGCTTGCCGCGCACGAAGTAGAGCGTGAGCCCGTCGGCGCTCAGCCGCGGCTCGTAGTCGTCCGCGTTCGAGTTGATCGGGTCCGGCGCGCGGCGGGCGGGCTGCCAGAGGATGTCGCGCACCGGCGCCCCGTCGGCGGGCGTGCGGATGGTGTCCGCGTCGGTGAACACCCGCACGCGCCCGCCCAGCGCCGACCACCCGATGAACGCCAGCATCCCGACCGACAGGGCGGCGATCGCGACGATCAGGATGAGCCGGGCGGCGCGAAACATGGGCGGCTCAGGCGGGATCGGACGGGCCCGCCCCGGTCACGGCGAGGGCACGGTGTCGAGGAAGGGCGTCTGCACGCCCGCGGCTTTGCACACGTCCAGCACGCGCACCACGTTGGCGTAGGGCGTGCCCCGGTCCCCGCGGACGGACACCTTCTGCTCGGGGTTGGCCGCGACGGCCGACTCGAGCATCTCGCGCAGGCGCTCGGGCTCGACGGGCTCGCCCGCGACGACGATCGAGCCGTCGGCGGCGACGTTGATCACGATCTCGCGCAGGGCGGCGGAGATCGGCGCCGCGGCGGCGGCCTGCGGGAGGGCGACGTCCAGCTCCCGCTCCGTCTGGTGGAACGTCGTCGCGACCAGGAAGAAGATCAGCAGCAGGAAGACCATGTCGATCATCGGCGTGATCTCGATGGCCGTGTCCGTCGTGGCTCGCGGGGCGCGGATCATGGATCACTCCGCGGGCTCGAGGGCGCGGGCCGGTTCGGTCGCGGCGCCGTTGCCCGGGTCCGGCGCGGGCCGGCGCGGGGTCGCGGCGGCGACCGCGGGCAGGGCGTGCTTCTCGACGAACTCCAGCGTCAGCAGGTCCATCTCGTGCACCGCCCGGTCGATCCGCGCGCTGAGCCAGTGGTACAGGAGCAGCGACGGGATGGCGACGATCAGCCCCGCCGCCGTGGTGATGAGCGCCTCGTAGATCCCGCTGGCCAGCAGCTCCGTCCGGCCCAGGGCGTCGCCCGTGACGGCGACGGTCTGGAACGCCCCGATCATGCCGAAGATCGTGCCGAGGAGGCCCATCAACGGCGCCACCGCCGCGATGATCGACAGCGCCCGCATGTTCTTACGCAGCGTGACCACCTCGCGCTCGCCGGCCTCGGCGATGTGCCGCTCGAGCGTCTCCAGGGGCAGCGCCAGCCGCTTGAGCCCCGCGGCGAAGACCCGGGCCACCGGGCTGGGGTGCTTCTTGCAGAAGGCCAGCGCCGCGTCGGCGCCGCCCTCGGCCATGCGCTTCTTCAGCCCCGCGGCGAAGCCCGGCGGGATGATCGCCCGCCGGCGCGTGGAGATGGCGCGCTCGGCGGCGACGGCGATCGCCACCAGCGAGAACACCCCGATCGGGACCATCATCCACCCGCCCTTGAGCACGAAGTCCCACACCGACGCGACCTGCACGGCCTCGGGCGGCGGCGCGCCCGGGGCGGCGGCGACGCCGATCAGCATGTCCAGCGCGTTGATCACTGTGGGGCCTCCGTGCGAATCACCGGGCGATCACCGGCCCGGCAGGTCGGGGTTGGACAGCGCCTCCAGCCGAGCGCGGGCCTGCGCCGCCCAGGCGGTGTCGGCGTGCTCGGCGACGACCCGGCGGTACTGGTCGCGGGCCTGGGCCGGCTGGTTGAGCGCCTCGAAGCAGCGGCCGGCCTCGTACAACGCCGCCGCGGACCACTCCGGGTAGGCGTAGAGCACGTCCACCTTGAGCAGCTCGGCGGCGGCCTCCTCGTGCCGGCCCAGCGCGAACAGGCACTCGCCGATCTGGAACTGGGCCCGCGCCGCGGTCGGCCCGTCGTGCCGCTCGGTCACGTCGCGGTAGGCGGCGATCGCGTCCTCGTGGCGCGAGAGGTTCTCGCGGGCCCAGCCCTCGCCGAACCGCGCCTGGAACCACACGGGCGACTCGGAGAACCGCGACAGGAAGTCCGTGAACGCGCGCTCCGCGTCGGACCAGCGGCGCTGCTGCGATCGGCATTCGCCCAGGCGCAGCAGCGCCGTCGAGACGCGCTCGTCATCCCCCCCGGCCTCGATGACCGCGGCGAAGTGATCCGCCGCGAGGCCGAACCGGCCTTGCTGAAAGAGCGATTCGCCGGCCATGAGCCGGGCCGCGGGAACGAGCGTCGAGTCGAGCGCGCCGGCGCCCAGCGCCTCGGTGAGGGCGGCCGCCGCGTCGGCGTGCTCGCCCATGCGGTACAGCGCCAGGCCCAGGCGGTACAGCGCCCCGGCCCGGAAGGCCGCCTCGGCGCGGGCGTCGATCAGGCCGACGGCCTCGCGCAGCGCGTCGGCCGCGTCGGCGAACGATCCCCCGTCGATCAGCAGGTCCGCCGACTCGACCAGCGCGTGGGCGCGGAGCGAGTCGTCCGGCGCGCCGGCCAGCAGCGCGTGGTACGCGCCCAGGGCCGCGTCCGTGTCGCCGTGATCGCGGAGGATCCACGCGAGCTCATACCGCAGCGCCGCGGCGAGCGGCGCGGGCAGCCGGGCGTAGGCCGCGTCGTCGAGCCGCGACAGCAGCGCCAGCGCCTCGTCGTCGCGCCCGGCGCGGGCCAGGGCCAGGGCCCGGCGGGCGTCGGCCTCGCGGGCGGGCGCCGCGTCGGGGTGCTCGCGCGCCAGCCGGGCGAAGACCTCCGCGGACTCCTCGTGCCGGCCCAGCGCCGCCAGCGACCGACCCAGTCGGGCCATCGCGTCGGCGGCGAGGGCGCCGTCGGTGGACGCGGCGGCGGCGCGGAAGTGCGCCACGGCCGACTCGTGGTCGCCGGCGGCGGCGGCGATGGCGCCGAGGTGGTTGTGCGCCGGCGCCGTCAACTGTTCGTCGTCCGACGACTCGAGCACCGCGACGAAGTCGGGCTCGGCGTCGCCCGGTCGGCCCAGCGCGACCAGCGATTGGCCGCGCTCGAACCGCGCCAGCGCGACGAGGGGCGACCGTGCGAACTCGTCGACCAGGCGGGTCAGCGCCTCGACGGCGCCGGCGTGGTCGCCGCGCCGGACCCGCGCCAGCCCGATCTTGAGGAGGGCCGCGTCGCGCGAGGGCGCGCCGCCGTCGGCGCGGCTCAGATAGCGGGTCATCAGGTCTTCGGCGCCCGCCCAGTCGCCACGGGCGTACGCGATCTCGCCGAGCATCAAGAGCGCCGGCGTGAAACGGTCGTCGCGGCGCGCCGACCGACCCGCGTCGGCGAGCAGGGGCTCGGCCGCGTCGTAATCGCCGCGCCAATAGCGGATCGTGCCCAGCCGCAGCCGGGCCAACGCGGCGCCCGGGGCGTCGGCGTGCCGAGCCAGGTAGTCCGCGTAGGCCTCCTCGGCGGCGTCGTCCCCGGCCAGCAGCAGGCTCTCGGCGAGGAGGAACCGGACCGGCTCGGCCGAGGCGCCATCGGGTGAACCCGCCAGGAACCGACGGCACAGCCGGGCGGCCCGGGCGTGCTCGCCCAGCCGGCTGGCGGTCGAGGCGCGCAGCGCCAGCGCCGCGGGCGCCAGGTCGTGGCCGGCGAACCGCTCCAGGAAACGGTCGAGCGCCTCGCCGGCGCCGGCGTCGTCACCGGCCCGCGACCGGGCCACAGCGAGGTCGTAGAGGATCAGCGGGGCCAGGGCGTGATCCGGCGTTGGCTCGGCGAGGTCCGCCAGACGCCGGGCGGCGTCGGCCGGGCGATCCTCGCGCAGGTCGCACTTGGCCAGCCAGTACCCGACCGCGGTGGCGTCGGCGCCCGGTCGGGGCGCGGCCTCGCGCAGGACCGCGCGGGCGCGATCGACCCGGCCCGCCTCGATCAGCAGGCGCGCCAGGCGCACGCCGGCGTCGGCGGCGCGGGCGTGGTCGGGAGCGACGCGGAGGAACCGCTCGAAGGCCTCGGCGGCGTCGGCGTCGCCGGCGGCCTCGCGCGCCGTCGCGAGCCCGTAGAGGGCGTCGGGCGTCAGGGCGCCGTCGCGCGAATCGGCGACGCGGGCGAAGAGCCGGGCGGCCTCGGCCACGGCGCCGGTGCGCTGCAGGCACTGGGCGCGCAGGAGCGCGGCGCGCCCGGCGAGGTCGCTGTCGGGCGCCTCGTCGAGCAGGGCGCCCAGGACGGACGCGGCCTCGGCGTGCCGATCGCGGCGCACCAGGGAGAGCGCCTCGAAGAACCGCACGCGGTCAGCGCGGGCGTCGCCGGCGTAGCGCTCCAGGAACGCGCGGGCCGCGGCCACGGCGCCGGCGTCGTCATCGGCGCGGTGTCGCGCCTCGACCAAGAGCGCCGCGGCGGCGGGCGCCGACGCATGATCCGGGGCCCGCGCCAGCATCGACTCGAAGCGCGCGGATGCCTCGGCGTAGCGCCCCTGCGCGAACCGGCATTGCCCGAGCAGGAGGTCCGCGTCGGCGGCGAACTCGAAGTCCACGCCGACCAGGGGCGACAGGGCGTCGGCGGCCTCGTCGATCCGCCCCAGCCGGTGCAGCGCCACGCCCAGCCCGTACCGCGCGACGGGCGCGGCGTCGTGACCCGCGTGCTGCTCGAGGAACGCGCGGTACTCGCGCACGGCGAGCTCGTTGAGCCCGCGGCTGAGGAACCCGTTGGCCGCGTGGTAGGCGCGCAGCGCGGGGTCGTCCGGCGCCGCGGTCGACGCCGCGGGCGCGACACACACCGCGAGCGCCAGTGCGAGCAAGAACCGGCCCATCGTCGGCGTCCTCCTTCTCATCTTGGCGTCAGACGCCGGAGGATGCGAACCGGGCGGCCCGTGAGCGGGTGGCGTCGAACCCACGGGCCGCCGGTCGCGTTGACGCATCACCAGACGCGGCCCGGGGGGTCGGGCCGGCGCCGATTCCGGCGGTCGGATCAACGGTCGGACGCGTCGCGGACGACGACGCGTTGGGCGGCCTGGCGGTCGATGCGGTCCAGCCGTTGGCGCAGCCGGGCCTGGGACTGCACATCGACACGCTGGGTCAGCCGCTGTTCGTACTGGTCGAGCACGCGGCGGATCTGCTCGGCGGCGCGCGCCGTTGACTCGCTGGCCTCGCGCAACTGCCGATCCCACACCGCGCGGGCCTGCTCGGTCTGGCGTTCGCGGATCGCGCGGGCCTCTTCGGCGCTCTTCTCGAGCGATTCCTCGAGCGCGTCGATCTCTTCCTCGATCGCCTCTTCGATCGCCTCGGCCTCGTCACGGAGGGCGTCGGCGCGGTCCTCCATGGCGTCGAGCTGGGCGTCGATGACCTCCGCCTGCCGCTCGAACGCCGACGCCTGCAGGGCCAGCCCTTCCGCCTTCATCCGCCGCGAGACGGCTTGGGCCTTGAGTTCGCCGGCCTGGGCGAGCAGGTGGTAGCGGGCCTCGGCGTCCTCGGCGGACTCGGCCTGGTCGGCGAGCTCCTCGGCGCGGTCGAGCAGTTCCTCGGCCTCGTCGGCGATCGCGTCGGCCTGCTCCTCGGTCTGCTCGGCCTGGCGCTCGAAGTGGTCGGCCTGGGCTTCGAGTTCGGCGCGCAGGCCGTCGAGCCGGTCGGCCTCGGCGATCAGGGCGCGGGCCTGGACCATCGCGGCGCGGGCGCGGGCCCGGATGTCCTGCATCATGGGCGCGGGGGGCGCCTGGGTGACCGCGCCGCGCCCGGCCGGGGTCTGGGCGCCGTCGACACGCCCGAATCCCTCGGGATCGATGAGCCGGCCGAAGGCGCTGAAGACCTCCTGCTCGAGCGTTGTGCCGATGACGGTGATCTCGCCGTCGCCCGGACGGATGAGCACGGGGACGGAGTTGAGGGCCATGAGCTCCGTGAGCGCCTGGAGCTTGCCGTCGCTCAGGCGGTAGGCGACTTGCGTCTCGGTCTGCGTGAGCATGGCGACGAAGGCGGCGACGACCGCGTGCTGGGCGGCGGTGGCGCGAACGCTGATCTCGCCCTCGCCGGGACGGACGAGCACCGGGACGTCGTCGCGGACCATGAGCGAGGTGAAGGCCTCGAGCTG
>RFGI01000197.1 GCA_003696725.1 Planctomycetota bacterium | reverse complement strand
GCCGGGGAAGACCGTCGCCGACGCCGACACTCGAACGGCCGCATCGCCCAGGACCGTCACGCCGGGCAGGGCGCGCGCGTCAGTGGCGTCTTTGCCGCCGGCGGGATCGCCCAGCATCGCGTCGAGGTCGCGCTCGATCGCTTCGTCCCGGAATCGGATCACATCCCACGGCCGGTGGATGAGGCGCCGATCCTGGACCCCGCGCGCGCGAGCGCCGTCGGGGAGGGCGTAGGACTCGGCGAACGCGCGGGCGCCGGCGCGGTCCAGCCGGGCGGCGATGACCTCGCCCGAGTGCGTCTCGACCAGGGCCTCGCCGACACCCAGCGCGCCGAGCCCATCGGGCGCCAAGGCGCAGCGGCCGTTGACGAAGAGGGCGTCGGCCGGCAGGTCCGGCGGGTTGACGGGCGTCGGCGTCCGCTCGCGCGCCAGGTCGGCCAGGCGCCCCGGGACCAGGAGAGCGTCCGCGGGTCGGCCCAGCGCCCGCTCGAGGCGCTGGCGCGTTGTGAGGCAGCCGGTGCGCACGTCGAAGACGGGGCGCAGGTCGGACAGGGCCGCCAACGCCTCGGCGCCGTCGTCGTAGAGCACCACGCGCATGGCGAGCAGTGTACGAGGTCACGCAGCCGGCGCCGCCCCACACGAACGCCCGGTGAGCGGCGCCCCGGGCGTCAATGTGGAGGAGAGTTCTCGCCGCGGTGAGCGAAGCGGCGTCAGTAGCCGTCGGTGTCGTCGGGGATCATGTCGCGAAGGATGCGGGCGGCGTCGGACCGGTCGCCGCGCTCGATCGCGGTGTCGATGGCGATCCTCGCCAGGGCGTGGTCGCCCAGGAGCTCGCTCAGGGCCGCGAGCATGAAGTCCGCGTCGTAGTTGTGCGCCCCGTCGGCGGCGTCGGCGTAGGACTCGGCCAGGCGGTCCAGGCGCCCGAGGAGCCGCTCGTCGAGCCGCAACGCCGAGAGGCTGTACGGGTCGGTCGTCAGGGCGCGCCGCATCGCCCAGGCGGCCCGGCGGTGGTCGCCCAGCATCGCCGCGGCGATGGCATAGCCGACCTTCGGCGCCCCATCGTCGGCGGCGCGGGCGGCGGCGCGTGAAAAGTAGCGGAACGCGCTTCGTTCGTGACCCAGGGCAAGGTCCGTCCAGCCGTCGGCGTAGGCGACGCCGCGGTAATCGGGCAGCGGCTCGTACGCGCGCGCCGGGGGCGACGTGACACTCCGGCTGGACGCGGACGGGTAGTAGTACACGCCGTTGGGCGAGTACGTGTCGTCGTAGTACGGCCCGCGTGCGGTGTACGAGTCGGCCGGGGCGTAGCGGTAATACCCGGAGTAATAGCCGTGGCGGTGCGGCGCGTACCCGTACCCGTAGCGGTAGCGTGTGTACCGCCCGTGATAGCGATACGGCCGGTAGTAGCCGTACCCCGCGTGATGGCGCGAGCCGAAGTGAACGCCGACGGAATAGCGGGATCGGCCGTAATGCCCGTAGCCGTATCCGTAGGAATAGTCGTAGTGGATCGAGGCGTGGCCGCGCGGTCTGTGATGCGACCCGTGCAGGGACGCGCCGTGCCCATGCGCGTCATGGTGCGCCGCCGGCGCGTGATGACTCCCGCCGTACGACGCGGCGCGGCGGCCGTGGCTCGAACGATCGTCATGACCCGACCGGCCGTACTCCGCCGCCCGGCGCGAGGACCGTCCCCGGCGTCTCGGCTCGTCGGAGACGGCTAGCGCCGAGAATTGGGCAGGCGCTGCTGCGCCCGCCCGGGGCGGCTCGGGCCGGGTGGCGGACGCGGCTCGCCGGGTGGCCGGCTGGCGAGCGGCGACGGCCGCGCGCGACGGCCCGGATGCTGAAGCGGCAGGCGAACGGCTCGGCGTGGCCGACGACCGGGGCGCCCGCTGGGCGGGTGGG
>RFGI01000196.1 GCA_003696725.1 Planctomycetota bacterium | reverse complement strand
TGGCGAGGATCATCCCCACGATCACCGGGTCCTTCGGGGGCGGGTGGGGGGCAACCTACCCGACCGCCCGCCCCGTGTCATGCCAGCGAACGCCCGGCGCCGCCCGAGCATCAGAGGCGCCTCGCCCGCACCTCCCCGGGTGCGGGATCGTCCTCGACCCGTGTCTACTATTCGGCCGATGACCCCCGCCGGGTCCCGGATGACCCGGCATAGGCCCCCAGCGTATGGACAGCCCCGCCCTGAACAACCCGACCCAGCGCGTCGTCATCGACGGCTTCGCGTTCCCGCTCGGCGTGTACCCCGTCGAGCCGTGCCGGCCCAGACCCGGCTACACCGTGGACTTCGAGCCCGCCGACGGCGGGGACGCCGACAGCGATTGGGAGGAATGGCCCGACCGGTACATGTACGACGTTGTGGTCCCGGCGCCGAGGCTGCCGGCGCTGGTCCGGGCGCTGCTCGCTCGGCTGCCGGCTCGGGTGTACCCGATCCTCGACATCCTCGGGCAGGACGCCTACCGCGAGGTCGATCCGTACATCGCGTACGACCCGATCCCCATCGACCGGTTCCTGGACGCCGTCCACCGGCACAAGGCGTGGCTGTTCGAGGACGGCCTGGTGGGGTTCGGCGCCATGAGCGACGACCCCTTCCTCTATGTGTACGTCGACGAGCACAAGATCGTCACCGTCCGCGCCCCTGGCGAGATCCGCGACGAGATCGAGAAGACGCTGGACGCCTTCGATCTGAGCCCCGTCGAGGAGCTCGCCGGCGCCGACGCCGCCGAGCACGAGCACCGCGGCCTGCTCACCACCGACGGCGGCGGGCCCAGCGAGGAGCAGATCCTCGAAGAACTCCTGGTCTCCTGGCGGCTCCAGCTCAACATCGACCACGAGCGCAACACCGACGACGACGGACGGGATCTGGGCGTGACGGCGTGGCGCTGCCTGGTGCGTCTGGCTGGCGAGGAGGGCCCGGTCTACGGCGACGTGTGGCTGCGCGCGGGGTGCTACGACGAGGCCGAGTCGCTCGCTGTCTCAGCGGTCGCCGAGGCGAGCGGGGTTGAGCCGTTCGACGGGGATCACCCGCCGCTGGTCATCGTCGCGGACCGGGTCACGCCCGAGGCGTTCGCGGCGTCGTTGCAGGAGATCGGCGCCGAGGACCCCGGCCCGCCCGATGCGCCGGGCGTCGTCGCGGTGCGATGAGGGCGCCGGCTCAGCCCGCCGCGGGCCGGGCCCGGGCCGGATCGTAGACCATCGTGACGGCGTTGCCCCGCTCGTTGAACTCGACGCTTGACATGTACGCGCGCATGAGCAGGAGCCCTCGGCCGCAGGGCCGTTCCAGGTTCTCGTCGGCGGTGGGGTCCGGGACGCCGGCGGGGTCGAACCCGGGGCCGGGGTCCTCGACACGGATCACGACGCGCGCCGGTGAAACGTCCCAGCCCACGACGACGGCCCGTCCCGGGCAGTCCCGGCAGCCGTGCTCGAAGGCGTTGCGGACGGCCTCCTCCAGGGCCAGCCGCAGGGCGAACGCGGCGGATTCACCGTGCCCGGCGTCGGCGGCGGCGGTGAGCAGGTCCGTCGCGGCCCGGTGGATCTGGGCCGCGTCGTTGGTGAGCGTGCGGGTCTCGGTGAGGGTGTCGCCGGCGTCGTGTCCCATCGCGGTTGATCGGGGAGCGGGCGGCGCGGCGGTGGCGTCGGCGACCGCCATCAGCCGGAAAAGCTCGCCAGCGCGTCGTCGGCCGACTCGTGGATCTGGAAGAGCTTGTTCAGCTTGGTGATGACGAACACCTCGTAGATCTGCGGGTCGATGTCCGTCAGGCGGAGCTGCCCGCCCTTGTCGCGGATCCGCTTGTTGATGGTGATCAGCGTGCCCAGCGCAGCGCTCGAGAGGTGCTCGACGCTGGCGAAGGAGATCAGCATCCGCGGCGTGTCGCGTTCCTCCACGAGGGTCAGGATCTCGTCGCCGATCTGCTGGATGTTGCCCTCGTCGAGGATGTTGCGATCGACGAACTCGACGCGGATCACGTCGCCGTCGTTCGAGATGCGGAGGCGGGAATCGCCGGACGCCATTGGGTGTCTCCACGGGATCGGCGCCGTCGGGGGCGCCACGGGCCAAAGCCTCGGAACGCTACCCCGCCCGTCGCGTGGCTGTCAAGTCTGGGGCGTGAGCGATCGCGCCCGTGGTGGATCAGAACCCGGCGCCGAAGCGGTTCTCCAGATTGTCCATCAGACCCGGGAAGTTCTTCTCCTCCTCCTCGCTCTGGATGAGGATGGTGGGCTTGAGGAGGATCAGGAGCGTGGATTCTTCGCGGTCCTCGATGCGGTTGGTGAAGAACCGGTTGAGAATCGGGACCTTGCTCAGGACGGGGACGCCGGTCTCGATTTCCGATTCGCGGGCCAGGCGCTGGCCGCCCAGGAGAAGCGTGCCCTGGTCGGGGACCGTGACCCCGGTGCGGATGTCGGTGGTCTGGAGGATGGGCTGCTGGATATCGCCTTGGACGACGCCGCCCCCGACCGAGCCGCCGGTGCCCGACGCGACAGCCTGCGAGGCGCCGGCGAAGGTGACGAGTTCGAGGATCTCGGAGAGCTGGGCCTGGACCTCCATGGTCACGTACCGGCGATCCGCCGAGACCACGCCGTCGAGCATCATCACGAACCCGGAGGAGACGCGGCCGATCTGCGGCTCGAAGCCGATGCCGCCCGTGCCGGTGATGATGTTGAGGTCGGAGACAAAGGCCCGCTCGGTGAGGACGGAGATAGTGGCGGCGGCGCCGTTGGTGAAGGTGAGGCGCGGGGCGGTGAGGGTGACGCTGCGGCGGTCGGCCTGGGTGGCCTCGAGCAGGAAGTCGACCTGGACATCGTCGAGGAAGGTGCCGGCGAGGGCCAGGGCGGGGTTCGACGCCAGGATCGTGCTGCCGAACGCCGTCCCGTTGAAGAGGTCCTGCGCCAGCCCGTTGCTGTTCTGCTGGGTCGGGATCATGCTCAGACGGTCGGGCCGGGTGACCACGAATGGGATGTTCTGATCCTGACCGTTGGGCAGGCCGACCTGGATCGTCGGTCCGGCGGGGTTGGTGAGGGTGTTGGGGTCGACGGTGAAGCCCGGCGAGCCGCCGACGCGAGAGTTGTCGAAGAACGGGCCCACCAGGTCCGA
>RFGI01000195.1 GCA_003696725.1 Planctomycetota bacterium | reverse complement strand
GTCGATGACGCGCTGGAGGAAGCGCGCCCCCTCGGCGCCGTCGACCACTCGGTGGTCGCACGCCAGGCTCAGGGGCATGAGTTTGCCAACGAACATGCCGCCGTTGCGCACGACGACGCCCTCGCGCACACGCCCCACCGCGAGGATCGCCACCTCGGGGGAGTTGATCACCGGCGTCGCGAACCGGCCCGCGTACGACCCGACGTTCGAGATGGTGAAGGTCGAGCCGACGAGGCGCTCGCGCGGGATGGAGCGGTCGCGGGCCATCCGGGCCAGCTCCGCGACGTGCCGGCCCAGTTCGAGGACGCCCAAGGCGTCGGCGTCGGGGACGACGGGCACGTTCAAGCCGTGCTCGGTGTCCGTGGCGATCCCGAGATGGACCGAGGGGTGGCGGAGGATCTCGCCGGCCTCGTCGTCGACCGTCGCGTTGAGGGCGGGGAACTCCTTGAGCGCCCGGCAGACGGCGGACATCACGAACGGGAGGAAGGAGAGTTTCTCGCCGCTGGCCGCGGCCGTCCGCCGGCGGAGGGCGTCCAGGGCCGAGGCGTCGGCCTCGTCCATGACGTTGAAGTGGACGGCGGTGTCGATGGACTGGCGCAGGCGCTGGGCGATGGTCCGGCGAGTGCCGCGGAAGGGGATGCGCTGGGTCTCGCCGGCGCGAGGCGCCGGGATGCGGGCCGGTGGGGCCGCCGCGGCCGAGCCGTTGGTCGCCGGCTCGGGACGCGTGGCGCCCGTCGTCCGGGCGGGCGAGACGCCCGTCCCACCGGCTCGTGTCGCGGCGCGGCCGGACGCGCCGGCGGCGGCGCGGACGTCCTTCTCGGTGACTCGGCCGGCGAGGCCCGTGCCACGGACCGTGTTGATGTCCACCCCGAGGTCCCGCGCCAGCCGGCGCACCGCGGGGGTGGCCAGCGCCTTGCCGTCGCCCTTGAAGAGGGGCTCATCGGAGACGGCGCCGACGACGGTGCCGGCGTCTTCGCGTTCTTCGGTGACGGGCGAGCCACCCGTCCCACCGGCGTTCGATTTCTCGGCGCGGCCCTTCGACGAGGCGCCGGACTTCTTCGCGGACGAGGCGCCCGCGCCACCGGCTTTGGATGCGCCCGCGGCCTTGCCGCCGCCCTCGTAGGTGACGAGCGGCTCGCCGACGTTGAGGATCTCGCCCTCGGCGCCGTGCAGTTCCTTGATGACGCCGGCGCGGGGGCTGGGCACCTCGACGAGGGCCTTGTCGGTCTCCATCTCGGCGAGGGTCTGGTGCTCCTCGACGGCGTCGCCGGGCTTGACCTTCCAGGCGATGAGCTCGGCCTCGTGGACGCCCTCGCCGAGGTCGGGGAGAATGAAGACGTTCGGGTCCGATGAGGTCTGGTGCGCCATGATGCCTCTAGGGTAGCGGCGCCGGCGGGCCCGAAGGGGGCCCGAGGGGCTGGCGTCGGCCCGGCCCGACCGGTATGATCGGGTTATGTTTGGGTCTGGGTCGTGGCTGTTCGTGGACGTCGACGCCTACTTCGCCCAGGTCGAGCAGGTCGCCCGCCCGGCGCTGGCGGGCCGGCCGGTGGGGATCGTGCCCACGGCCGTGGAGACCACCTGCTGCATCGCCACGAGCTACGAGGCCAAGCGTCACGGCGTCAAGACCGGCTGCCCCGTGCGCGAGGCGAGGCGGCTGTGCCCCGGCATCGCGCTGGTCCAGTCCCGGCCGGAGCTGTACATCCGCACGCACGCCCGGATCCTCGAGGCGATCCGGACGTGCCTCCCGATTACGCGTGTGTGCTCGATCGACGAGGCCGCCTGCCGGCTGGGCGCCAACGAACGGACGGCGGAGGACGCCCTGGCCCTGGCCCGGCGCGTCAAGGCCGCCGTCCGCGGGGCGACGGGGCTGACCTGCTCGGTGGGCGTGGCGCCCAACGACGTGCTGGCCAAGGTCGCCTCGGAGATGGGCAAGCCCGACGGGCTGACGCTGATCCGGCGCGAGGACCTGCCCGAGCGGCTGTTCGGCCTGGCGCTGGACGACTTGCCCGGGATCGGGCCGCGGATGCTCACACGCCTGCACGCGCACGGCGTGCACGACACGCGGCGCCTGTGTTCGCTCAGCGAGGCCGACCTCGCGGGGATCTGGAAGAGCGTCGAGGGCCGGCGGTGGTGGCGCCGGCTGCGCGGGATGGACGTGCCGCCCGTCGCGACGCGGACGCGGTCGGTCGGGCATCAGCGCATCCTGCCGCCGGCGCTGCGCAACACGGCCTCGGTGCGCGCGATGCTGGTGCACCTGATCTGCAAGGCCGCCGCCCGCGCCCGGCGCAAGGGCTACGCGGCCCAGCGGCTGAGCGTCGGGGTGCGCTGCCTGGACCAGCCGGCGTGGTGGGCGTCGGCGGCCGTCCCCGCGACGCAGAGCACGCACACCCTGCTGCGCGTCTTCGGGGCGCTCTGGCCCGGCGCCGAGCTGCGCAGCCCCATCCGCGTGGACGTGACCCTGCACGAGCTGCTGCCGGTGGGCGTCGCCGGCGAGCCCCTCTTCCCCGCCGCCCGCGCCGAGCGCGACCTCTGGCGGGCCGTCGACCGCATCAACGCCAAGCACGGCCGGCACGCCGTCTACCTCGGCGCCCTGCACGGCACGCTCGACGCCGTCCCCGTGCGCATCCCCTTCAGCTCCATCCCCGACCTGGAGCTGCCCGCCTAGGTTCTGTTTGATGGATCTGTGGGACGGGCGTCTGGCCCGTCGTCGTTGACCAAGAAAACGGCCGAGACGGCCGTTCCACCGGCTGTCGCCGTCTTAGGTGACGCCTGAGCGAGCCGTCAAATAGAGCCTCGGCCGTGTCCGGCGGCGAGCCCGGGCCCGTCAGTACGCGGCGCACGCCGCGACGGCCTCGGCGATCCGCGCCGCGTCCGGCAGGTACTCGAGCTCCAGCTTGTAGTACGGCATGAAGGTGTCGAAGCCGGTGACGCGCTGCACCGGCGCCTCCAGGTGCAGGAAGCACCGCTCCATGATCGTCGCCGCGATCTCCGCCCCGAAGCCGGCCGTCTTGGGCGCCTCGTGCGCCACCACGCACCGGCCGGTCTTCTTCACGCTCTCGGCGATCAGGTCCGTGTCCAGCGGGGAGATCGTCCGCAGGTCGATCAGCTCGACCGACAGGTCCTCCGGCAGCTCGTCCATCGCCTTGAGGCACTCCACGACCATCGCCCCCCAGGAGACGACCGTCACGTCCGATCCCTCCTCGACCACCTTCGCCTCGCCGATCGGGATGGTGTACTCGTCCTCGGGGACCTCCTCGCGGAAGGCGCGGTAGATCCGCTTGGGCTCGAAGAACAGGACCGGGTCCGGGTCGCGGATCGCGGAGACCAGCAGGCCCTTGGCGTCGTACGGCGACGCGGGCATCACGACCTTGATCCCGGGCGTGTGGGCGTAGATCGCCTCGGGCGAATCCGAGTGCAGCTCGGGCGCGTGGATCCCGCCCCCCACCGGGACGCGCACGGTGAGCGGGACGGTGACGGCGCCGCGGCTCCTGGTGCGGTAGCGGGCGGCATGGTTGACGAGCTGGTCGTACGCCGGGCCCAGGAACCCCTCGAACTGGATCTCGGCGACCGGCCGCATCCCCCCGACGGCGAGCCCGATCGACGTCCCGATGATCCCGGACTCGGCCAGGGGCGTGTCCACCACGCGGTCGGCGCCGAACCGCTCCTGGAGCCCCTCGGTGACGCGGAAGACGCCGCCGTTCTTGCCCACGTCCTCGCCGAGGACCATGACGCGGTCGTCGGCCTCCATCTCCTGCACGAGGGCCAGGTTGATCGCTTGCACGAGTGTGAGATTCGCCATGATTGATGCTCGTCAGAACGCGCCCATCCCGGCGCCCGGTGAGAAGCCGCTGGCGCTCGAGTCGTCCTCGGGCGCCAGCGCCGGCATGACCTCGGGCATCGCG
>RFGI01000036.1 GCA_003696725.1 Planctomycetota bacterium | reverse complement strand
CGATCGTGCAGCGCGTCGCGGGCCGCCCCCGGCGCCGCGGCGCCCGGCCCAACACCCGCAACCCCAACGCCGCGGCCCGCCGCGGCGTTTTGCCGCGCCGAGTGAACCATCCGTCACCTGCACGCGACACGAGAGTGGCGGGCCTACACTCTCGCCCCCTCGCGAATCCGTGAAACGCGGGCGTCGCGAACCCGGATAAGCCCATGACAGTCTGCCGGGCGGGGCCGCAACCCCGTGTCAACGCGGGGGTAGGGGTTTGGACGGGCCGGCCGGTGCGACGATCGGCCCGGTGGGGCGGGCACGAGATCAGAACGGGGTGGCCATGGGCGGAGTCTGGACAGCGGTCAAGGTGGTCGTCGGCACGCTGGTGGTGCTCGTGGTGGTCATCGGCGGTGTGGGTGTGTTCCTCTACCCGCAGATCAAGGAGGCGATCGAGGCGTCCAGCGGTCAGGCCGGGACCGAGGTGCGGCTCTTGACCGTCGAACCCGGCCGGCTGGTGCGGACGATCAGCGCCCCGGGCGAGATCGAGCCGGTTCGGCACGTGCAGATCTCGGCCCGGATCAGCGCCCAGATCGAGGGTCTGCCGTTCGAGGAGGGCGAGCGGGTCAACGCCGGCGACATCGTGGTTAAGCTCGATGATCGCGACCTCCAGGCCTCGCTGGACGCGGCCAAGGCGAACCTGCGCGCCAACGAGGCGAGGCTGGCCGGCGCCCGGGCGTCGTTCGCCAACGCGGTCGCCGACTGGGAGCGGGTCGAGTCGCTCTATCAGACGGACGACGTGTCCAAGGCGGAGCTGGACGCCGCCGACGCCGAGCGCAAGCGCCGGGAGTCGGAGCTCAACGCGGCGATCCAGAACGTCGAATCGGCCAAGGCCGAGGTCGTGCGGATCGAGCAGAACCTGCGCTACGCGGAGATCCGCTCGCCGATCGACGGGTACGTGACCCGGCTCAACGCGGAGGTCGGCGAGCTGGTCGTCACCGGCACGATGAACAACGCCGGGACGGTGATCATGGAGATCGCCGACCTGTCGGAGCTGATCGTCAAGACGGAGGTGGACGAGAGCGACGTCGCGCCGGTGGAGGTCGGCCAGACCGCCCGGATCCACATCAACGCGTACCCGAACGAGGTGTTCGAGGGCGTCGTCAAGAAGGTGGCGCTGCAGCACTCCATCGCCGCGGACCGGTCCAAGTATTACGAGACGGAGGTCCGGCTGATCCCCAAGGACGACCGGGTGATCTTCTCGGGGCTGACGGCGAACGTGGACATCGAGGTGGAGACGATCGAGGACGTGCTGCTGGCGCCGAGCCAGGCGGTGCTCGATATGCGCGTGGATGAACTCCCACCGGGGCTGGAGTCTTCGCCCGAGGTCGACCCGGACAAGACCTTCGCGCGGATCGTGTACCGCCGGGTGGACGGCCGGGCGGTGGTCACGCCGGTGACGATCGGGCCCAGCGACCTGCGGAACACGGCGATCCTGAGCGGGCTGAAGCCGGGGGAGGAGATCGTGGTCGGGCCGTGGGCGGTGCTTCAGGAGCTCGAGCACGACGAGCTGATCCGCCCGATCGGGGAGGACGGCTCGGCCGCCGGCGAGGAGACGCTCGCCCAAGACGGGGGCCCGCCCGCCGACGCCGAGACGGACGCGGTCGCGGCGCGCACGCCATGATCCGCCGAGCCGCCAAGAGCCCGGCCGACGCGCCCGCGATCGAGATCCGGTCGCTGCGCAAGACGTACCGCATGGGCGTGGAACGCGTCCACGCGTTGCGCGGCGTGGACCTGACGATCCAGCGGAACGAGTTCGTCGCGATCATGGGCCCGTCGGGGTCGGGCAAGTCGACGCTGATGAACGTGCTGGGCTGCCTGGACCGGCCGACCGCCGGGGCGTACCGGCTCAACGGCCGGCCCGTGGAGAAGATGGGCGCCGGCGAGCTCGCCTCGGTCCGCAACGTGGAGATCGGGTTCGTGTTCCAGACGTTCGAGCTGCTGCCGCGGGCCAGCGCGCTCAAGAACGTGACGCTGCCGCTCTTGTATTCAAGGACCGGGTGGCTCGGGGCCCGGCGTGCGGCGAGGCGCGCCCTGGAGCGCGTGGGCCTGGGCGATCGCATGCACCACCGGCCCAACCAGCTCTCGGGGGGCCAGCGGCAGCGTGTCGCCGTCGCCCGGGCCCTGGTGACCAACCCGAGCATCCTGCTGGCCGACGAGCCGACGGGCAACCTGGACTCGACCACCGGCGAGGAGATCATCGCCCTCTTCAACACGCTGCACGAGGAAGGGCAGACCATCGTGATCGTCACCCACGAGGAGGACGTCGCCGGGCACGCCCAGCGGATCGTCCGCCTGCACGACGGGCGGATCCGCTCGGACCTGCCGACGCCCAGCGACCCGATCCACCGCGACTG
Source organism: Planctomycetota bacterium (assembly GCA_003696725.1). Taxonomy (GTDB): domain Bacteria; phylum Planctomycetota; class Phycisphaerae; order Phycisphaerales; family UBA1924; genus J020. Next base: position 4,492 of record RFGI01000036.1, on the reverse strand, counting down.
GCTCGAGCGCGCCGCGATCAAGATCAAGGATATGGGCGCGGGTTCGCCGTCCCCGGCGCTGGAGGCCGCGTCATGATCCTGGTCCGACTGCTCCTGCAGACCGTGGTGCTGGCCCTCGGGCAGATCTGGGCCAACAAGACCCGGGCGATCCTCACCTCGCTGGGCATCATCATCGGCGTGGGGTCGGTCACGGCGGTCATCGCCAGCCTGACGGGCCTGAAGCAGTTCGTGCTCGAGGAGTTCGAGACCTTCGGCGCCAAGACGATGTTCATCGACGGGCAGGTGCCCGAGTCCATGCGCAACCGCATCTCGTGGCGCTCCGTGCAGCTGACGATCCCCGAGATCCGCGCCATCCAGGAGCACGCGCCCGCGGTCGAACGCATCACGCCCCGGTACTACAACTCCTACGCCATCCGCAACGGCGAGCTCACCAAGGAGGGCGTCCTGGTCATGGGGATCTGGCCCGAGTGGCACGAGATCACCGACCGGCACGTCATCCTCGGCCGGCAGTTCAACCGCATCGACGAGGAGCAGATGCGCTACGTCTGCATCGTCAACGACCAGGCGATCGAAGAACTGAACCTCGACCGCGACCCGGTCGGAGACTACCTCCTCATCGACGACCTGCGGTTCCTCATCGTGGGCGTGGTCGAGACCAAGCAGCTCTCGCCCATGTTCGGCGGGGGGGACGTCCGCAGCGAGGTCTTCACGCCGCTCTCGACGTCCATGAAGATGGACAGCGGGCTGTGGATCCGCGACGCCTTCGCCCAGATGGCCGACCCCAAGCAGGCCGACGAGGCCGAGGAACAGATCCGGTTCGTCCTGCGCAAGCTCCGCGGCCTCGAGCCCGGGCAGGAGGACACCTTCATCATCTTCGCCACCCAGCAGGCGATCGACCAGTTCAACGGGCTCGCCGCGGGGATGACGGCCGTCGCCGGCGGGATCGTGAGCATCTCGCTCTTGGTGGGCGGGATCGGCATCATGAACATCATGCTGGTCTCGGTGAGCGAGCGGACGCGGGAGATCGGCCTGCGCAAGGCCGTCGGCGCCCGGCCGGCGATCATCCTGATGCAGTTCCTCGTCGAGGCCGTCACCCTCTGCGCCGTCGGCGGGCTGATCGGGCTCGTGATCGGGCAGTCCCTCACGCTCCTCTTGCAGAACATGCCGGACACCCCGCTCGAGCACGCCGAGATCCCGCCGTGGGCCATCGCCCTGGCCTTCGCGTTCAGCGCCGCGGTGGGGGTGATCTTCGGCATGTTCCCGGCCGTCAAGGCCGCCCGCCTGGACCCGATCGAGGCCCTGCGACATGAATAAACCCGGACCCGCGCCCCGCGTCGCCGTGAACGTTCTCACCGCGGCCGCGGCGGCCGCTGCGCTCTCGGCGTGCGCCAGCCCGTTCGTCACCCGCGACGCGGACTACGGCCCGGCGATCGCCCGCGAGCGCCTGCGCGCCGTCGAGCCGATCGACCGCGCCGCCGTGACACGGGCCCAGACCCCGCCCGACGCCGACCCGCTGGCGCGTCCGCCCGATCCCTTCGCGGGGGTCGACGCCGTCCCCCTGACCGTCGAGGAGGCGCGGGCCTGGACCCTGCGCAACAACCTGGACCTGCGCGTGGCGCTGATCGACCCCACGATCGCCAACCAGTCGATCACCGAGGAGGAGGCCGCCTGGCAGGCCGTTTTCTTCTCGAACTTCCGGTTCACCGACCTCGAGCAGCCCACGGCGACCACGCTCGTCGGCGGGCAGGTCCGGCAGATCGACTACGACCTCGGCGTGCGCGTGCCCCTGCGCACCGGCGGGGAGGTCACCGTTCGGCTGCCCTTCAACCGAACCAAGACCAACAACCAGTTCAGCACGCTGAACCCGTCCATCTCGTCGGACGTGGAGTTCTCCATCTCGCAGCCGCTTCTGCGCAACGCCGGCCGGCGGGCCAACACCCACGCTCTGCGCGTCGCGGCGCTCAACGGGGACGTGACCCGGGCACGGACGAAGCTGGAGGTGATCCGTCAGCTGGCCGAGGCGGACCGCGCCTTCTGGCGTCTGTACGCCGCCCGCCGGGCGCTGGACGTCGCCCAGCAGCAGTTCGAGCTGGCCCAGGCCCAGCTGGAGCGCGCCCGACGCCGCGTCGACGCCGGCGACGCCGCCGAGATCGAGCGCGTCCGCGCCGAGGAGGGCGTCGCCCAGCGGCTCGAGTCCATCATCACCGCGCAGAACGACGTCCTCCTCCGCCAGCGCGAGCTCAAACGCCTGATCAACCTGCCGGGGCTGGACCTCGACACGCCGGTCCTGCTGGTCCCCGCGTCCGACCCGGACCCCGTCCCGCTGACGGTCGATCGCGAGGCGCTCATGGCCCAGGCGATCGACAACCGCATGGAGCTCCTCGAGCTCGAGTTGCAGCTGGCCATCGACGAGAGCACCGTCGCGTTCGAGCGCAACCGCGCCCTGCCGCTGTTCAGCCTCGATTACACCTACCGGCTCAACGGGCTCGGCGACAACCTGACCAACTCGGTGTCGCTGCTGCGATCCGCCGATTTCAACGACTGGATCGTCGGCCTGTCGTTCGAGCAATCCGTCGGCAACGACGCCGCCAAGGCCCGCGTGCAGCGCGCCATCCTCGACCGGCTCCAGCGCCTGGCCAGCCGCGAGGCCCGCGAGCAGTCCATCCGCCAGGAGGTTCTCGACGCGGCGGACACCATCGAGTCCGGCTGGCAGCGCATCATGGCCGCGGCCCAGTCCTCGATCCTCGCCGCCCGCACCCTCCAGGCCGAGCAGCGGCAGTTCGACGTCGGCCGCTCCACCAGCACGGTGGTGCTCGATACCGCCACTCGCCTCGCCGAGGCCCAGCTCGCCGAGATCCGCGCCGTCACCGACTACGAGATCGCCAAGATCGACCTCGCCTTCGCCACCGGCACGCTGCTCGGCGCCGACCGCGTCATCTGGGCCCCGGTCGACCCCAGGCCCGAGCCGGCGCCGCCCGGCGCCCCGGCGCCCGAAGGCTCCGCCCAGCGCGACGAGCCCGCCGAGTCCGACGTCGGGCCCGTGGGCCTGACGCCGGCCACGCCCGCGCATGAGATCGCGCGCGCCCCGTCGCCACGACGATGAGACGCCGCGCCCGCTGAATCAGTCGTTGCCCCGCTCAGGTCGCCAGGCGGATCGGCGGCGCGTCCGCCGATTTCGGCCCCGCCGACCCCGCGAGGATCTGCTCGGCGATCTCCCGGCGGTGCACGTCCACCTCCCGCGGGAAATCGAAGGCCAGCCGGACCCGGTCGCCCCGGATGCCCGCCACCCGCACGACACCCACGGGGTTCCGTGGGTCGCCGATCACCACCTCTTCGCCCTCGCGCCTCGTAATAACCAGCATGGTCAAAGGACCTCCTGTCCCCGGGGGCTCCACCACGCGCCCCGGCCCACCGTCCACCAACCCATCAGCCTAGCAGGCCGACCACCTCGCGGGAAGAGTCAGCCGCGGGCCAATAGCGTCCGAAAACCGGGCCAGCGCAGAAGTTGCGCGACGTGGCCGGCTCCCCATGTGGCGCGCCGGCGCGTCGCACGTACACTTCGGGCGTCACAAACTCAGGCCTCTGAGCGCACATTGGACGCCGCGGGGGCGGGGCGGCAGGCCGGACTGGTCGAGGGCCACGACGGGGTCGCAGGACGGTCAACCGACGACAGCACCCCAGAGGTTGCCGATGATGGTTGCGTCGTGGCCAAGACGACGCCGTCGCCATTGATGTCGGCGCGGCGTTCGCTTCGCGGCTCGCGGCAAGCCGTGTCGCCGACGTGGTCGGGGAGTCGCCGACGCTGCCGGCGGCGTGGCCGGCGGATCTCCGGGTGAAAAATGACCCCACGGGGATTCGAACCCCGGTTTCCAGGATGAGAACCTGGCGTCCTGGACCTGGCTAGACGATGGGGCCAAGTCACCAGACGGGTAGACCCGTCGGTGGGAGAGGCATGGTACGGCAGGGCCGGTGGGCGTCAACCGTCCATCCCTCGGTCGCGTCGGGTTGGGTAGACGGGCGGGACGCCCGTCCCACTGACGGATCGAGGTGAGACGGGCGAGACGCCCGTCCCACGGATCCAGGCGAGGCCGGACGATATCAGTCCGCGCCTAAAAACCACGCTGAACAAGGGTCGTGGCCCGAGCGGTTACGCCGGGGCGGGGGCGGCGGCTCTGGCCCGGCACTGGCTCAGGGCGTAGACCGCGGCTTCGGCCCGGGTCTGACCCACCACGGCGCCGGCGGGGGCGCCCGTGGCGTCGGTCCACTCGGCCCGGTGGCAGTCGAAGAGGTCCGCGTACCGGATGGCAAGGGTGAACCCGGCCCGGGCCATCTCTTCGGCGACCCGGTCGGGCCCCGGGTAGAGCCGGCCGTCGGGGGCGTGCTCGCACCCGGCGGTGTCCAGGGCCGTCCAGCCCGTGGCGTAGAGCTCGTCGATGGCGTATTCGAGGCCCATGGGATCGGCTCCTGATCAGACGCCGGGCCGGTGGGGGTT
>RFGI01000194.1 GCA_003696725.1 Planctomycetota bacterium | reverse complement strand
GCAGGCGCTGAACAACCACGCCATCGTCGCCGTCACCGACCGCGACGGGACCATCACCTACGCCAACGACAAGTTCTGCGCCATCAGCGGGTACGACCGAGACGAGCTGCTGGGCGCGAATCACCGCATCCTCAACTCCGGCATCCACTCGAAGTCGTTCTTCGTCGAGATGTGGCGGACCATCGCCGCGGGCGAGGTCTGGACCGGGGAGATCTGCAACCGGTCCAAGGACGGCGCGCTCTACTGGGTCGACACCACGATCACGCCGATCCGTGGCGCCGACGGGCGCATCGAGCGGTACGTCGCCGTCCGCACCGACGTCACGGGCCTGAAGGAATCCGAGCAGCGCCTGGCGGCCTACGCGGAGGACCTGCTCGCGGTGCAGGACGACCTCGAGGAAAGATCGCGGGAACTGACCGTGCAGTCCGAGGCTCTCCAGGCCGCCCGCCGGGCCGCCGACGCCGCCAGCCGGACCAAGAGCGAGTTCCTCGCGAACATGAGCCACGAGATCCGCACGCCGATGACGGCGATCCTGGGCTACACCGAACTCCTCCTGGACCCGGCCCAGCCGCCGGACGAACGGGCCCGCGCCATCGAGACCATCCGCCGCAACGGCGAGCACCTCCTCGCCCTGATCAACGACATCCTCGACCTCTCGAAGATCGAGGCCGGCCGGATGGACCTCGAGCGGCTCTCGTTCGACCCCCTGCGTGTGGTCATGGACGTGGAATCGCTGATGAGCGCCCGCGCCGCGGAGAAAGGGATCGCGCTGTCGGTCGAGCGCCGGACCCCCGTGCCGGTCTCGATCACCGCCGACCCGACCCGGCTCCGGCAGGTCCTCGTCAACCTGGTGGGCAACGCCGTCAAGTTCACGGGCGAGGGCGGCGTGCGCATCGTCGTCTCGTTCGAGCCGCCCTCGACGCTGCGCTTCGAGGTCCTGGACACCGGCCCGGGGATGACCCAAGAACAACTCGACGGCATCTTCGAGGCCTTCCAGCAGGCCGATTCCTCCGTCACCCGCAAGCACGGCGGGACGGGGCTGGGCCTGGCGATCAGCCGCCGGCTCGCCGAGAGCCTCGGCGGGGGCATCACCGTCGAGTCCGAACCAGGTCGGGGCAGCGCGTTCACCCTCGCCATCGACACGGGCGACGTGTCGGGCGTGCGGCTGCTGAACCCCGACGAGCCGATCCGCGCCGACGACGCCCGGCCCGACGACCACGAGGCCGCCGTCGATCTCTCGGGCGTGCGCGTGCTCCTCGCCGAGGACGGGCCGGACAACCAGCGGCTGCTGTCACATCACCTGCGCAAGGCCGGCGCGACCGTGACGGTCGTCGAGACCGGCGCCGACGCGCTGGAGCGCGCCCAACTCGCCCGCGACGCCGGCGAGCCCTACGACCTCGTCCTCATGGACATGCAGATGCCCGTCATGGACGGCTACACCGCCACGCGCGAGCTCCGCGCCCGCGGCTACACGATCCCCGTCATCGCCCTGACGGCCCACGCCATGACCAGCGACCGGGCCAAGTGCCTCGCCGCCGGGTGCGACGATTACGCCTCCAAGCCCATCAGCCGGGCGGCGCTCTTGCGCGTCTGCGCCGAGAACCTCGCCCGGGCCCGGGCCGCGGCGTGAGCATCGCTCGGTCTTGTGTGACGGATCCGTGAGGCGGGCGTCTCGCCCGGCGGGACGGGCGTCTCGCCCGGTGGGACGGGCGTCTCGCCCGTCGTGGTTGACACAGATCAGTGGGACGGGCGTCTCGCCCGTCGTGGTTGACACAGATCAG
>RFGI01000193.1 GCA_003696725.1 Planctomycetota bacterium | reverse complement strand
GCGGTGCGCGACAAGGACGAGGCGTGGGTCCGTCACGTGCTGGACTCTCTGACGCTGATGCCCGTGCTCGCCGGGCTCGAGGCGGGCGACGCCGTCGCCGACGTGGGCGCCGGGGGCGGGGCGCCGGGGCTCGTGCTGGCGATCGCCCGGCCGGACCTGCGATGGACGCTGATCGAGTCGACGGGCAAGAAGGCGCGGTTCCTGATCGAGGCCGCGGGCGCGCTCGGGCTAGCGAACGTCGAGATCGTCGCCCGCCGGGCCGAGGACGCCGGGCGCGACCCCGCGCTGCGCGGCCGGTGCTCGGCGGCGACGGCGCGGGCGCTGGGCCCCTTGCCCACGGCGCTGGAGCTGGTCATGCCGATGGTGCGCCCGGGCGGGCTGGGCCTGTTCATCAAGGGCGCCAAGGCCGGGGCGGAGATCGAGTCGTCGGCGCGGGCGGCCGGTCTGCTGCGCTGCGAGATCCTCGACTGCCTCCGCACCCCGACCGGGAGGATCGTGGTGGTCGAGCAAAGCGCGCCCACACCGCGGGCGTACCCACGCCGCCCCGGCGATCCCAAGCGCGCGCCCCTGTGATCGCGGGCCTCGGCCCGGCCGCCGTACACTCCGGCGATGCCGGGCGTGGACGACTTCTTCGCTGACGACGGTCCGATCGCGCGGGCGCTGGGCGACGCCTACGAGCCGCGCCCGCAGCAGCGGGAGATGGCCCGGGCCGTCGAGTCGGCGCTGGCGTCGCGCGGGCGGCTGATGGTCGAGGCCGGGACCGGCGTGGGCAAGTCCTTCGCGTACCTCCTGCCCGCGGCGCTGGCCGCCGCCCGGCGCAGCGAGCGCGTGGTGATCGCGACCAACACCATCGCGTTGCAGGAGCAGGTCTTGGGCCACGACCTGCCGATGGTCGGGCGCATCCTCCGCGCCGCGGGCTCGGACGAGACACCCACCGCGACGCTGGTCAAGGGGCGGTCGAACTACATCTCGATCCGCCGGCTGCGGCTCGCCTCGCGCCGGCAGGACGCCCTGCTGACCGACGCGGCCCAGCGGCGCACGCTGCACGCCATCGAGGACTGGGCCTACGACACAGCCGACGGGACGCTCGCCACGGCTCCCGCGCTGGAGCGGCCGGCGGTGTGGGAGCGCGTCGTGTCCGACGCGGGCAACTGCATGGGCCGGCGCTGCCCGACCTACAAGGCGTGCTTCTTCCAGCGCGCCCGACGGGCGATGGAGGGCGCCGACCTCCTGGTGTGCAACCACGCCGTGCTGTGCAGCGATCTGGCGCTGCGTCGGCGGGGCGTGTCGCTGCTGCCGGAGTACGACCACGTGATCATCGACGAGGCCCACGCCCTCGAGGACGTGGCGACCGATCACTTCGGCCTGTCCGTCGCCGATGGGCGTGTGCGGCATCTCCTGGCGTCGCTCTACGACGCGCGCAAAGGGCGCGGGCTGCTGGCGTCCCTGGCGCTGGCGCCGGGCGACCCGGCCGCAGAGTCCGCCCGCGGCGCCGTCGTGCGGGCCCAGGCGTCGGCGGATCTGTTCTTCGACCGGGTGGCGGCCCTGGCGCAGGACGCCGGCCGGCGCGACGGCCCCGGCGTCAGCCGCCGGCTGCGCGACGACGACGACATCGACGACATGCTCGGCCCGGCGCTCAAAGACCTCGCGCTGCACCTGATCGCGCTGCGCGACCGCGCCGACCGTGATGAGGATCGGTTCGAGCTGACGTCGTTCATCGAGCGCGCCCGCGCCCTGGCCGACGAGGCTGCGGCCCTGTGCGGGCGGACGCTCGAGGGCTGCGCGTACTGGGCCGAGGCGCGGGTCTCGGGACGCGGCGTGCGCGCGACTTTGGCGTGCTCACCCGTCGACGTGGGGCCGGCGCTGCGCGACACGCTCTTTCGCGAGGGCCGGTCCGTGGTCCTCACCAGCGCCACGCTCACGACCGGCGGGGGGTCGTTCCGGCACGCGGCCGAGCGGCTGGGCTGCGACGAACCGGCCACGCTCGCCCTGGGCAGCCCGTTCGACCTGTCCCGGCAGGTGGACCTGTTCGTCGAGGCGGGGGCGCCCGCGCCGGGTCAGCCCGGCTATGCCGACGCGATCGCCGAGCGGTCGCTGGCCCACATCGACGCCACCGACGGCGGGGCGTTCGTGCTCTTCACCAGTTACGCCCTGATGAACCGGGTGGTCGAGATCATGGAGCCGGCGCTCGCCCGGCGCGGGATGCCCGTCCTGGTCCAGGGGCGGGACGCCGGCCGGGGCGCGATGCTCGAGTCGTTCCGGCTCGAACGGCGCGGGGTCCTGTTCGGGGCGGCGTCGTTCTGGCAGGGCGTGGACGTGCGCGGCGACTCGCTGCGCAACGTCATCCTCACCCGGCTGCCCTTCGACCCGCCGGACCGGCCCATCGTCGAGGCCCGGGCCGAGGCCCTCCGCAGCCGCGGCGCCGACCCGTTCAAGACCGATGCGCTGCCGCGCGCCGTGATCCGATTCAAGCAGGGTTTCGGGCGGCTCATCCGGTCCGCCGAGGACCGCGGCCGTGTGGTCGTCCTCGACCCGAGGCTGGTCACCAAGTGGTACGGGCGGGCGTTTCTTGCGGCGCTGCCGGAGGGCGTCGTCGAACGGATGCGCGTCGAGCGCCGGGCGCCGACGTGCGCCGAGGGCCGGGTCGTGTATCCTGACACCTGAGCCGATCAGGAGCGTCAGGCGGGGAGGCCCCGGCGGATGGACGAGTCGATCTTCAAGGCGTACGACATCCGCGGCGTCGTGCCGGACACGCTGGACGAGGACGCCGCCGAGCGCATCGGCGTGGCGTGCGGCTCGTTCCTGACCGAGCGTTCCGACGGCCCGATCGTGGTCGGCCGGGACATGCGGGCCTCGAGCCCGGCGCTGGCCGGCCGGCTCATCGCGGGCCTGCGCGCCGCCGGCGCCGACGTTGTCGACGTCGGCCGGGTGGACACGCCGTTCGTGACGTTCGCGATCAATCACGTCGGCGCGGCCGGCGGGGTGATGGTGACGGCGAGCCACAACCCGCCGCAGTACAACGGGTTCAAGGTCTCCGGACCCGGCGCGGCGCCCGTCGGGCGCGACACGGGGCTGGAGACGATCCGCCAGCGGGCCCTGGCGGCGTCGGTCGGTGGGGCGCCGGTCGGCTCGGTCGAGGCGCGCGACCTGTGGGACGCCTATGCCGAGCACGTGCGCCGGTTCCTGGATGAAGAGGGCCTCGCCGCGAGGCCGGTGCGTGTGGTGGTCGACGCCTCCAACGCGATGGCCGGCGCGATGGTCCCTCGGGTCTTCGGCGGCTCCATCGCCGGGTTGACGATCGACCCGATCAACTTCGAGAACGAGTCGGGCGTCTTCGCGCACGAGCCCAACCCGCTGGTCCCGGAGAACTTGCGCGACCTCCAGCGGGCCGTGCGGGAGCGCGGCGGGGACCTGGGCGTGTGCTTCGACGGCGACGCCGACCGCTGCGTCGTCGTGGACGAGGCCGGCGCGATCGTCGGGTGCGACATCCTGACGGCGTGGTTGTCGCGCGGCTTCCTGCGCGAATCGCCCGGCGCCGCCGTGGTGTACGACCTGCGCTCCAGCAAAGCCGTCGAGGAGGAGATCCGCGCCGCGGGGGGCGAGCCCGTCCGCAGCCGCGTGGGACACGTCTTTATGAAGACGCTGATGCGAGAGCGGGGCGGGGTGTTCGGCGGCGAGCTCTCGGGGCATTTCTATTTCAGGGACAACTTCTGCGCCGACTCGGGCGCGATCGCCATGGCGACCGTGCTCAGCGCCCTGGCCCGCGCCGGCGAGCCCTTGAGCGCGTGCCTGGCGCCGATCGCCCGTTACGCCCAATCCGGCGAGATCAACTTCCGGTCCGAGGACAAGGACGCGGCGCTCGCCATCGTGCGTGAGACCTACGCCAAGCGTGGCTCGATCGACGAGCTCGACGGCGTGACGGTGGACTGCTTCGACGCCGAGGGCTGGTGGGCCAACATCCGCAAGAGCAACACGGAGCCGCTCCTGCGGCTGAACCTCGAGGCCCGGTCGCGGGACACCATGCGGTCGATGGTCGAGGAGATCGCGCCCCTGCTGGGCGAGCGGGTCGACCACTGACAACGCCGGCACGCGGGGCCGACCGGCCCGAGGAGGCGACACGCGCCGCCATGAACGTCTCGCGGTTCTTCGAGCACTGGGGCCTGAGCGAGAACCCCTTCGCCGCGGAGGAGGCCCGGCACGACGCGGTCTTTGCGCGGCTGGACGCCGGCGCCGCCACCCACCCGGACTTCGAGAAGGTCCTGGGCGATCTGGAACGGCCCGCGTCGAGCATCGTGTTCGGCGAGAAGGGCAGCGGCAAGACGGCCCTGCGCCTCCAGATCGAGCAGCGCGTGGGCGCCTGGAACGCCGCCCATCCCGACCGCCGGGCGCTCCTGATCGCGTACGACGACCTCAACCCCTGGCTGGACCGCTTCGTCGCCCGGATGCGCGCCGAGGGCGCCAAGAACACCGACGAGGCGCTGGGCCGGCTCCGGCTGAGCGACCATATGGACGCGATCCTCGCGCTGGCCACGCCCGGGCTCGTCGACCGGGCGCTGGCGCCTGGCTCGGAGGGGCGCCAGCGCGCACGGGCGCTGCGCGCCGGCCCGCCCGAGACGCGCGCCGGGTTCGCGCTCCTCCAGGCGTGCTACGACGACCCGGACCGGGCGCCGGCGCGCACCGCGCGGCTCGTGCGCCGGATCAAGGCGCCGGGCGACCG
>RFGI01000192.1 GCA_003696725.1 Planctomycetota bacterium | reverse complement strand
GTGGTTCATTCTACAGGATCGGGCGGATCGGATCAGGGCGTCCAGCCCGGGGGCGGGGCCGGGCGGTCTGAGCGGGGTCGGCGGTCCGGCTCAGCCGGCTTCGGCGATGACCTCGGCGACCTCCGGGACCAGCCGTTTGAGGTTGTCCTCGATGCCGTAGCGGAGGGTCATAGTGCTGCTGGGACACCCGACGCAGGCGCCGAGAAACCGGATCCGGACCCGGCCGGCGTCGTCGACGGAGACAAGCTCGACATCCCCACCGTCGCTGCGGATGGCCGGGCGGATCAACTCGAGAACCTCGGCGACGCGGCTGCTGAGGTCGGCGCTGGTGTCGGCTGATGGATCGGTCTTGGCCATGGGCCCCTCTGGATGCGGATCCTAGGCGGCGCCGACCCGATCGCCAACGCGCCGGCGGAGTATCGTGTGGCCATGAGACCCGATCGGGTGCGGACGCTTGCGGCGGGGTTGCTGATGGTCCTGGCCGCATCGTGCGCCAGCGACCCGTCCGGCGACCCCCGATCGGCCCTGGACGACCCCGCGTCCACCACCCCTCAGCAGGTGCAGGCCGTCCGTTCGATCGCCGCGGACCTGACGGCCGGGCGGGTCGAGCCCGCCGACGGCCGGGAGGCCCTCAAGCGGATCGTCTGGCGACGGTCGGCGCCCACGCCCGTGCGGGTGGCCGCGCTCGAGGCCCTTCTGGACCACGACCCCGACGACACCGCCGTGATGCTCGGCCTGATGCTGCCGACCGAGACCAACTGGGACCTGATCGCCCGGATCGGGGACCTCGCGTCCGAGCGAGGCTGGACGGCCCTGACGCCCGCCCTGGTGCGCAGCTGGGCCCGTCCCGTCGTCGAACCCGCTGACGGGGACCGACCCGAACGCGCGGCCCTGGCGGCGCTGCACCCCGCCGAGCCGATCGAGCGGGTGGTCTTCCGCGTGTTCGCCGCGCCCGAAGAGAGCGGCGTCGACGACCGCACGCGCTCGGCGGCCTGGGCGCTCCTGCAGCGGCTCGACACGGACGGCTCGATCACGCGCCGGCTCCTGGCCGCGCCGGCGGACGGCGACGAGCCGGCGCACGGGATGATCGCGGACCTGCGCGCCGGCGCGCGCGACCTGGGCGTCGTGCCCCGCACGGCCGAGCAGCTCAACTGGCTCCGGCGGATGCGTCAGCCGGAGCACGCGGGGTTCTGGCGCGAGGCGTCGGCTCTCGTCGCCCGGCTGGATGAGCCGCGGGCCCGGGGGCTCGCCCTGCGCCACATCCCAGCTCTGGTGTGGGCGGGCCGGCATGAGCCCTCCTGGCTCACGGCCTCGCGCGAGGAGCATCTGGCGGCCCTTCGATCGGCGCTCGACGGGCGCCGGCGACACCGGCGCACCGACGGCGTGGACGACTTCAACCGGGACCGGGAGACCCTCGACGCGTGGGAGGACGCGCTCGCGTGGGGCGACCTGCTGCTCGTGAGGATGGCCGACCGGGCAATCGCTGATCGCGGCGTCGCCGGGGCGCTCTTCGAGCAGGCGCGACGCGACCGAGCGGACACGACGACCGAGCACGGGGGCGTGATCGACGAGGCCGGCGCGGGGTTTCTCGCCCGGCCCTTCCCGCCCAGGCCCACCCAGCGTGTCGGGGACAACCGCTTCGTCGCGTCGGCGGAGATGCTCGCCGCGAGCACGCAGAGCCTGTTCCACTACCACTTCCACGCCCAGCGGCGACGCAACACCGAGTACGCCGGACCCGGACGCGGGGACCTCGCGTACGCCGACCGGTTCGGCCGGGCGTGCCTGGTGTTCACGACCGTGTCGGACGCGGCCCTGAACGCCGATGTGTACTTCCCGGGCGGGGCGCGGATCGACCTCGGGGAGATCCGCCGGCCCAGCGGGTGATCGGCGCCGGACGCGCCAGGGACGGCCATGCTGCACCCGCTCGTGCTCATCGTGGTGATCGTGACCATCGGGCGCGATCTCGTCGGCGTCGATCCCGTCGCGCCCCTCGCCACGTCGAGGGTGTGGGGGCTGACGCTCGGCTTCATGGCCGGGATCGCCGTTGCGACTCACCTGCGGCTCTGGATCGCGGGCCGACGGCTGGACCGGACCGGGCGGACCGACGCGATCGCCGCGGCGGACCGGACGCTGGCGGCGTCGCGGGGCGTCATCGGCGTCGCGTACCTCGCGGCCGTGTTCGGAGCCGGGTGGCTCGACGCGGTGCGCGGCGCCGTCGGCGACTGGGTTCTCATCGACGAGCTCGTCGCGATGCTCCCGCCGCTGCTCGCGTACACCGCCGGGTGGTGGTCCTACGCGCCGATCGAGCGCCGGATGCACGAGGCCGTCACGTTCCGCGCCCTCGACACGGGCGCCCCGGTGCACGCCTTTCCCGGGCGCTGGGCGTACACGCTCGAGCGGCTGCGATCGACGGCGCTGGGGGCGCTGGCGCCGATCCTGCTCATCCTCGGCTGGAGCGAGGGCGTCACTCAGCTTGCCGGGGCGTCGGGCCTGCTCGACCGGCTGGGTGACGCCGAGGCCGCCGCGGCGATGGCCGGGGCGCAGCTCGTCGGCGCCGGGCTGGTGCTGGCGCTCTCCCCGCCGATCATCGTGCGGATCTGGGGGGCGACGCGGCTGCCCAACGGCCCGCTGCGCGACCGGGTGCGCGAGCTGTGCCGGCGGGCCGGCGCGCGGGTGGGGGGCGTCCGCGTCTGGCGCACGCGGGGGGTGGTCCTCAACGCGGCGGTGCTCGGCCTGACGCCGGGCGCGCGGACCCTGCTGCTGACCGACGGGCTGATCGAGCGGCTCGAACCGGCGCAGCTCGACGCCGTGATCCTTCATGAGATCGCGCACATCCGCCGCCGGCACATCCCGTGGCTGATCGTCGCGCTCGTTGTGCCGTTCGCCGCGGCGATGATCACGGCCGAAGGCGTCGGGCGGATCGTGGGCGCGGCCGAGCCGGCGCCCCAGTGGGCGCAGGGCCTGGCGGTGGCGGGGTCGATGCTGGTCGCGCTGTGGGTGTTCGGGCGGGTCAGCCGGCTGTTCGAGCGGCAGGCGGACGCCTTCGCCGCCGCGTCGCTGGCCCGGGCCGAGGGCTCGGCTGTGGTGACACCGGCGGCGGCCCAGGCCATGTCCGGCGCCCTGGAGCGGGTCGCCCGGCTCAATCACATCCCGCCCGGGAAGTTCATGTGGCGCCACGGGAGCATCGCGACGCGCCGCCGGCGGCTGGGCGACCTCGTGGGCGCGCCCGTCGAGGCGCTCCACGTCGACCGCCGGGTGCGGCGGGTCAAACTCGCGCTGGTGGCGCTCGCGGCGGTCGCCGCGGCGGGCCTGGCGTGGATCGTCTCGACCGGCGACGACGCCGGGGCGCTCCCGCCGGGCGAGCCCGGGGAGGCCGTCCTCGCATGATCCCCTTCACCAAGATGCACGGGCTCGGCAACGACTACGTCTACCTCGACGCCTTCGAGTCGCCCGCACTGGCCGAGCGGGGCGACCTGCCGGCCCTGGCCCAGGCGATGAGCGACCGACGGTTCGGCGTCGGGTCGGACGGGTTGATCCTGGTCGCGCCGCCGACGGCCCCGGGCGCCGACGCCCGCATGGTCATGTTCAATGCCGACGGCTCGGTTGGGGCGATGTGCGGCAACGGCCTGCGCTGTGTCGTTCGGCTGGTGGTCGAGCGCCGGCACGCGGCGGCCGTCGGCGGGGGCGTCACGATCGAAACCGCGTCGGGCTTGCGCCGGGCGCGCGTCGTGGACCGCGCGGGCGATTGGCTCATCTCGGCGGACATGGCCCAGCCCCGGCTGGACCTCGGGTCGATCCCCGCGCGTCGGGACGTGCTCGAACCCGCCGGGCGCCGGGGCGGGTTGGACCTGTGGCGCGTCGGGGGCGTCGTCGGCGGGCTGGTCTCGATGGGCAACCCTCACCTGGTGTCGTTCGCCGATCGCCTGCCCGAGCCCGCCGAGCTGGACCGGATCGGGCCCGGGATCGAGCGCCACCCGGCGTTCCCCGACGGGATCAACGTTCACGTCGCGCGCGCCCTGAGCCGCGATCGGGCCGAGATGGTCACCTGGGAGCGGGGCAGCGGGCGGACGCTGGCCTGCGGGACCGGCGCGTGCGCCGTCCTGGTCGCGGGGGCGCTGGCGGGCCTTCTCGACCGCTCGGCGATCGTCACGCTCCCCGGCGGGGATCTCCGCATCGAGTGGCCCGAGGCCGGCGGCGGCGTCGTCATGACCGGGCCCGCGACAGAGGTCTACCGCGGCGTGTGGCCCGGTTGAGCCGTGTTGGCGTCGCGCGACGCGCCGGCTACGATCGGCGCCGATCGCGGGCCGGGCCCGCGGCGTGGAGGGGGACGCGAGAGCGCATCGGTCTGTGGCGCGGCTGCACGAACATCAGGGCAAGGCCCTCCTGGCCCAGGCCGGCGTGGACACTCCGCGCGGGGTGGTGATCCGTTGCGCGGGCGACGCCCCCGGCGCGGTGCGCGAGGTCGGCGGCGCCGCGGTCCTGAAGATCCAGGCCTGGACCACCGGGCGCAAGGCGATGGGCGGGGTGGTGTTCGTCGATACCCCGGATGAAGCCGAGGCCGCCGCGGAGCGTCTGCTGTCCATGTCGGTCGGTCGGTTCCCCGTCGAGGAGGTCCTGGTTGAGGAGCGCGTGCCGATCGAGCACGAGCTGTTCGTCTCACTGAGCATCGACGACACCGCCCGGGCGCCGGTGCTGCTGCTGGCCGGCTCGGGCGGGTCGGGGATCGAGGCGCGGGCCGAGGAGGTCGCGCGCCTGCCGGTCGACCCCGAGACGGGCGTCGAGCCGGCAGAGCTGGAGTCGGCCCTGGCCGGGGCGCCCGTCCAGTCGCCGCAGCGCGAGCCCGTCGCCCGCGCGATCGACGCGGCCGTGGGGCTGGCCCGGCGGGTCGAGGCGCGGTCCCTCGAGATCAACCCCCTCGTGACCACCACGGACGGCCGCGTCATCGCCGCCGACTGCCGGATGACGATCGACGACTACGCGGTCTTCCGCCACCCGGAGCTGGGGATCGAGATCGCGCGCGAGCTGGACCATCCGCCGACAGAGCTGGAGCGCGCGGCGTACGCCATCGAGCAGGCCGACCACCGCGGGACGTTCTACTTCGCGCGCCTGCCCGTCGAGCCGGGGGACCGCGTGATCGGGTTCCACGGCGCCGGGGGCGGGGGCTCGATGATGAGCATGGACGCCGTGAGCCGGGCCGGCTTCACCCCCGCGAACTTCACCGACACCAGCGGCAACCCCAGCCCGGCGAAGGTCTACGCCGCGGCCCGGATCATCCTCGCGCAGGAGGGGTTGCTCGGGTACTTCGGGTCGGGCTCGGGCGTCGCCAGCCAGGAGCAGTACCACTCCGCGTACGGGCTGGCCAAGGCGTTCCTGGAGCTCGGTCTGACCGTCCCCGCGCTGATCAGGCTGGGCGGCAACAGCGAGGACCGCGCCTGCGAGATCCTCGAGTCCGCGTGCGCCGATCTGCCCGCGACGGTGGAGGGGTACAAGAAGGACCATTCGCCGGCGTTCGTCGCCGACAGGTTCGCGGCGCTCGTCGAGCACGCGGCCGGCGCCGAGTGGTCGCCGCGGCCGCGCGCGGTCCCGGGCTTCGTCGGATCGGGCGGGGCGCTCTCGTTCCCCGTGCGCTTCGGGGTGAACTGGGAGGGCCGGTGCTGGGTGGACCGCGGCGCCGTCGACGACGGGCTCTTCGCGGTGATCGATGAGTCGGCGCCGGGCGTCTTCCGCCTGGGGAGCGCCGGGATCGAGCTGGCCCTTTCCGAGGAGGAGGCGCTGGCGCGCGACTCGGACCTCATCGCCGCGGAGATCGAGTGCGCCCGCGCCGGCCGGCCGGCGGTGTTCGTGGACATCCCGATCCCGGGCCTGGACGACGCCCCCGCGGAGGCGCCCCGCTGATGGCGATCCTGATCGACGAGACCAAGCGCGTCTGCGTGCAGGGCATCACCGGCCGAGAGGGCCGGGCCCGCACCCGTCTGATGCGCGGCTTCGGGACCAACGTGGTCGCGGGGGTCACACCCGGAAAGGCCGGGCAGGAGGTCGAGGGCGTTCCGGTCTTCGACACCGTCGCCGACGCGCAGGCGCACGCGGAGCGCTCGGCGGGCGGGCCGATCGACATCTCGGTGATCTTCGTGCCCGCGCGCCTGGTCGAGGGCGCGGCGCTGGAGGCCATCGACGCGGGCGTGAAGCTCCTCGTGCTGGTGCCGGACCGCGTCCCGGTCTGGGACGCGATGCGGATCGCGAAGCGCGCCCGCGAGCGCGGCGCCGAGTTTTTGGGGCCCAACACGCTCGGGGCGCTGTCCCCGGACCGGGCCGTCGTCGGGATGATCGGCGGGCGGGCCGAGTCCGCCCGCGCGTGGTTCAAGCCCGGGCCCTGCGGGATCATCAGCCGGTCGGGGGGGATGACCTCGTCGTGCGGGTACTACCTCGGGCAGGCGGGCGTCGGGCTGTCGACGCTGGTCCATGTCGGGGGGGATTCGGTCCTTGGGCTGCGCGTGCCCGACGTCGCGCTGCTGTTCCAGGCCGACGAGCAGACCGAGGCGATCGCGGTCTTCGGCGAGATCGGCGGCAGCCAGGAGGAGGACCTCGCCCGGCTGATGCGCGAGGGGCGCATCACCAAGCCCGTGGTCGCGTACATCGGCGGGAAGGTCGCCAAGGAGGGCACGCGCTTCAGCCACGCGGGCGCCATCATCGAGGGCGGCCGAGGCACGCACGAGGGAAAGGTCCGCGCCCTGCGCGACGCCGGCGCCACCGTCGTTGACAGTTTCGGCGACCTCGCCGGCGCGACGGTCCAGGCGTTGATCAAGACCGGCGCCGTCCGATAGCGGCGCCCGGAGCCCGACCCATGCCCGAGCCCTGGCCCACCGCGATCACCAAGATCGAGCCCAACCGTGTCGCGGTGCGCGGCTACGACATCGCGGACCTGATGGGCCGGGCGTCGTTCGGCGAGGCCGTGCACCTGCTCCTGACGGGCGACCTGCCGGACCCGGCCGTCGGCCGGCTGATCGACGCGATCCTGGTCTCGAGCGTGGATCACGGCGCCACGCCGCCCAGCGCTTTGGCGGCGCGGACGGTCGCCTCGACCGGGGCGTCGCTGTCCCAGGCCGTCGCCGCCGGCGTCCTGGCGATCAACGAGTCGCACGGCGGGGCGATCGAGGGCTGCGCCCACGCCCTGAGCCGGGTCATCGAGATCGCCCGGCTGGAGGGCGACGTGCTCGACGCGGCGGCGCGGGTGATCGACGAATACAAGGCCGACGGCCGGCGGATCCCCGGTTTCGGGCACCGCCTGCACACCGCCGACCCGCGCACCGCGCGGCTGTTCGCGCTGGCCAACGAAGCCGACCTCTACGAAGAAGCCGACGCCACGCCCACGGCCCTGGACGCGGCCCGCGCCCTGGAGCGCGCCTTCGCCCAGCGCGGCAAGGCCTTCCCCATCAACGTGGACGGCGCCATCGCCGCGGTCCTCCTCGATCTCGGGTACGACCCCGGCGTGATGAACGGGCTGTTCATCATCGCGCGGAGCGCCGGGCTCGTGGCCCACGCCCGCGAGGAACAGACGCGCATGCCGCGCATGCGCCGCATCGACCCTGTGAACCACACCTACGACGGCCCCCCCGACCGGCGGCTTGAGCGATGACGACGCTCCCGGACCTGGTCACCGATCGGCTGCGCCTGCGCCAGCCCGCCGAGACGGACCTGGAGGCTATGCTGACCGTCTTCAACGACCCGGTGATCGCGGCGAACACCATCTCGATCCCGCACCCGTACACGCGCGACGACGCTCTCGGGGCGCTCGAGCAGTTCGAGCGTTGGCGCCGCGAGGGCGTCAACCGCGTCTTTTTCATCGAGGATCGCGCCACGGGCGCGCTCGTCGGGTCGGCGAGCGTCGAGCACAAGGACCCGCCCGGGCGGGGCGAGCTGGGCTACGTCGTCGGCCGGGCCTGGCGCGGCCGGGGCTACGCGTCCGAGGCGGCGCGGGCGATCGTCCGGTTCGCGTTCGATTCGCTGGGCCTGCGCCTCGTCACGGCGCACGCGATGCTGCACAACCCGGCGTCGGTGCGCGTGCTGGAGAAGCTCGGCATGCGGGCCGTCGGCGTCATCCCCGACGCGTGCCGGAAGGACGGCGAGTCCTTCGACGCGCACGGGTTCGAGATCACGCGGGACGAGTGGGCGCGGCTCGACGCCGCTCAGGAGCACCCGGCATGAGCCATACGGTCGAGGAGATCGCGGGCCTCTTGCCCGAGATCATGCAGATCCGGGACGGATCCCTGCGGGCCAAGGTCGCGGCGGTGTGGTCCGAGGCCATCACCACCGGCGCCGGGGGCAAGGGCTGGACGTTCGACGAACTCCGCTCGATCCC
>RFGI01000006.1 GCA_003696725.1 Planctomycetota bacterium | reverse complement strand
CTACTTCCACAACTTCACGTGGACCTCGCCGGACCTGGCGCCCCCCGCGGATGCGGACGCCGACGCGCTGGGCACGCCGCGGTCGGCGGTGGCGGCGATCCTCGAACGGCAGCCGTCGGCAATCGTGGCCTACGCTCATGTGCTGGTCAAGACACGGCAGGGGTGGCCCTTCGTGTGGCAGACGCGCTGGGTGTGGGACGGCGCGGGCGGGCGCTGGGTGTGCGATGAGATGGCGACGAACAGCGGGCGGGGTGTGAGCGGATTGTTCTGATGCGCCGCGCCGGGCGACAGGCGGGCCGGCGGCGCGGCGTCACGCTGATCGAAGTCCTCGTGGTGGTGGCGGTCGTGGGGGCGCTCGTCGGGATCGCCGTCCCCGCGCTGGTGGGCGCCCGTCGGGCGGCGGACGCGTCGGCGTGCCTGGCGAACCTGCGCACCATCGGGCAGGCGTTCGGGCTCTATACGCAGGACCACGCCGACGAATGGCCGACCTATGAGTTCCAGCGCGACCCGGACGGCGTGATCCGCCGGGAGATCCTCACCGAGTGGTGGTTCGCGATCCCGATCCCGCGGGATCAGGTCGGGACGCGGATCTTCGTGCTCCCGGCGGACCAGGTGCAGATCTGGGCGAACCCGCTTCGGACGTATGTGACGGACGAGGCCGAGGACTCGCCGTTCAATGCCGAGCAGGTCGTCTCCTGCCTGACGGTGTACAGGGAGCTGACGCGGGCCGATCGCGGCCAGGCGGCGCCGTCGTTCCTCTCGCGCGTGTCGTACCTCCAGAGCCCGGCGTTCTTCACCACACCCAGCGCGTGGGCCGCCGGGTCGCGCGTCGATCTCAACCGCGACTATGCGCCGACGCGCGTGTCCGACGTCGCGTTCCCGGCGAACAAGGCGCTGCTGAGCGAGCGGTTCTCGCACCACTCGCGCCGGCGGGACGCGATCACCGACGGCGCGTCCGCGTTGCGGTTCAACGCGCTGGCGGCCGATGGGCACGCCGAGCCCAGGCGCGGCGACCAGGCCAGGCCGGCTGTGGCCGTCGAGGGCCGGCGCGCCGGTGGGCTGCCGTGCGTCTGGTGCAGGAAAGCCGTCCCGTACCTGACCACCGCGGGCGGGCTGGCGGGCGCGGACTGGTGAGCCTCGGTCAGGTCGACGCCGCGCGACGACCACCCCGGACGTGTCGCCGTCTCGCGCGAGCGCTGACACGTTGAGCCGCGGGCCGAACGTGGGTCACAGCGCCCGGCGTCGGCGGTGGAGGGTTGCGCAGGAGATCGCGAATAGCGCGATCGGCCCCGGGGTCGGGATCTGGCCCCCGACCATCACGGTCCGGAAGGCGTAATCCTCGTCGAGCGACACGAACGGCGGGGCCCACGCGCCCCACGATGGGGTGGGAAAACTGCTGAAAAACCGCAGCAAGGCGCGCCCGCCGGCGTAGGTGGCGTCCGATCCGACGTTGGCGCCGACAAAGTACGACCCGGCGTCGGGCGTCGGCGACAGGTCGCCCGAGACCGTCCCGCTGACGAGCCCCCACGCCAGCGTCTGACCCGCGGTGACGTTGATGTTCAGCGCTGTCAGGTCGAACGAGACAAAGTCCATGAGTTGCGAAGGCTGGATGGACGGCACGTCGGCGGCGGCGACGCTGGCGGACCCCAGCACCGTCGCCGTCGGGAGGTCGCCGCTGGCGTCGTACAGCGTGAGCACGGCGTCGAGCGTCGGCTGGGTCAGCGACGCGTGGCGGAACATCATGACATCGATGCTGGCCAGCTGGCCGGTGATTCCGACGGTGAAGGTCTGGCCCAGCTCCTGAAACGGATCGAATGAATCCGCGTTCCCGGGGCTGGCGATCGGGTTATTCTGATCGATCACGCCGGCCCGGCACGGGGCGGGGCCGATCAAGCCGATCGAAGCCGTGCAGGCCATCGTCGCGGCGACAGCGCGCCGTGAGCGCGCACCATAACAGAACAGCCCAGTTTTCATATCTTCGTGCTCCTCATCCCCGTGACGTGTTCCGGGCCTGCCACACGTCTGGCCCAGCACTCGCGGCGCAATATACCTGATGAGCGTTGCAGGTGCAACTCAATCAGATAAAAAAACGCTGTGTTGGCAGTGATTATGGGGCTTTGCCCGGCGCTGCGAACGGGACTGATCGGTTGCAATCGCTCTCTGCTTGGGTCACGTCCGGATGACCGCCTGGGCCGCGGCGAGGCGCGCGATGGGCACGCGGAAGGGCGAGCACGAGACGTAGTCGAGCCCCGCGTCGTGGCAGAAGAAGACGCTGTCGGGGTCCCCGCCGTGCTCCCCGCAGATGCCGATCTTGAGGCGCTGGCGCGCGGCCCGGCCTTTCCGGATCGCCATCTCGACCAGAGCGCCGACGCCGGCGCGGTCGATGGTTTGGAAGGGGTCGCGAGGCAGGATCTCCTGGTCCAGGTAGTCGGGGAGGAAGGTGTTGATGTCGTCGCGGCTGTAGCCGAAGGTCAGCTGCGTCAGGTCGTTGGTGCCGAAGGAGAAGAAGTCGGCCTCGGCGGCGATCTCGTCGGCCGTCACACACGCCCGCGGGATCTCGATCATGGTGCCGACGGGGATGGCGAGTTTCTTGGACCAGCCGCGGTCTTTCTTGACGCGCGTGATCGTGTCGAGGGTTTTCTGTCGCAGGAGCGCCAGCTCGGCCCGCACACCGACGAGGGGGATCATGATCTCGGGCTTGGGTCTGCGCCCATGCTCGAGGCAGTCGATCGCGGCGTGGACGATCGCCGTGACCTGCATCTCGAGGATCTCGGGGTAGGTGATCGCGAGCCGGCAGCCGCGGTGCCCGAGCATGGGGTTGGCCTCGTGCAGGGCGGCGACGCGGCGGCGGATGTCCTCGACGGGGAGCCCGGTGCGCGCGGCCAGGTGGGCCTGGGCCGCGTCGTCCTGCGGGAGGAACTCGTGCAGGGGCGGGTCCAGGAGGCGCACGGTGACGGGCAGCCCGTCCATGGCGGTGAAGATGCCGACGAAGTCCTCGCGCTGATACGGCAGGAGTGTGTCCAGGGCGGCCCGGCGTCGGGGCTCGTCCTCGGCGAGGATCATCTCGCGCATGGCGTCGATGCGGTCGCCCTCGAAGAACATGTGCTCGGTCCGGCACAGGCCGATGCCCTGGGCGCCGAACTCGCGGGCCCGGCGCGCGTCGGCGGGGGTGTCGGCGTTGGTGCGAACGGCGAGGCGCCGACGGCGGTCGGCCCAGGCCATCACCGTCTCGAAGTCGCCCGAGAGCTCGGGGTCGGTGGTCTTGATCTCCCCGGCCATGACCTGGCCCGTCGAGCCGTCCAGGGAGATCACGTCGTCGCGCCAGAAGGACCGGCCACCCACGATGAATCGGCCCTGCTCGGGGTCGATGGAGATCGCCCCGGCGCCGGCGACGCAGCACTTGCCCCACCCGCGGGCCACCACGGCGGCGTGCGAGGTCATGCCGCCCGTCGAGGTGAGAATCCCGACCGCCGAGTGCATCCCGTCGATGTCCTCGGGCGAGGTCTCCTGCCGGACGAGGATGACGCGCTCACCGTCGCGGGCGCGGCGGACGGCTTCGTCGGCGGTGAAGGCGGGCTTGCCCACCGCGACGCCGGGCGAGGCCGGCAGCCCCGTGGCCAAGACCTCGGCGCCGCGTTTGGCCTCGTCGTCGAAGCGCGGCAGGAGCAGCTGGATCAGGTCGCCCGCGGGGATGCGGGCCAGGGCCTCGTCGCGCGTGATCCGGCGCGAGCGGGCCAGGTCGCACGCGATGCGCACGGCGGCGAAGCCGGTCCTCTTGCCGGTGCGGGTCTGGAGCATGAAGAGCCGGCCGCGCTCCACGGTGAACTCGATGTCCTGCATGTCGCGGTAGTGCGACTCGAGCGTCTTCTTGACGCGCAGCAGCCGGGCGTAGACGGCCTTGTTCCAGTCGGCCATCTCGCCGATGGGCCGCGGCGTGCGGATGCCGGCGACGACGTCCTCGCCCTGGGCGTTGACCAGGAACTCGCCGTAGAGCTCGTCCTCGCCGGTGGAAGGGTTCCGCGTGAACGCGACGCCCGTGCCCGAGTCCTCGCCCATGTTGCCGAAGACCATCGCCTGGACGTTGACGGCCGTCCCGGTCAGGCCGGTGATGCTGTTGATCTGTCGGTAGCGGACGGCGCGCGGCGTTTGCCAGGACTTGAACACCGCCTCGATCGCCAGGCGCAGCTGCTGCATCGGATCCTGCGGGAACGGGCGCCGGGTGTGGGCGCGGTACACCCGCTTGTACTCCTCGCACAGCTCGGCGAGGCCCTCGGCGGGGACGTCGGTGTCCGCCGACACGCCGTAGCGGTCCTTGACCACGTCGAAGGCGCGCTCGAAGTGCTCGTGGGCGACGCCCATGACGACGTCGCCGTACATGTTGATGAGCCGGCGGTAGGCGTCGTACGCGAAGCGCGGGTTCTGGGTCTGCTCGGCGAGGCCGGCGACGGCGGCGTCGGTCAGGCCGAGGTTCAGCACCGTGTCCATCATCCCCGGCATGGAGACGGCCGCGCCCGAGCGCACCGAGACCAGCAGCGGGTCGCTCGCATCGCCGAATCGCTTGCCGGTCTCGCGCTCGAGCCGGCGGACGCGCCGGGCGACCTCGTCCATCAGGATCTCGGGCAGGCGCCGGCCGGCGTCGTAGTACGCGGCGCACACCGCCGTGGTGATGGTGAACCCGGGCGGGACGGGCAGGCCGATCCGGCACATCTCGGCGAGGTTGGCCCCCTTGCCCCCGAGGAGCCCCTTCATCGAGCCGTCGCCGTCGGACGAGCCCGGGCTGAAGAAGTAGGTCATGCGGGTCGCGCGGCGGGAGGCGCCCGCGGCGCGGGCCGGCTTCTTCTTGGTCGGGGTCTTGCGCGACACTTTCTTGCGCGTCGAGGGGCGCTTGGTCGCGCGGGAGGTCGTCCCGGACTTCGACCCGACGCGGGCTTTCTTCCCGGCGCCCGACACGCGAGCGGTTTTCGTCTTTTTCTTCTTCTTTCGTGTGGCGGCCATGGATCTCTCGTTGATGGATCGGGGGGCGCCGCGGGTCGGGGCGTCCGTGACGGGCGGCGCGTCAAGCGTGCAGTGTACCCGCGGGGCGAGCGCAGGCGGCCGCCGCCCTATCATGCGCGCTCATGGCGGGCGTGTGCGCGGGTTCGACAGAGGTTCGCCGGCTGGCGTGGCGCGCGAGCCCGGCCGAAGCGATCGCGCGCTGGCCCGTGGGCGAGCCCCTGGCGGCGCTGATCGGGGCCGACGCGCGGGGCGTCGGCGGACGCTGGTCGATCCTCGCCCGGCCCGGGCCGTCGGCAACCTCGTGGCCCGCCGTGCGCGAGGCGCTCTCGCCATCGCCGAGGGCTGGGCGCGTGGCCACACCGAACGACCCGCCGTTGCGGTCCGGGTGGATCGGCTGGCTGGGGTACGAGCTCGGCGGGGTCATCGAGCCCGCGGCGGGGACGTTCCCGGCGGCGGTCCCGGTCGCTCGCCTGTACCGGTGCGAGGGCGCCTTGGCGCACGACTCGGCGACGGGCGCGTGGTTCAGTGTGGGCGATCCCGCCGCGATCCCGCCGATCGAGCTCGCGGGCCCGGCACGGTCGCCCGACAATCACGCGGTCGGGCCGCTGCTGGCCGACGGGGGCGACGCCCGGGCGAGAGCGACGCACGAGGCGATGGTCCACCGGGCGCTCGAGCACATCCGGGCCGGGGACGTCTTCCAGGTGAACCTGACGCGGCGGCTTCGGGCCGAGTTCGCGGGCTCGCCGCGGGCGCTGTTTCTTCACCTGCTCAACGCGACAGCGCCGGCGTACGGGGCGCTGGTCGAGGGCCCGGCGGCGGGCGAGGCCGTCGTGTCGCTGAGCCCCGAGCTCTTCCTGCGCGTCGACGCCGGGACCGGACGGGTCGTGACGCGGCCCATCAAGGGAACGGCGCCCGGGTCAGCCCCGCCGGACCGGCTGGCGGCGTCGGCGAAAGATGCGGCGGAACTCGCCATGATCGTCGATCTCATGCGCAACGACCTGGGGCGGGTGTGCGAGTACGGCTCGGTGCGGGTCACGGACGCGAGGTCGATCGAACGGCACGGGTCGCGCGACCGCCGCGCGGGCGTCTGGCACGGCGTCGCTACGGTCGAGGGCCGGATTCGCGCGGGCGCGACGGTCGCCGATCTGGTCGAGGCGTCGTTCCCGGCGGGCTCGATCACCGGGGCGCCGAAGATCCGGGCCATGCAGATCATCGCCGAGCTGGAGCGCTCGCCGCGCGGCCCGCACTACGGGGCGGTCGGGTTCGTCGGTGATGACGGCGCGGCGGTGATGAGCGTCGCGATCCGCACCGCGGTGGTGCGGGGCGGCGCGCTCGAGTACGCCGTGGGCGGCGGGATCGTGGCGGGCTCGGAGCCGAGCGCCGAGTGGGCCGAGACCGAGGCCAAAGCCGCGGGCCTGCGCCGGGCTCTCGCGAGGGCGGCGCCGACGGGGCGCCCCGGATGAGCGGGCGCGACGCCGACGGCTACCGCCGAACGCCGGTCCCGGGGCCGACCCTGCGCACGGACATCGTTGAGGTGTACGTGTTCAGGGCGGCCCGCGCCGGGGTCGAACTGCTGCAGGTGCGCCGGGCTCGACCGCCGATGGCCGGCGGCTGGCATCCCCTGATGGGGCACATCGAGCCGGGCGAGAGCGCCGTCGGGTGCGCGACGCGCGAGATCCTGGAGGAGGTGGGCCTGGGCCGATCGGACTCCGAATGGCTGGGGTTCTGGCAGCTTGAGGGGGTCCACCCGTACTACTTGGCTGCGGCGGACTCGGTGGTGCTCAGCCCGTGCTTCGCGGTGCGGGCGTCGCCGGGCTGGGCGCCGAGGCTCAACGAGGAGCACGACGGGCATCGGTGGGTCTCCGCCGAAGGGATCGAGGAGGCGTTCATGTGGCCGGGCCAGCGGGCGGCGGCGGCGGAGGTCGCGCAGGTGATCGCGCCGGGGGGCGCCGCGGCCGATCGCCTCGGGCTCGGCTGATCGGCGTGCCGCTATCGTGGCGTTCTGGCCGCCTGCCTCCTGAACCGCACACGACCCCACGCCGACCCTCATGACCACGACCACGCACACCCCGACCACGGAGTTCGAGAAGGCCGACCGCTGCGCGGGGCTGGACCACCGCCCGCGGGTCCTGCTGGGCAAGATGGGCCTGGACGGGCACGACCGCGGCGTGAAGGTGCTGGCGCGGGCGCTGCGGGATTCGGGCGTGCACGTGATCTACTCGGGGCTGTGGCAGACGCCGATGAGCCTGGCGATCGGCGCGCGAGATGAGGACTGCGACGTCATCGCCGCGTCGATGATGAGCAACTCGCACCTGGTGCTCGGGCCCAAGCTGATCGAGTCGCTGAAGGAGGTCGGCCGGCCGGACATCCCGGTGCACATGGGCGGGATCCTGCCGCAGGAGGACTTCCGGGCGCTGCTGGACGCGGGGATCAAGCGGCTCTCGACCACCGGCGTGAGCCTGACGGAGGTGGTCGACGCCGTGCGCGAGGAGGTCCGCCCGCTCGCCGAGCGGGTCGAGACGGGCCACCCGGTGGCGCAGCTGGCGCGGGACATCACCCGGGTGCACGCGGGCGCGGGCGTGCGGCCGGGGGCGGCCCGGCGTCGGCCGGCGCGGGTCGTGGGGGTCACGGGATCGCCCGGGGCGGGCAAGAGCACGCTGGTGGCGCAGCTCGCCGCCGAGCGCATCCGGGCGGCCGGGGAAGAGTCGCCGCCGCGCGTCGCGGTCGTCGCGTTCGACCCGATGAGCCCGATCACGGGCGGGGCGCTCCTGGGCGACCGCCTGCGGGTGGACTTCAACCGCCTGGGCGAGTCGGTGTACTACCGCTCGCTGGCGATCCGCGGCGAGGACTACGCGGGCTTGGACGAGATCCTGGAGCTGATCGGCGGGTGCGAGGTCGGCGGGGCGCCGGCGTTCGATCTGGTCTTCGTCGAGACCGTCGGCGCCGGGCAGAACGAGACCCGCATCCGCGACCACGTGGACGCCACGGCGGTGGTGCTCACGCCGGGGATGGGCGACGCCGTGCAGATGGACAAGGCCGGGATCCTGGAGATCGCCGACGTCTTCATCTGCAACAAGGCCGACCACCCGGGCGAGAACGAGCTGGTGCGCGACCTGCGCGACATCGCCGGCGCCCGGCCCATCGTCGAGACGGTCGCCACCAAAGGCCGGGGCGTGCCCGAGGCGCTGGCGACGCTGCTGGGCTCGGCGGGCGGGGCGGGATGAGCGCGCCGGCTGCGCCGGGCGAGCCGGGCCCGATCACGCTGCACTGCGCCGAGGTCTGGGGCGGCAACGCCGCGGTGAACACGGCCGTCTCGACGACGGGCCTGGACGTGTGGGTGTACAGCGAGCCGTACGCCGGCGCCGCGGGCGGGGGCGACGTCTACTACCTGACGCTGTGCATGCAAGGGTGCTTGGCGCGGTTCGCGCTGGCGGACGTATCGGGGCACGGCGAGGGCGTCGACGCCCTCGCACGCACCCTCCGCCGGCAGGTCCGGCGGAACGTGAACCGGGCCGATCAGGCCGGCATCGCCCGGGCGCTGAACCGATCCTTCGGCGAACTGGCGCGGATGGGCCAATACGCCACGGCGCTCCTGGCGACGTACGACGCCGGGTCGGACCATCTGATCGTCTGCAACGCGGGGCACCCCAGGCCGATGCTCCGCCGCGCGGGCCAGGCCGGGTGGGCGCCGATCGACGCCGGCTCGCCCGCCGCGGTGACGGATGCGACGGGCGGGGCGTCGGGCTTGCCGCTGGGCGTGATTGACGACACCGACTACGCGCAGTTCGCCATTCCTCTGGCGCCCGGCGACGAGGTGATGATGTACACCGACGCCCTGATCGAGGGCCGCGGCGCCGACGGCCGGCAACTCGGGGAGGACGGGCTGGCGGATCTCCTCGACGGCGTGGCGGTCTGGGCCACCGACCGGCTGATCCCTCAGACGCTCCAGCGCCTGCGTCAGTTCCGCGCCGGGGGCGACCCCGAGGACGACCTGACAGTGATCGCCATGCGCCACAACGCGGCCGGCCCGCTGAGGTTGAATCTTCTCGAACGGGCCCGGACGCTGAGCCGGCTGCTCGGCCTGTGAAGAGCACGACCGGGGCCGGTCGTCCAGCGAAACACGGGGCGATCGGCGGGGTATAGTGGGGGAGCCCACCGCGGCGCCGGCGCGTGCCGGCTCGGGAGGATCAACGCGGCGGGCGGCGGGCCAGAACCGGCGGAGCCGGGATCGGCCCATCACGGACACAACCGGAAAGGGAGCATCGATGAACCTGAGGACACCGGCGATGTGCGTCGCCGCGGCGTTGTGGTGCGCGGCGCCGGGGCTCGCGCAGCACAGCGACCGCCACGACCACGACAACGGCATGAGCCAGCCCGCGGACGCCCCGTCGTTCGATGAGATGATGGCCGAGTGGATGAAGTACGCCGAGCCCGCCGAGCACCACCGGCTCCTGCAGCCCATGATCGGCGACTGGCACGTGATGGGCAAGATGTGGATGGACCCGTCGCAGTCCGAGCCCACGGTCATGCACGGCGAGGCCCACCACGAGTGGGTCCTCGGCGGGCGCTTCATGCTCATCAAGTACAAGAGCGAGTTCATGGGCATGCCGTTCGAGGGCATGGGCATGAACGGGTACGACCGGTACCTCCAGCAGTACCAGTCGTTCTGGTGGGACACGTTCGGCACGATGACCTACCAGAGCGTCGGCACGGTCTCGCCGGACGGGAAGGTCTTCACGTACCAGGGCGCCATGCAGGACCCGGCCATGGGCGGCGCGCTGAAGAAGACCAAGGACGTGATCCGCATCATCAGCAACGACAAGCACGTCATGCAGATGCACCACCAGATGCCCGACGGCTCGTGGATGAAGGTGATGGAGCTGACGTACACGCGCAAGTGACCGTCCCGCCCGGCCGCTGAGCATCATCTTTGAACCAACGACGCCGCGCGGGCCCTGCCGGACCCGGGCGGCGTTTGTTTCTCTGTTCTGTTTGACGGATCACCCGGCAGCGCCGAGGCGCCGCGCCCAGCCGGCGGGACGGCCGTCGGCCGTCATCCCACCGACGCCGACGGGCGGGACGCCCGTCCCACTGATCGGTCCAACAGAACGTAGACTCGGCGGATGAGCCGAGCCGCCGCCAGCGCGCCGCCCCACGCCACCGCCCGCATGCGCCGATTCGAGGTGCGCGTTCGCCCGGGGCTGGCCGATCCGCGGGCCGAGAGCCTGGCGCGCGAGGCGCGGGCGGTGGGCGTCGCGGTCGAGCGGGCTCGCGTGGCCCGGGTGTACCTGATCCACGGGGCCCTGACCGACGCCGACGCCGATCGGGTGGGCGCGTCGCTCTTGGCCAACCCGGTTCTGGAGGACGTCACAACCGGCGCCGGCCCGATCGACGAGGGGTCGGCGTGCCTGGAGGTCCACCCCCTGCCGGGCGTGATGGACCCGCCGGCGCAGACCGTCGCGGCGGCGGTCGAGGAGCTCACGGGCGTCCCCGGGGTGCGGGCGTCGACGGGGTGGCGGTACGACCTCGCCGGGGTGAGCCCGGCCGACGCCCGCCGGCTGGCTCGGCGGCTGCTGGCCAACCCGGTGATCCACGCGGTCCACGACGGGCCGCACTGCCCCGATGAGTTCCCGCACGCCGAGCCCAAGCCGTTCCGGGTGACGCGCGTGCCGGTGCGCGACTTGGACGACGAGGGGCTGGCGCGCCTCTCCCGCGAGGCTCACCTGTTCCTGTCGCTCGACGAGATGCGCGCGATCCGGGAGCACTTCCGGGACCGCGGCCGCGAGCCCACCGACGCCGAACTGGAGACCCTGGCCCAGA
Source organism: Planctomycetota bacterium (assembly GCA_003696725.1). Taxonomy (GTDB): domain Bacteria; phylum Planctomycetota; class Phycisphaerae; order Phycisphaerales; family UBA1924; genus J020. The sequence continues at coordinate 23,954 of RFGI01000006.1, read as the reverse complement.
CCTGGTCCGAGCATTGCGTGCACAAGACGCTCAAGGCGGACATCGTCTACCGAGGCCCGGCCGACGGCATCGACTGGTCCGGCCGGCCCGGGCACACCGCCCTGCCGGACGGATCAGTGCGGATCGAGAACCTCTTGCGCTCGACGGTCGCGGCGGCGACGCACCGGCTGATCGAGGACGGGCTGGATTGGGCCCTGAGCGTGTTCGTGGACAACGCGGGCGTGATCGCCTTCGACGACGACCTGGCGGTGTGCGTGAAGGTCGAGACGCACAACCACCCCAGCGCCATCGAGCCCTACGGCGGAGCGGCCACCGGCGTCGGCGGGTGCATCCGCGACATCATCGGGACGGGGCTCGCGGCCAAGCCCATCGCCAACACGGACGTCTTCTGCGTCGCGCACCCCGATTCCTTCGACGACGACACGCTGCCCGCCGGCTGCCTGGCGCCCAGACGGATCCTCACGCAGGTCGTGGCGGGCGTGCGGGACTACGGCAACCGGATGGGCGTCCCGACGGTCTCGGGCGGGGTGTTCTTCGACGACCGGTACGTGGGCAACCCGCTGGTGTTCTGCGGGTGCGTGGGCGTGTTGCCGCGGGACCGGATCGCGGGCGAGGCCCGGGCGGGCGACCTGATCGTCGCCCTGGGCGGACGCACCGGTCGGGACGGGATCCACGGCGCCACGTTCAGCAGCGCCGAGCTGACCGACACGCACGCCGACGAGTTCGCCCACGCCGTCCAGATCGGGAATCCCATCGAGGAAAAGAAACTGCTCGACGCGATCCTGCGAGCGCGAGACGCGGCGGGGGGCCCGCTGTACTCGGCGATTACGGACTGCGGCGCCGGCGGGTTCTCCAGCGCCGTGGGGGAGATGGGCGAGGCGCTGGGCGCCGAGGTGCACCTGGACCGCGCCCCGCTCAAGTACAACGGGCTGACGTACAGCGAAGTCTGGATCTCCGAGGCGCAGGAGCGGATGGTCCTGGCCGTCCCGCCGGACCGGCTCGACGCGCTCCGCGCGATCTGCGATGAGGAGCACGTCGAGCTCGCGGTGCTGGGGACGTTCGGCACGCCCGATCGGGAACTGATCCTCCGGTTCCACGGCGAGGAGGTCGGTCGGCTGGGCATGGCCTTCCTGCACGATGGGCTGCCGCGGCGCACGCGCGACGCGGTCTGGCCGGGCGCCGGGCATGCGCCAGACGGGCGAGACGCCCGTCCCACTGGGTTGTCCGATGACGGGCGAGACGCCCGTCCCACCGGGTTGTCCGATGACGGGCGGGACGCCCGTCCCACTGGGTTGTCCGATGACGGGCGGGACGCCCGTCCCACCGGGTTGATCCAGACCGGGCGGGACGCTTCTGTCGCGGGCACGCTCCTGGCCCTTCTGGCGCACCCGACGATCGCGTCGAAGCGGTGGATCGTCCGGCAGTACGACCACGAGGTGCAGGGCGCCACGATCGTCAAGCCCCTGGTCGGTCCGGGCGGTGACGGCCCGGGCGACGCGACGGTGATCCGCCCGGCGCCGGGCTCGACGCGCGGGCTGGCGATCTCGCAGGGGCTCGATGTCAGCGGGGGCGACCCCGCCGCGGGCGGCGACCCGTACCTGATGGCGCTGTCGGCGGTGGACGAGTGCGTGCGGAACCTGGTGTGCGTCGGCGCGGACCCCTCGCGCATCGCGATCCTGGACAACTTCTGCTGGCCCTCGTGCGAGAAGCCGGAGAACCTCGCGGCGCTGGTGCGGGCCGCGGAGGGGTGCCACGACGCGGCGATCGCCTACCGCACGCCGTTCATCAGCGGCAAGGACTCGCTCAACAACCAGTTCACGACGGAGGCCGGCGAGACCATCGAGATCCCCCCGACGCTGCTGATCACCGGCGTCGGGATCGTGCCCGACATCGACCGGTGCGTGACCATGGACCTCAAGGGGGCGCCGGTCGCGGGCGAATCGGCCCTCCTGCTGGCGACCGTGGACGATGACGGCGAGGGCTCAATGCCCCAACGGCGGGCGCGCGTCGCCGCGGCCGTCCACGCCGCGATCCGAGACGGACTGATCCTGTCGGCGCACGACGCGTCCGAAGGCGGCGCCGGCGTCGCGGTCGCCGAGATGGTCCTCGCGTCGGGCGTCGGCGCCGAGGTGAGCCTGGACGACCCCTTCGCCGAGCGCCCAGCGACGTACATCCTCGAGGCCGCCGACGGGCCCGCGACGGCCGGTGCGCTGCGCCGCGCCGGGGCGTCGGCGCGCGTCGTCGGCCGGGCGTCGGCGGGCTTGAACGGGCTGACGCTGATCACGCCCGGTGAGCGGGCGGAGGTCGCACTCGAAGCGATGCGGCGGGCGTTCTTCGGCGCGCTGGACTGGTGACGCAACCCGCGCCGGCCCTTACGCGAACAGGTGCGGCTTGGGGGCGGGCGAGAGGGCGTCGAAGTGCGCCAGGGCCTCGTCGACGGTGCGGAAGACCCGGGTCGCGGTCTCGGTGATGAAGGGAGAGGGGCTCTTGGCGGGCTTCCAGATGACGTAGACGTCCTTGCCGTGCTCGTAGGCGTGCTGGAGCTCGCGCTCCACGCCGCTGGAGAGCCCGGGCGCCCCGCCGGGCAGTTCCGGGATGTACGACACGATCATGTCCGACTGATCGATGAGCTTGAAGTCGCGCATGTAGATCTGCCCGTCGATGTCGCCGGCGATGTCCAGGATCTCCCGCACCGGCACGCGGAAGGGCGTCCCCGTGGGCATCCGCGCCTCGACGAAGTCCCGGCTCTCGCGCGAGGCGACGATCGCCCGCTCGAGCAGCATCTTCTCGTCGACGTCGCCCGGGTCGAAGGCGATGAACCGCAGGGCGATCTCGGCCCGGAAGGCGTCGATCTCGGCCAGCGTCTCGGGGAGGTCGGCGACGTGGCTCATGGGGAAGGATGGGTACGCCCGCTTGGCGCGCGGGTCGAGGATCAGCCGGGCGAGCGTCGAGATGTTGTCCCGCTCGCGGCCGCGGCTGACGATGCAGAAGTCCCCGCCGGCGGCCTGGGCCATCAGCTCGGTGGCGAGGATCTCCTCCTCGCGCCAGACCATGCAGTCCTTGAGCGTGGCGTCGATCTCGTGCTCGTCGTGCAGCCGGCGGTGGACGACCTCGATGTTGTCCACCAGGCACACGAAGAGGTCCACGCCGAGCCGGTTGATCTGGTCGAAGTCGAACGCGCTGAACAGCCCGTGGCGCCAGCGGAAGGTGGCGTGGGTGTTGATGACGGTGTGGCCCGGGTCGTCGCGCCCGATGATGGCGTTCATGACGCTGCGGCGGAGGGCCTGCAGCCGCGACAGCGGGAGATTCAGGATCCGCCCGCGGGGGACGTCGGGGGCCTCGGCGTACATCATCTCGCCGACGTGGTGGACGGTCACGGGCTCACCGCCGTCGCGCGCGGCCTGCGCCACGGCGTCCAGGTACGGCTTCTTGTCCATCCCGACCTGACCGGTCACCACGACGCGCATGAGCATGAACGATAGCCGGCCGCGGCGCCCCGCCGGCGGATGAGTCGGTCAAGATCCGTCGAACCGCCCGCGGTCCACAGCCGCCAGGCACCGGTCGATCCGCGCCAGGCAGCGGTCCCGGCCCAGCAGCGCAGCCGTCGCATCGATCGGCGGGCTGACCGTCGAGCCCGTCAGCGCCACCCGCAGGGGCTGGGCGACCTTGCCCAGCCCGACGCCCCGGCCCTCGGCGAACGCGCCCAGCGCCGCGCCGACGCCGGGGGCGGACCAGTCGGTGAGCCCGGCGAGGGTCCGGCGCAGGTCGCGCAGCACGGCCAGCCCCTCGCCGTCGTTCTTGAGGAGCGCCTTGTCAACGGCCTTGCGGTCGTACGCGATCTCGTCATCGGGCGTCACCAGGAACCCCGCACCGCGGGCGGCGTCGGCGAAGGTCTTGCTCCGCGGGCGCAGCGCCGCGGCCAGCACGCGCCAGGTCGGGGAGACGCCCGCCTCGGCGCCGGCGGCGCGGACCACCTCGGGCGCGAACTCCAGGCACCACGCCCGCCAACGCTCGGCGAAGTCCTCGTCGCTCATCGCGGCGATCGCGTCGGTGTTGAACGCCAGGAGTTTCTTGTAATCGAACCGGGCGCCGGTCTTGCCGATGCGCGCCAGATCGAATCGCTCGGCGAGGAACGCCAAGTCGAACTTCTCGACGTCCCCGCCCGGGGAGAAGCCCAGCAGCGCGATGTAGTTGGCGACGACCCGGGGCAGGTAGCCGGCCGCCCGGAAGTCCTCGACGTCGATCTCGGGCAGCGTCACGCCCAGCGCCGCGGCGAGCCGGGCCAGGGCGCCCTGCTCCATCTGCCGGTTCTTGTCGGCGAGCCACCGGGCGAAGACCGCCGGCTCGACCGTCCCCGGCGGGGGCTCGGCGAGCCCGGCGTCCCGGCACGCCCGGCGCACAGTCCGGTCCTTGTCGCGCTTGGACATCTTGGCGCCCGACGGGCTGACGATCAGCGGCAGGTGGGCGTAGATGGGGGTGCGGCACCCCAGCGCCCGCTGGAGGAGCACGTGCCGGGGCGTGTTGATGAGGTGCTCCTGCCCTCGGACGACGTGCGTCACGCCCATGGCCTCGTCGTCGACCACCACCGCGAGGTGGTAGGTCGGGAAGCCGTCGGCCTTGACGATGACGAAGTCGTCCACCTCGCCGGGCGCCAGGCGCACCTCGCCGAGCACCTCGTCACGCACCACGACCTCCTCCTCGGGGGCGCGGAACCGGACGACGTGCGGCTCGGACTCGGCGCGGGCGAACCGCTCGGCGCGGGGGATCCGGAGCGCGGCCCGGTCGTAGCGGAACGGGCGCTTCTCGCGCTTGGCGAGGTCGCGCATCGCGGCGAGCTCGTCGGGCGTCTCGAAGGCGTGGTACGCGAGGTCCGCTTCGAGCAGTCGCCGGGCGGCGTCGTCGTAGAGGGCTCGGCGCTCGGACTGGCGGAACGGCCCCACGCCGCGGGGATCACGGTCGGCCGAGAGGTCCGGCGCGGGCCCCTCGTCCCAGTCGATCCCGAGCCACTCGAGCCCGCGGAGGATGCCGACGACGGATTCGGGCCCGGCGTCGCGGGCGCGGTCGGTGTCCTCGATACGCAGGAGGAAATGCCCGCCGAGGCGTCTGGCGAGCGCCCAGTTGAACAGGGCGGTGCGCGCCCCGCCGATGTGCAGGTGGCCCGTCGGGCTGGGCGCGAAGCGGGTGACGGCGGGCGGGCTTGCGGCGGGCATGGGGCGGGCTTCCTCGAGGCGGCGGTCGGGCGTCAGTCGCGCAGGACCGCGTGGACGTTGCCGTGCCGGCCGAGGTGGGCCCGCCCGCCGAGGTCGGTCAGTTCGATGAGGACGGTGACGCCGACGATCTCGGCGTCGAGTTTCTCGACCAGGTCGCAGCAGGCCTTCATGGTGCCGCCGGTGGCGAGCAGGTCGTCGACCATCAGGGCGCGCTGGCCGGGCTCGATGGCGTCCTGGTGGATCTCGACGCGGTCCGTGCCGTACTCGAGCCCGTACTCGATGGCGTGCGTCGCCAGCGGGAGCTTGCCCGGCTTGCGGATGGGGACGAACCCCGCCGAGAGCGCTTGGGCGACGGCGGCGCCGAAGATGAACCCCCGGCTCTCGGCGCCGACCACGACGTCGATGGCCCGCCCTCGGAACGGGTTGACCATCAGCTCCACGGCCAGGGCCAGCCCCGCGGGATCGCCCAAGAGGGGCACGATGTCCTTGAAGACGATCCCCTCTTTAGGGAAGCCGGGGACGTCGCGGATGAGCGAGCGCAGGCGGTCGATCGGCGGCCGGTGGTCCGCGGTGTGATCGTGCGGCGCCGCGGCGGGGGGCACGGCGTCAGATCCCGGACCCGGACTGCTTGAAGCCGCGGGCCACGCTCACCTTGGCGCGGGCGCGGCGGCGGGTGGCGCTCACCTGCTCCATCTCTTCGGCGTTCTGCGGCTTGCGGGCGACGGCCTCGGCGAGCTCGGCCTCGGCCTCGGAGAGGGAGAGCTCCTCGGCGGGGATGGCGGCCTCAGCCAGGAGCGTCAGCCGATCGCCCGTCATCTGCGCGAAGCCCGAGTCGACATAGAACGACCGCGAGCCGCCCTCGGCGAAGGTCACGCGGAACTCGCCCACGCCCAGCTCGGCGACGAACGGGGCGCGCCTCGGCAGCACGCCCGCCGACCCGTCGTGCAGGGGCAGGATCGCCTCGGTCGCGTCCTCGTCGAAGACGCGGGCGGCGGGGGTGATCAGCGTGCAGGCGAACGATCGTGCGGCCATCGGGGGACTGCTCCGGGGTGGATCGGGCCGGCCAGTGTAGCGGGCGCCGGGCCTGTCCGCCCCGGCCGAAGGCCCCGCGGCGCGCCAAGAATACGGCGAGGGGACAGCGGAGGACTCGCCATGAGACTCAATGTTCCGGCGTTCGGGATGGCGTGCGGCCTGCTGTGGGGCGGCGGCGTCTTCGTCCTGACCTGGTGGATGCTCGTCTTCGGGACGGCCCAGACGGGCGAGCCGACCCTCCTGGGCAGGGTCTACCTCGGGTACACCGTCAGCGGGGCGGGCAGCGTGATCGGCCTGGTGTGGGGGCTCGTCGACGGGCTGGTCGGGGGGCTGCTCTTCGCGTGGCTGTACAACGCGATCGCCGGCCGGCTCGAATCGATGGGCGTGCCGAGCGGGACGAACTCGACGCCGAGGCCGAAGAAAACCTGAGCGCCCGGCGTCCCGGGACGGGCTCCGCAGGGAATAGGGCGGGGGCCTCGACAGTAGAAAACGCTGGCACAACGTGGGGCTGGAGGCCGACCATGGTGGTGGTCATGTCAGCGTTGATCGCGGCCGCCCTGGCTCTGACGGGCGGGTACTTCCTGGGCTTGGCCCACGGCTGCACGAGCCAGCGGCGCTAGCGTGGGCGGTCGGCCGGCGCTGAGCCCGCCCAGCCGGGCTCGCGCTTGCCCACCCGGCGCCAGACCGCCTCGAGCAGCCCGCGCAGGCCCAGACCCGTCGCGGACGAGACGCCGACCACGGCGGCGTCGTGACCCAGGCGCAGCTCGCGCTGAATGAGGCGGACGGCCTCGGCCCGGTCGTCCTCCGTCGGCAGCAGGTCCAGCTTGCTCACCGCGATGACCTCCTCCTTCTCGGCCAGCGCGGGGGCGTAGCCGGCGAGCTCCTCCCGGATGGCGCGATAGTTCTTCAGGGGGTCCGAGCCGTCGGCCGGCTTGACCTCCACAACATGGACCAGCACGCGCGTCCGCTCCACGTGGCGGAGGAACTCGTGCCCCAGCCCCGCGCCCTGGGCGGCGCCCTCGATCAGCCCCGGGATGTCGGCGATCACCACCCGCCGAGCCGGGTCGAGCTGGGCGACGCCGAGTTGCGGCTCGAGAGTTGTGAAGGGGTAATCGGCGATCCTGGGCGTGGCCCGGGTCAAGGCGGCGAGCAGCGTGGACTTGCCCGCGTTGGGCTTGCCGATCAGGCCCACGTCGGCGATGAGCTTGAGTTCGAGAAGGAGGGTCTTTTCTTCGCCGGGTTCGCCCGGGGTGGTCTGGCGAGGGGTCTGATTGGTGGCGGACTTAAAGTGGGCGTTGCCGTAGCCGCCGCGGCCCCCGCGTGCGAGGACGACGCGATCACCCGGGGCCAGGTCGGCGATGAGCCGGGCGGGGGTGGCGCCGTCGTCGGTCTCATAGATGAGCGTCCCGGGCGGGAGGCGGAGGACGCGGTCGTCGCCGTCGGCGCCGGTGCGGTCCGAGCCCTGGCCGTGCTCGCCGCGTCCGGCGCGCCAGTGGTGGGCGCCGCGAAAGTCGAGGAGGGTCTGGACGCCCTCGTCGGCGACGGCGATGACGTCGCCGCCGGCGCCGCCGTCGCCCCCGTTGGGCCCCCCCTTGGGGATGTACTTCTCTCGGCGGAACGAGAGGCAGCCGTCCCCTCCGTCGCCGGCCTTGACAAAGATGGTGGCGCGGTCCGCGAGCATCGGGCAAGGGTAGGGCCCGCGCGATCGTCCGGGGGAGGGCGGGTCTGTATACTCCCGCGTCCCCGGCCCAGGCGCCGGGCGCACGCCCAGGTGGCGGAACTGGCAGACGCGCCAGCTTGAGGTGCTGGTCCCCGCTTTAGGGGGTGGAGGTTCGAGTCCTCTCCTGGGCATTGAGATCGGCGGCCGGGCCGGCGTCGGGCAGGAGGTCGCGCAGAGCCCGGCGCAGGACCTTGCCCGTCGGTCCCTTGGGCAGCGCGTCGACGGCGTGGATCCGCCGGGGGACCTTGTACGACGCGAGGTTCGACCGGCAGAAGGCGCGCAGGGCGCGCTCGTCGAAGGCCCGCCCGTCCTCGACCTCGACGAAGGCGACCGGCTCCTCGCCGCGCATCGGGTCCGCGACGCCGATCACGCCGCACGCCCCGACCGATTCGTGCCGGCCCAGGACGTCCTCGATCTCGCGCGGGAAGACGTTCTCCCCGCCGACGATGATCATTTCCTTCTCCCGGCCGGTGATGGCTAGGCGCCCGCGGGCGTCGAGCCGGCCGATGTCCCCGGTGCGGAAGAAGCCGTCGTCGTCGAAGGCCTCGCGCGTGGCGTCGGGGTCGCGGAAGTAGCCCTTCATGACGTTGGGGCCCTTGATGCGGACCTCGCCGTCGCGGTTGGGCGGCAGGGCCCGGCCGGTGTCGAGGTCCACGATCCGTTCCTCGATCTCCGGCAGCGGCAGGCCGACGGTCCCGAAGGGCCCGTTGCCGGGGCGGAGCCAGTTGGTGACGGGGGCGGTCTCGGTCAGGCCGTACCCCTCCTGGATCTCCTTGCCGAAGCGCTCACGGAAGCGCTCGAACAGCGGGCGCGGGAGGGGCTCGCCGCCGGAGACCAGCAGCCGCAGGGAGGCGAAGTCCGCCGGCGTGGCGTCCTTGACGCTCAGCAGCGCGTTGTACATCGAGGGGATCGCGACGAGCACAGTCGGGCGGCGCTCGGCGAGCCGCCGGACGATCCGCGCGGGCGTGAACCGGGCCTCGTACGCCACCCCGCACCCGACCGAGAGCGGCAGGAGCGTCAGCACCGTGAACCCGAAGGAGTGGAACTGCGGCAGGACGCCGAAGAGCGAGTCGCGGCGGGTGAAGTGGATCCACTGCTGGATCTGGCGGATGTTGGCCCGGAGGTTGCCGTGGGTGAGCATGACGCCCTTGGGCCGGCCCTCGGTCCCGGAGGTGTAGAGGATCGCGGCGAGGTCGCCGTCGTCGGCGCCGCGGGGCCGGACCGGCGCGGGGAACCGCGCCAGGGGAAGTGTCTCCAGGCGCACCAGCCGGGCGCCGGCGGGCTCGTGCTTCATGTGCTCCAGGAGGGGCCCGGCGGTGACGACGGTGTCGGCGCCCGAGTGGTGGATGACGTACTCGAGCTCCTCCCTCGCCAGCAGGTAGTTGAGCGGCACGATCGTTTTGCCGAGCATCCAGCCGGCAAGAGCCGCGACCGGGAACGCGCCGCCCGTCGGGAGCATCACGCCCAGTGTGTCCGATCGGTTCACGCCCGAGAGCTCGTCCGCCAGGTTGACCGCCGCGGTGAGCATGGCGCCGGCGCGCCACGATCGGCGGTCGTCGACGGCGACGGTGCGCCACGGCGCCGAGATCAGGCGGCGGAGGATCGGGCCGTGGATGCTCATCGCGGTGCGCGTCCTCGCGTGGGTCGTCGGCAGGCGGATCGTGCACGGGACACGCCGCGGCCGCCGATAGCCTAGGACATGATGCAGGAGAGGGCGCCCATACGACCGGGGCCGGTGTCGCTGGTGGTGATGGCCCTGATCGTGACCGCGTGCGCGGGGCACGGCGGGTCGGCATTCGTGAGCGACTACCAGGCGGGCCGGCACGCAGCGGCGCTGCGCGGGGCGCGGTCGGCGGCCCTGTCGAGCACCGGCGCCGCGCGCGACGAGGCCGCCCTGATCGCCGGGCTCTCGGCCCAGGCGCTGGGCGACGACGCGTCGGCCCGGGCGTGGCTGGAGCCCCTGCTGGCGTCGCGCGACCGGTCGGTCGCGGCCAGGGCGCGGGCGGGGCTCGGGCTGATCGCGCAGCGGCAGGGTGATCACGAGCGGGCCGCGGCGCTCCTGGCCGAGGCGTCGGTGGCGCTCACCGGCGACGACGCGGCGCGGGCGGCGCTCTACGCGGGCCAGTCGCTGCGGGCGCTGGGGCGGGTTGAGCCGGCGCAGCGGGAATACCGCCGGGCCGCGACGCTGGCGCGCAGCGCAGAGGTCCGGGCGCTGGCCGAGCGCCGGCTGGGCGAGGGGCGCTTCACGATCCAGGTGGGGGCGTTCACGAGCCGGCGCAACGCGGAGCGCGCCCGGCGCCGCGCTGACACGTCCGCGGCGGGCCTCGGGTTGGGGCCCGCCAGAGTCGTGGTGGCGCGGCGCGACGGCCGGGCCGTCTATCTGGTGCAGGTGGGCGAGTTCGCGACCCGGGCCGACGCGGTCCGGGCCCGGGCCCGTCTGGGGCCGGACGCGATCGTCGCCGCGGCGCCGGAGCAGTAGCCCGTCCGGCGCGGGTCCAGCGATGGCGGGCGGGTCACCCGCGCCGCCAGGGCTCCGTATCGACGGGGGTGTCGGCGCGGTTGACGGCGCGCACGCCCCGGACGAGGTTCACCGCGAGCTGCGCCCAGCCCAGCGCGGCGAGCGCCCAGAGCGAGACGGTGATGATCCTGACGGCGGTCTCCGTGCTCGACGCGGCGCGGGCGGCGGCGAGCGCCAGCGCCAGCAACGTCAGGAGCGCTTTGAACTCGGTCGGCCCGACCCTTTGGAGGAGGAAGACGCCGGTGATCTTGGCGCGGATGGAGGTCAGCACCGCGCTGGCGTAGATCCACAGGACACAGGCGAGAGCCAGGTCATGCCGGTCGGCGGCGACGCCGAGCCCGACCATCCAGAGCGAGAACGAGAGCGGGTCGAAGAAGTGGTCGAGGAGCTCCCCGCCGTGGCGGCACTGGCCGGTGGCCCGGGCGTGGGCGCCGTCGATCATGTCGCAGAGGTGGTTGCCGGCGACGCCGGCGGCGGCGAGAAGCCCCGCCCACCAGTGCCGACCGGCCAGCGCGAACCCGATCGCGCCGGCGATCGCGACCAGATGACCCAGGGCGACGATCCCTTCGGGCGGGAACCCGCGCGGGATCGGCGCGGCCCGATACAGCGCGGGCGCGATCGGCGCCAGCAAGGGGTCGAGCACGCTACGAGAAACTCGGTTCGCCACTCGGATGAGCGTGTGCTCAGCTCCAGGTGTCGGCGGTGTCGCCGGCCTTGGGGTCGGGCGCGGCGGTGAGCCGGCCGTTGCCCGACTCGAGCCCCGGGAAGTGCTCGCCCTGCCAGGAGGCCGGGTACGCCGGGTCGTCGAGTTCCAGCGCCTCCTTCGTGGGTAAGAGCGGGCGGAAGGTGTCGCACATGACGGCGAGCTCCTCGGTGCGGGTCGCGGTCAGCGACGCGACGATCGTCCCCGGGTGCGGGCCGTGCGGGATGCCCTGCGGGTGGGCGGTGATCGAGCCGACCTCGATCCCCCGGCGCGAGCCGAAGTTGCCCTCGACGTAGTACAGCACCTCATCGGAATCGATGTTGGAGTGGTTGTAGGGGACCTTGATCGCCTCGGGGTGCCAGTCGAGCATCCGCGGGCAGAAGGAGCAGATCACGAAGTTGTGCGCTTCGAAGGTCTGGTGGATGGGCGGGGGCATGTGCAGCTTGCCGGTGATGGGGGCGAAGTCGTCGATGTTGAAGATGTAGGGGTAGTAGCAGCCGTCCCAGCCCACGACGTCCAGCGGGTGGTAGTGGTAGTGGTAGGAGTGCATCTGATCGAGGGCTTTGACGCGGACCTCGAACTCGCCCTCCTCGTCGAAGGTCAGGGGCGTTTGAGGCAGGCGCAGGTCGCGCTCGCAGTACGGGGCGTGCTCCAGGAACTGGGACGTCTCCTTCGACAGGTACCGCGGCGGGGGCGCGATGTGCGAGGCGTTGACCGTCTCGATGACCAGCAGGCGCGGGTCGGGGTCGCCCGGCTCGGGCTCGTCGAAGGTCATCTGATAGATCGTGCCCTTGGGGATGATGAGGTAGTCCTTGGGCCCGAACCTCAGCGTGCCGAACATCGTGCGGCAGACGCCCGAGCCGAAGTGGACGAAGAGGCACTCGTCGCCCATGCCGTTCTTGTAGTGGTAGGTCATGGGCTCGGCGGGGACGCAGATGCTGATGCGGCAGTCGGCGTTGCCGAAGAGGACCACGCGTCCGGTGACGGGGTCGCCGTGCGGCCGGCGGGGCATGGTCTTGAGGTGGCGCATGCGCATCACGCCGGTCTCGACGTACTCCGGCTTGGTGGAGTAGAGCGGCTCCCATCCCGAGACCTGCGTGGGCGGGTGGATGTGGTAGAGGGTGCTGGTGGGCCCGACGAAGCCCTTGGTGCCGAAGACCTCCTCGGAATAGAACGCGCCGTCGGGCCGGCGGAACTGGATGTGGCGTTTGCGCGGCAGGTCGCCGAGTTTCATGTAATGCGGCATGGCGTCGGATCCTTCGGTGCGTCAAGGGGCGAGCCGATCGCGCGGCCCCTCGACGGGCATTGTAGCCCCCGGCCGGCGCGCGCCAGGCCGCGGCTCAGCACGGCGCGACGACGACGGCGCCGGCCTCGACCGTCGCGCGCCAGCGGCGCACGGCCACGCTCGGGCGGGCCTCGCAGAGTCGGGCCTCGGCGAGATCAAGATCGGCGCGCTGGCGGGATCCCAAGTCCGCGGGCTCGGCCCCGAGAACCTGCTGGTAGTACGCGCACAGGTCGTGCTGGATGAGGTGGGCACGCTCGATCCGCAGCGCGTCGAGGATGAACAGGAGATCGCGGGCGTGGTCCCGCCGGGCCCAGTCGCCGTCGTCGACGGCGAGGAACGCGGGCCCGCCGGGCACGACGAGCCGGGCGCAGCGGTCCAGACCCAGCCCCGTCTGGGCGAACTCCTCGAAGGCGCGGGCGAACCGGCCGTCGCTGCACGCGACGACCAGGTCCGGGGTGGGCTCGTCGCGGAAGCGGGTCAGGGATCGCCAGGTGGCGCCGGCCGGATCTTCGCTCATGCGGGCGGACGGTACCGGCGCCGACCGCGGATGACCAGAGCGGCGCGAGGTCCCGTTCGACGGATCGCTCGGTCGTCATCCGGGACGGGGACCGCCGGTGGAGCGGCCGTCTCGGCCGTTGTCTGTGTCAACCACGACGGGCGAGACGCCCGTCCCACAGGGCGAGACGCCCGGCCCACCGATCCGACTCACAGCGACTCGGCGAGCTTCTCGCTGAGGCGTGCGACCTGCAGCTCCAGCCGCTTGACCTCGCGCAGGATGACATACTTGTCCATCTGCATCCAGAACCAGAGCTTGAGCATGGCGACGGCCAGGGCGCAGAACGAGAACCCCACGGCCCAGGCGATCATGTGCTTCACCTCCGTGGCGCCGAAGAACCGGACCGCGGTCCAGATCTGGAGCCCGAAGAACACGAGCGTAAAGACAATCACCAGCGCGTTGATCCAGCGCGTGCCTCGGCGCATGGTGGTCAGGGCCTGGCTGAGCATGTTCGGCTCGTCGAGGTCGGCGAGCAGGTCGTCGCGCTCGGCGCGGAGCGCGCGGCGGATGGCGTCATCGGTGCGGCTCATGATTCAATCCTTTCCGGTGAAGATTCGATGATCGCGCGCAACTTCTCGCGCGCGTGGTGCAGCCGGGACTTGACGGTGCCGGCGGGGACGCCGAGGGCGTCGGCGATCGCCGCGACGCCCAGCCCGTCGAGGTAGTGCAGGTCCAGGACGGCGCGGTGATCCGGGCTCAGGCGCCGCATGGCCCGGCGCAGGCGTGTGACGGCGCCGTCGGCGTCCGGGCCGGCCGGTGGCTCGGGGGCGGGGAAGGCGTCGGCGGATCCGGACCCCGCAGCGCCGATCAGGCCGCGGTCCCGGTCGCGCGTGCGCCGGCGGGCCCAGTCGCGGCACTTGTTGGTCAGGATGCGGTAGGCCCACGGCGCAAACCGGGCGGGGTCGTTCAGGCGGGGGAGCCCGCCGACGATGGCGAGCCAGGCGTCCTGCACGGCGTCGCGGGCGGCGTCGGTGTCGCCGGTGCATCGGCGGGCGTGGGCCGAGAGCCGGCCGTGCCAGCGATGGACCAGGATCGGGAGGGCGTCGCCGTCGCCGGCCTGGCAGCGGAGGACCAGCCACTCGTCGTAGATGTCCTCGCTGGTGCGGCGCATGGGCCCTCCCAGGGGGATTGTCGCCGCCGGGTCGGGTGGGGTTCACGGCGCCCGCCGAATGAGTCGCTGAATCTGGTCGTTGAGGTGAAACTCCGCGGAGCGGTCGCCGTAGAAGCCGGCGTGGAAACGAATCATAATTCGCATTCTGATCCAGAATGTGCTCTTGAATCGCCTCTGGAGCGACTCATCGGCCATGATGGGGTGCGTTCACCCCGACAATCGCGGAGCCGCCGGACGCTCGAACGGATCGTCGAGGCGGCCGAGCGGCTGCTGGCCGACCGCGAGTTCGAGGCCCTCACCGTGCAGGAGATCGTCGCCCGGGCGGGCGTCTCGGTGGGCGCGTTCTACGCCCGGTTCGAGACCAAGGACGCGCTGCTGCCGCTCTTGGCGTCGCGGTACTACGACGACGCGGTCGAGGCGACGGCCACGCGCTTCGCGCCATCGTGCTGGCAGGGCGCGGGCCTGGCGCGGCGCGTCGAGGGCCTGTTCGACGCTCTGCTGCAGGTCGCCGCCGAGCGCCGGGGGCTCCTGCGCGCCATCGCCAAGAACATGCGCGCCGACCCGTCGAGCCTGCGCCCCGAGGACCGCGACAAGGCCCTGCGCGTGCTCGACACACTCAAGCGTCACCTGCTGGGCGCCGGCGACGAGATCACTCACCCGGACCCGGAGCGCGCGGTGCACGTGGCGCTTGTGTTCGCGCAGTCCACGCTTCAGGAACAGGCGCTGCTGCGCGACACGAACCTGGCGCGATCGCTGGACATGAGCCTCGACGAGGTCAAGCGCGAGTTGGTCCACGCCGTGGTCGCGTATCTGACCACGCCGATCGGGCCGACCGTCACGGAGATTGAATCATGAGCGTTGCAGCGACGAACACGGCGGTCGACGCCGGCGGGCGCACGACCTGGGTCGAGCTCGCGGTGGTGTTCGTGATCCCCGCGCTGGCCCTGGTGATTATGTCGGCGGCCGGGGCGCCGGCGGGCGCGCCGATCGTGGTGGCGGTGTCGGCCGTCGCGGCGCTGGTGTCGTCGCGCCTGACCGGCCGGGGCGTGGGATCGCTGGGGCTGGCGCGCCCCAAGAGCCTGTGGAAAACGGCCGTCGCGGGCGCCGTCGCGGGGGTCGCGATCCTGGTCGTGGTCTTCATCGGTGTGGGGCAGGCGCTGGCGTGGGCGTTCGACGCGCAGGCTGACCTCTCGGCGTTCGAGTCGCTGCCCGGCAATCCGGCGCTGCTGGCGCAGCTGCTGGTGATCTCGTGGACCACGGCGGCCTTCGGCGAGGAGATCGTGTTCCGCGGGTTCCTGATCGATCGGCTCACGCGGCTGTTCGGGAAAGGGCGGGGAGGCGTCGCCGCGGCGGTGGGGGTTCAGGCCGTGCTCTTTGGCGTCGGTCACGCCTACCAGGGCGCGGTCGGCATGATCCTGACGGGCGCGGTGGGCCTGGCCATGGCCGCCGCGTTCCTCATCGTCAAGCGGAACCTGTGGGTGGTGATCCTGGCGCACGGCCTGATCGACACGATCGGGTTCCTGGCGCTGTACGCGCAACGGGCGCAGCCCGGCGCCGCATAGGGCGGCGGGCCGGCGGGCAAACGCTTGTGTTCACCTCAGTCAGCAAAGGAGACCACCGTGATGAGGATTCAATTCATCGTGACCGCGGCGGCGATGACGGCCGTCGGCTGGGGCTCGGCCGCGAACGCGGCCGGGCCGGGCGAGGCCCAGCGCGAGGGCCGGGCGATCTACCATGCGTATATCGACGCGGTCGGCGGCGCCGGGGCCATCGCGCGGGTGGGGTCGTTCACCGTTGAGGGGACGTATGAGCTGCCGTCGTTCGGGCTCAGCGGGACGATCGCGCTGGCGTATGAGCGGCCGGACCGGCTGCGGTTCACGGTGGACATCCCGGGGTTCGGGGTGGCCGAGCAGGGCTTGGCCGGGGGCGTCGCGTGGCGGGTCCACCCGCAGGCCGGCGCCGCGGTGATGGAGGGCCGGGCCCGCGCGGTGGTGCTCAAGCAGGCGGCGCGAGGCTTCAGCCTGCTGCCCGACATCGGGATGTACGCGACGATCGAGAGCCTGGGGGAAGGGGAGTTCGAGGGCGCCCCGGCGCATCACCTCCGGCTCACCACGCACGACGGGCAGACGATCGAGGAGTTCTTCGATCCCGACACCCACCTGCTCATCGGCCGGATCGAGAGCCAGCCGGCGCCCGGGGGCGAGGACGCCACCTTGATCGGCCGGGCGTCGGCGTACCGGGAGATCGAGGGCGTGCGGTTCGCCACGGTGTGGTCGCACTCGGCACAGGGGCAGGACTGGACCGCGACGTACACGTCCATCGAGGTCAACCCCGAGATCCCGCCCACGCGGTTCGAGCCACCGGCTCAGGTGCGGGCGTTGCTCGACGCGGAAGTCCCGGCGCGGTGACGCGGGGTGGTCAGGCGGCCTGTTTCTGGCTGGCGCCGGCGTGGTCGAGGCTGACCTTGCGGACCTGCTGGAGCAGCCGCTGCAACTCGCCTGTGGACTCCTCGATGGAGTAGCACGAGTCGAGCTGGGTCAGGGCCTTGCGGGCGGTGTCGGAGAGGCGCGGCAGGCCAAACACGCCGCCGGTCTCGGCGATCTTGCGGCACAGGGCCCGGGCCCGTTCGAAGTCGTCGGCGGCGATGGCCTCGGTCAGGGCGGCGGCGTCCTGGTCGAGCTCGGTGACGTAGCGGTCGTAGAGCGCGGCGAACTCGGGGCCCCGCTCGGCGAGGCCGTTGGAGTCCTCGCAGTCGGCGTTGGCGCGGGAGACGGTGAGCCACTCCAGGAGGACGGCGAGCAGCTGCATCGGCTGGAACGGCATGCGCATCACGCCGTCGGCGCCGGCGTCCCGCGCCGGCTGGATCCGCTGGGCGCTGGGCTCGCCCGTCACCAGCACGATGGGGCAGAAGATCGGCGCGTCGCGCAGGGCGCGGACCTGCGCCGGGACGTCGGTGTTGTCGAAGTCCGCGTGCAAGAGGACCAGTTCCGGCGGGTCGGTCTGGGCCGTGGGCGCGGCGTCGTCCGTGCTGTCGGACACCTTGAGGTCGAGATTGGTCGGGCCGAGCTCCTGGGCCATCAGGTCGCGGAAGAGGTCCGACGCGCTCAGGACGTGGACCCGGCCCTTGAGTTCGGTCGGGTCGATGCGCGTGGTGAGATCGGCGGCGGCCTCGGCGCTCTCGATGTGGCGCCAGAGGTCGATGGGGCGCTCGAACCGGATCGCGGCCTCGTGGATGTGGTCGCGCAGGTGCCGGCACCAGATGACCGTGCATCGGATGGGCAGGAACCCGCCGACCGTCTGGGGCAGATTGACCTTCCCCATCGTCCCGGTGTGCAGGAAGTTGCCGTGCAGGAACCCCAGGCCCCGCGGCGTGAGGTTCCGCCCGGCGACGACGAACGGCGACTGACCGCCCCCGGGGTGGTCGATGGTCAGGTGCAGCCGGGCGTGCCGGAACGGCAGGCGGATGTCGCTCCCGGACCGGCGGTTGGGCCGGTCGGCGTTCTCGGGCGAGGGCCCCGAGTGGTCCAGCGAGTCCAACAACTCCAGCAACTGGGCATCGGACAGGCGGAGGGTGTCGATATAGCCGTCGCCGTCGGTCATGATGCAGGCGCCACCGGCGTCCGAGAACAGGGCCCGGACTCGGGGCGCACACCGCCCCCGGCAAGGTGGGTCGACCTTGGGTATCGGCTCAACGGCGCGCGGCGTTCAGGCCCGCGTCAGAGGCGCGTGGGCGGGGCCGCGCCCACCTCGAGCGGGCCGGGGGCCGTCGGCGTTATCGCCGCGCCGCCGCCGGGAAGGCCACGGGGCTGCGGTAGCCGTCAGAGTCGTACGCCCGCACGCCGAAGAAGTGGTTGTCCTTGGACATCTTCAGCGTGTATTCGGTGACGTTCCCGACGTCGATCGAGCCGGTCCAGACGGGGCTGGCCGTGTCGCGCCAGACGATCTCGTACCCCGCGGTGTCGGGCTCGGGTGAGGCCTGCCAGCGGAGGATCGTCTCCGGCATGAGCCGGGCGGTGATGATCCGCGCGTCGCCCGGCGCCGACGGCGCGTTGGCGAGGTGCATCATCGCCGCGGCGTTGAGTTTCGCGACGCCGGCGAGGTACTCACCGTCGACGAACTCGGGCAGGTCGCCGTATTGCACGCCGTTCTCGACGCGGACGTCCTGGTGCTGGCGCTCGTAGACCTCCTCGACGACGGTGAAGCGGACGGCCGGGTACCCGACCCGGTTGAAGGCGGTGTGGTCCCCGCCGCGGAGGAAGCGGTCGGGCCGATACATGAGCATGGCGCGGACGGGCAGGTCGTGCCAGGCGCCGACCTCGCCGATGAACCGGGCCAGCTGCCGCGAGTCGGAGTCGTTCTCCGCGGAGAGGCCCTGGATCCGGCGCAGGCCGTTCTCCGGCAGGTTGCGCGGCACGCCCTCGGAGAAGACCCGGATGCGCGAGTCGTGCCTGCCGCCGAAGGGGCTGGAGGGGTCGCCGACGATGTCGTTGGAGAGGACGGCGCGGATGTCCTTGCCCGCGTCACGGGCGTCGGTGGCGTGGAGCGTCGCGCCGATGAGGCCCTGCTCTTCCGCCGCGGTCGCCATGCACACCACGGTCGCGTCGAGCCGTTGCTTGGAGAGGACCCGGGCCAGCTCGATGACGACGGCGGTCCCCGAGGCGTCGTCGTTGGCGCCCGGGGCGTCGCCGACACGGTCCATCTCGTCGCTGTTGCGCGAGTCGTAGTGGCCGATGACGTAATAGAGCCGGTCGCGGGCCTCGGGCATGGCGCCGGGGATCACGCAGACGGGGTTGACGATCTCGGCGGGGACGTCGATCCGCCGGCCGTCGGGCTGGATGTGGTGGCGGTCCATATACACCCGCAGGGCGAGGTCGCCGGACCGGCCGGACTCGCGGCTGAAACGCTCGAACTCGTCGCGGATCCAGCGCCTCGCCGCGCCGATGCCGCGCGTATCCGACTCGGTGTCGGAGAGCGAGTGCCGGGTGCCGAACGCCGCGAGCCGGTCGACGTATCCCTTGACCGACTCGGCGGAGATGTCGGCGAGCATCGCCGAGACTCCCGCGGGCGGGGCCTGGCGCGGGTGATGCATCTGAAGGCCCGGCGCCGGCTGGCTGGCTCGGCAGGCGCTCAGGCACACGGGAATCAGGGTGACGGCGGCGACGGCGATGGGGTGGCGTCTCATGCCGGGTAATCTACCGGCGCGCCCGGCCCGGGCGCCGATCGCGGCGGGCTCGCGACGCGGGGCAGGGACGCCATGGGGATGGATCGCACGCCATCGGACGCGGAGTGGGCCGGCCGGCGCGTCGTGGTCATGGGCCTGGGCCGCTTCGGCGGGGGGGCGGGCGCCGCGCGCTGGCTCGCCGAGCAGGGCGCGGACGTGCTGGTGACGGACCTCGCCGACGCCGGGGCGCTCGACGAGCCCCTGGCGTCGATCCGGGATCTGGTCGACGCGGGGCGCGTCACCCTCCGGCTGGGCGGGCACGACGAGGCGGACTTCGCCGGCGCCGACACGGTCGTGGTGAGCCCCGCTGTGCCCCGGCCGTGGGAGAACCGTTTCATCCTCGCAGCCGCCGAACGCGGCGCACGCATGACCACGGAGATCCGCTTGCTCGTCGAGCGTCTGCCCGACCGCGGACGCGTCGTCGGCGTGACCGGGACGGCCGGCAAGAGCACCACCGCGGCGATGATCGCCCACATCCTGCGCCGGCTGGCGCCGGGGCGGACGTGGCTGGGCGGGAACATAGGGGGGTCGCTCTTGCCGCGTGCGCACGAGATCGAGCCGGAGGATTGGGTCGTGCTGGAGCTCTCCAGCGCGATGCTGTACTGGCTGGGCGACTGGTTCGTGGGTCGTCGGGATGAGCCCGGCTGGTCGCCGCACGTCGCAGTGGTGACGAACGTGGCGCCGAACCACCTGGACTGGCACGGCGAGTTCGCGCACTACGAGCGGTGCAAGCGGACGATCCTCGCGCATCAACGGCCCGGCGATAGGGCCATCGACGGGCGGGCCGGCGCGCCCGAGTGTGAGACGGCGCTCGCCGGTGCGCACAACCGAAGAAATGCGGGACTTGCCGTGGCCGCGACGCGGGCGATGCGCGGGACGGACGACGATGCAGACGCGATGCGCGACGCGACGGCGTCGTTCACGGGATTGCCTCACCGGTTGCAGCTCGTCGCCGAGGTCGAGCGCGACGGCGGCGTGATCCGCGCGGTCAATGACTCCAAATCCACCACGCCCGAGGCGACAGCCCTCGCCGTGCAGGCGTTCGCCGAAGTCACGGACAGCGGCGCAACCGGCGCCCCGCCCAATGCATGGGTGGAGGGTGGGACGGGCGTCTCGCCCGTCGTCGCGGTTGAGGGTGGGGCGGGTGTCTCGCCCGTCGTCGCGTCCATCCCGGTCCACCTCATCGCCGGCGGGTTCGACAAGGGCGTCGATCTGACGCCGATGGTCGGGCCCGCGGCCCGGTGCCGGGGCGTCTTTACGATCGGGGCGACCGGGCCGGCGCTGGCCCGGCTGGTCCAACACGCCGGTGGCCGGGCCGAGGCGTGCGGCGGGCTGGACCAGGCCGTGGCGCAGGCCGTGAGCCGGGCCCGGCCCGGAGAGACGGTCCTGCTCAGTCCCGGCTGCGCAAGTTGGGATCAATTCACGAATTATGAGGAGCGGGGGCGACGCTTCACGGCCCTGGTGCGGGCCGGGCTGGGCCTCTCCCCGGCGCCCGAGGGGCTGTTCGAGATGCCCCCGGCCCTCGGGCCGTAGAACGCGCCGAGGCGCCCAGACCCGAACAAAGCACTTCCGAAAATCACCCGAACATCGCTTGACAGCCGATGACGGGCCTGGTACCTAGTGGAACCCGAACAACGAAATCGGGCCCCGGCCCGGGAGGCGACCCGTATCATGCCCACCGCGACCAGCAACGGCACGCAGCGAGGATCGAAGAACGCCCAGCGGGCCGCCCGCGAACGCAGCCGGCGGGCCAGCGCCGACGCCGAGGAGAGGAACCCGCGGATGCCCAAAGCCGCCGACACGACGCCCGACGCCGGCCCGGACAGGGCCCGGGACGAGGCCGTCGAGCGCACCGTCAGCCAGATCGAGAAGACCTTCGGCAAGGGCGCGATCATGCGGCTGGACGCCGAGCGCCAGCAGCCGATCCCCGCGATCAGCACTGGGGCCCTGTCTTTGGACCTGGCGCTGGGCGGCCGGGGCGTGCCCCGCGGCCGGATCGTCGAGATCTTCGGGCCGGAATCGTCGGGCAAAACGACGCTGGCGCTGACGGTGGTCGCCCACGGGCAGCGCGGCGGCGGGGTCGCGGCGTTCATCGACGCCGAGCACGCCTTGGACCCGTCGTGGGCCCGGCGGCTGGGGGTCGACATCGACGAGATGCTCGTCTCCCAGCCGGACAGCGGCGAGCAGGCGCTGGAGATCTGCGAGCTGCTCATCCGCTCCAACGCCGTGGACGTGATCGTGGTGGACTCCGTGGCGGCCCTGATCCCGCGGGCGGAGATCGAGGGCGAGATCGGGGACTCACACGTGGGCCTGCAGGCCCGGCTGATGAGCCAGGCCATGCGGAAGCTGACCGGCGCCATCAGCCGGTCCAACGCCTGCGTGATCTTCATCAATCAGATCCGGGAGAAGATCGGGGTGATGTTCGGCTCGCCGGAGACCACGCCGGGCGGGCGGGCGCTGAAGTTCTATTCGTCGGTGCGGATCGACATCCGGCGGACGGGATCCATCAAGGAGGGGGACGTGGCGGTCGGCAACCGCGTGCGGGCCCGGGTGGTGAAGAACAAGGTGGCCCCGCCGTTTCGCAACGCCGAGTTCGACATCATGTTCGATCGGGGGATCTCGGCGTCGGGGGACCTGCTGGACCTGGCGGTGGACGAGAAGATCGTCGAGAAGAGCGGGGCGTGGTTCAGCTACGGGGAAGTCCGGCTGGGGCAGGGCCGGGAGAACGCCAAGCGCTTCATTGAGGAGAACCCCGACGTCTTCGAAGAGATCCGCACGCGGGTCCTGCGGGCCAAGGGCGTGATCCCTGCTGAGGAGGCGACGGCCGCCGAGGCCGGTGGCGGCTGAGCGGGAGGCGTCGGCGTCGGGGCGGGGGCCCCGACCCTGCCCGAGCAAGGACCGAGGAACTCGGGCGAGCGGGCCTTCGTGGCAGGAACCGGCTCGGCATGGGTTGCGTACACCCGAGCGGCATGAGCCAGCGTCAGGCGGCCAATCCGTGTCGGCTCGGGCTGCGGCGTCATCCGCGTGCGTTTGCGGCGTGCGTCGCCGGGGCTATCCTTCACGCCCTGCGAGCGGCTGTGGCGGAATTGGCAGACGCGCTAGGTTCAGGTCCTAGTGGGGGTAAAACCCCGTGGAGGTTCGACTCCTCTCAGCCGCATTTGAGGTCGGGCGGGCCCTCCGTCGTCCCGGTGGCGATCCACCGGGCTAGGATGCTTGGCCGAGCCGAGCGCTGACCCCCGTCGGATCGCGGCCGGCGCCGCCTCCCGGCACAAAAAAAGACACGCACGCGAGCCCTCGCGTGATCCCGTAGGAGACCTTGAATGAAAACGCGGACCAAAGGCTTCACCCTGATTGAGCTGCTGGTGGTGATCAGCATCATCGCCCTCTTGATCGGCATCCTGCTGCCGGCGCTGGGCGAGGCCAAGCGCAAGGCTCAGATGCTCCAGAACGTCGCCAACCTCGGCGAGTACGGCAAGGGGATGAAGATCTACGTCACCGAGAACCGCGGCCGGATGCCGAACATCCCCGAGGGCAGCGCGGACAACACCCTGAACCAGTACATACCGGGCAAACCCGCGACGAACTGGGCGAACCGGTCCGGGAGCACCGATCCTGATTCGCCCAGCGGCGGGGCGCCGCTGGCGCACAACGGGTTCGCCTTCGCGCCCGCCGGCCTGCAGTACGAGGACGTCTGGCGCTTCCCCAACATCGCGTTTGGGGATTACATCAGCGACGGGACGGGCTACGAGCTGCTGACGGACGTCCACACCTCGCCGGGGTCAAGCACGGCGAGGAACTGGGACGCCATCAAGGAAGGCTTCGATCCCGCGGTCCGTCCCTTCGAGGATAAGTTCCAGGCCAAGACCTCCGGCAACGGCTCGCAGCCCGTGGGCTGGTTCCAGGGCGGGTGGTACGCGGCTGAGAACACCGACGAGGACAACACCCTCTGGGCGCTGCAGGGCGACTACCGGTACACGTGGGCGGCGTTGTTCGGCGATCCCGCGTTCCAGCAGATTGCGGGCGGCGCCCAGAACTACTGGATCCCGCAGAACCCGAACCCGGGCGGCCCTGGCGCCCGGCTGGACGTGCCGTGGAATCTCGGCAGGGCGGCCCGTGGGTGGCGCGCGTACATCCAGGAATCGCAGTTCGATTTCCTGTCAGACAAGGTCATCTTCTGGGAGCACTTCGCCTGGCTGAGCCGCCGGGCCGCGTACCCCGGGTCGATCGGGACCATCGGGGCGCTCAACATCTACTTCATGCCGAACGCCGAGATCCCCGTGACCACCGGCGACGGCAGCGCGCGGGTCATCAAGCCCTTCGACGTCATGCCCGACCAGCAGCAGTCGTCCGACGCGTACCAGGACGGCGTTGGGTGGGGCACGCAGCTGCATTACCCCATCCAGAGCAACCACCCGACCCAGCAGGTCGGCCAGGCGCTGGGCCTGGTGGGCCCCTCGTCCAAGCCCTTCGCGTGGTTTATCGCGACGGATTTCGGCCCACGGGGTCGGGATCTCGCCGGCGGCTCGGGCTCCTGAGCGTTCGCCTAGCCTGACACCTCGCAGAACGACCGAATCGGCGCCAGACGGCGCCGATTCTTT
>RFGI01000191.1 GCA_003696725.1 Planctomycetota bacterium | reverse complement strand
GCGAGACGCCCGTCCCACCGATCCGCCAACCACGACGGGCGAGACGCCCGTCCCACCGATCCGTCGAACGGAACCCCACTGTTCCGTCAAACAGAGCCTAGTGGATGACCTCGCCCTCGGCGTGGTGGTCGGCGGATTCGGGCGTCGCCGCAACGCCGGTGAAGACGCTCCCGCCTGGCGCCCAGGGGGTGGCGTCGGCCCTGGAGTCCTCCTCGGTGATCGATCCGCCGTGCCCGTCGAAATAGACGGCGTTGATGGAGCCCGAGTGCCGGTACGACAGCCGGCGCCGCTCGGCGTGGGCCTCGCGCCCGGGGCCCACGACGTCCATCCCGCGCACGCCCGGGCCAAGCCCGTACGCCGTCGACCCCGAGTAGATCGGCGTGCTCGAGGTGAACGAGCCGTAATAGTCCGGCGCCGGGTCCACGTCGAAGTCCAGCACACCCCCGGCCGTCAGGTACCGCGTCCCGTCCGCGACGAACACCTTGGTCGCCATCTGGACGCCGACCTTCTCCAGCCGGGGGAGATAGCGAGCCGGCGGGACCACCGGCCCGCGGAACGGGAACCGCACATACCGGGTTCTCGGCCAGCGCGGCCCGGCGTACTGGAAGGTCGCCGGCGCCAGGTACGAGATCTGTCTGAACCCCTCCCGCTGGAGGATCGGGAGGAAGTCGCCGCGGAGGTCGTTTGAGAAGCCGAACGTCTGGTCGTTGAACCGCCGCGCCTCGGGGCAGGCGAGGTCCTCGAAGATCTGCCAGGTCCGCCGGGCGCGGTTGGGCGACAGGTTCACCGACGACCCGATCGAGGGGCTGATCCAGTCGAAGGTCGAGGTGGGTGTGTCGGGGGTGGTGTCGCCCTCGACCCCGGCGGCGGCCGAGACGGATTCCAGCAGCGGCAGGCCCGTGCGGTTCAGGCCCGGGAGCCACTCGTTGTCGCTCAGCGCGCGGGCCATCGCCGCGTTGTGGAGGTCGGCCTGCGTCGCCAGGCACTGGACGGACCGGGCCGACCGGCGGACCGCGGAGACGGACGGGATCACGACGCCCATCAGCGCGGAGATGATCCCCAGCACGACGAGGATCTCGATCAGCGTGAGGCCCGGGCGACGCGGCACGGCGTTCCCCTTCCGGAGCGCCAACGTACGCCATCCCGCGCGCGGATCGCTCCGACTCGAGGCTTTTCCGCCGGGTTCTCACAACATTCCAACAAGGACGCGGTTCGTCCTCATGGCGCGGCGCGGCGGGCGCCGACCGCCGGCCACGCCTCGGGCGGGATCGCCTGACCCGGTGAGCGTTCGACGCCGGGGAACTCGCCCAGCACCCCCCCGCCGGCGAGCACGGTGTCGGGCAGCGTGACGCCGCATTCTTCGCACACGGCCCGCATGGCGCTGTTGCTGTTGGGGCCGACGAGGAAGTAGGTATCGGAGAAGACGCGGTCCCGGGCCAGGCACGCGGCGGTTTGGGGCGTGATCGACCAGCGAGCCTCGACACGCTCGTGGGGGTTGGGCAGCAGGGGCAGCACGCGCACGCCCGGCGTCATGCGCGCGATGCGCGGCGCCCCGGCCGGGTCGCGGCGCCAGTCGAAGTCCTCGCGCATCGCGGTGTTGGCGAACTCGACCACGCCGGTGAGGTGGTCGTTGGGCGGCGGGCATTCGATGTCCAGGAGCAGGTGCCGGCCGCGCCCCGCGACGACCCACGACCGCAGCTCACACGCGCACGGCGGGTCGGCCTCGGCGGCGGCGGGAGAGACTCGGCTCGGCGCGCACGCCACCGCGAGGGCGATCGCCGCGGCGCCGGTGAGCGCGAGCGTCAGCCACGCGGGCGCGGGCAGGGTGGGCCGGCGGGTCGTCATCGGCGTGCATGGTATGATCGGGCGTCGGCTCGCGATCTCGCCGGCCCGACGGAGGAGGCCCGCGCCATGCTCATGACCACCAAGCCGATGTTCGACCTCGCGTACGACGGCGGATTCGGCGTCGGGGCGTTCAACGTCAACAACATGGAGATCACGCAGGGCATCATCGAGGCGTGCGCCGCCGAGTCCAGCCCCGTCATCCTCCAGATCTCCAAGGGCGCCAGGCAGTACGCCAACATCCGCTTCCTCAAGCACATCATCGACGCGTGCGTGGAGGAATACCCTGAGATCCCGATCGCCATCCACTGCGACCACGGCGACACCGTGGAGCTCATCAGGGCGTGCATCGACGACGGGTACACGTCCGTCATGATCGACGGGTCGCACCACGACTACGAGGAGAACGTCCGCCTCACGGCCGAGTGCGTGAAGATCGCGCACGCCGCGGGCGTTGTCGTCGAGGCGGAGCTCGGGATGCTCGGCGGGATCGAGGAGGACGTCGTCGGCCTGGACGCCGAGGAGTACCAGAAGAACATCGAGAAGTACCTCACCGATCCGGTCCAGGCCAAGGACTTCGTCGAGCGGACGGGGCTGGATTCGTTGGCCGTCGCGATCGGCACGAGCCACGGCGCGTACAAGTTCAAGCACGAACCGAAGCTCGCGTTCGACCGCATCGAGGCGATCATGAAGACCTGCCCGGGCGTCCCGCTGGTGATGCACGGCTCGTCCAGCGTGCCGCGCGAGTTCATCGACCTCATCAACAAGTACGGCGGGGACATGCCCGGCGCCATGGGCGTTCCCGAGGAGCAGATCGCCGACGCCGTGCGCACCTACGGCGTGTGCAAGGTGAACATCGACACGGACCTGCGGCTCGCGTTGACGGCCAAGATCCGCGAAATCTTCGCCACCAAGCCCGCGGAGTTCGACCCACGCAAGTACCTGGGCCCGGCGCGCGACGCGATCCGCGAGATGGTCAAACGCAAGCTGCGCGTGCTCAACAGCGCCGGCAAGGCCGACGCCGTCGTCGCCCGCTGGAAGGAGCTCGGCGAGCCCCTGCCGGTGTATTACGAGCGCCGCGCCGCGGGCGTGTGAAAGCGGGCTATCGTCCGGGCGCCATGGACGAATCCGCGCTGCTGGCGCACATCTACGAGCGGTCGGCGGGTCTCGCCGGCGCCGTGCGCGTCGGGCCGGGGGACGATTGCGCCGTGGTGCGGGTCGCGGGAGGGACCGACCTCCTGCTGACGACGGACCAGCTCGTCGAGGGCCGGCATTACGAGCCGGGGACCGATGTCGGCCGTGTGGGCCGAAAGGCGGTTGCGCGGTGCCTGTCGGACATCGCGGCGATGGGCGGGTCGCCCGTGGCGTGCCTGGCGGCGGCGACGGTGCGGGCCGGGTTCAATGAAGCCGACGGCCTGTTCGACGCGATGCGGGCCGCGGCGTCGTCGTTCGGCTGCCCGCTCGTCGGCGGGGACATCGCGATCGCCCGGGGCCCGACCGTCCTGACCGTGTCAGCCGTGGGCGCCCCCCACCCGGGGCGCGGGCCCGTTCTCCGCGCCGACGCCAGGCCCGGCGACCTGGTCTGCGTGACCGGCGCGATCGGTGGCGCCGTGGCGTCGGGCCGGCATCTTGACCTCACGCCGCGTCTCGCCGAGGCCGCGTGGCTATGCGACGAACTCGGCGCTCGGCTCGGCGCGATGATCGATGTCTCGGACGGGCTCGGCTGCGACGCGGGGCGGGTCGCGGCGGCGTCGGGCGTGCGCGTTGTGATCGATGCGGCCGCGGTCCCGCTCGGCGTTGGCGCGACAGACGTGCGCGCCGCGATCGCCGAGGGAGAGGACTACGAGCTCCTGTTCACCTGCCGGGGCGCCCCCCCACCCTCGGCGCCGACGGGCGCCCCGATCACCGTCGTCGGCCGGGTAGAGTCGGGCGCGGGGTGCGTGATGACCCTCGCGGACGGTTCGATCGTCGACATCGCCGGCGCCGGCTGGGACCACACCGGGTGACCGAGGGCGCCGGCGTCACGTTCCGGACCGCGTCCGAGGCCGAGACCGAGCGGCTGGCGG
>RFGI01000005.1 GCA_003696725.1 Planctomycetota bacterium | reverse complement strand
GGCTTGCCGTCCATGTCGTCGCCCACGGGCAGGCCCATCGCGGCGAGGACCGTCGGCGCGATGTCAAGCACGCTGACGCCGTGGACCTCGCCGCCGGCGCGCACGCCCGGGCCGCGCATGACAAAGATCCCGAGGTCGCGGTGTTCGACGGCCGGGCCCGCCGGCTCGACGGGCACGTCGCGCCAGCGCAGATGGTCCGGGTGAAACCCGTGATCCGAGAGCAGGACGACGGTCGTCTCCTCACCCGCGAGGGCCAGCAGGGCGCCGAGCATCATGTCGTGGTAGCGGTAGCCGGCCTCGACGACATCGCGGTAGAGGTCGAAGTCACGCTCGTCGATCCATTCCTGACGAGGCGGGTGGTAGCGCATGAACGCGTGGGAGAAGTGATCGATCCCATCGTAGTACACGCTCATGAAATCCCACGGTTCGGTCTGCATCAGCGCGGTGGCGACGCCGTGGACGGAGGTGATCTCCGACACGATTTTGGCCAGGCTCATCACGCGCTGGTCATTCGCCTGGTCGATCTCTTCAAGCCTGGGGAGGAATGGCAGGAGGTGGTCGCCCGTCAACTCCAGTGGGTGGAACCGGAACTCCGACAGCGGATCGGCGAGGCGATCGGGGTGCACCGATCCCGGCGCGATGGGCCACCGTTGCGGATCACTCGTCGTCGGGGCGCGCTGGAAATGGTTGCTGACCATCACGCCGCGGATCGGCTCGGCGGGGTGCGAGGGCCACCAGCCCGTGACAATCGACGACCGCCCGGCGAGGTGTAGCATGTTCCAGATCGCGCGCGCCGTCCGCGAGCGGTTGGAGACCGGGCGCACGGAGGAACCATCGAGCGAGGGCTCCGTGAACCCCAGGACGCCGTGCTTGTACGGCCTCTTCCCGGTGGCGATGGACGTCCAGAGCATGGGGCTCAGCGCGGGGCTGAGCGTGGCGATGTTGCCGTGGACGCCGGACTGCATGAGCCGGCGGAGGACGGGCATGCGGCCGCGTTCCAGGAGGGGGCGGATGACGCGCCAGTCGGCGCCGTCCCACCCGATGACCAGCACGCGCCGTCCGTTTCCAGGACCGATCTCGGTCACATCAATGTCACACGGCCCGGGCACGGGTCCTGCGGATGCCGGCTGCGCCCGCGGCGAGGAGGGCCAGGCCCACCGGGCCCGGTGCGGGCAGGGCTGCGCCGGTCTGCCCGGCGAGGATCTGCGCGTCCGTCGTGAGGTTGAACCCCACGCCGTGGATGGTCAGCAAGCCCAGCGGGTCCGTGCGGTCGTACTCGATGTCGAACCAGCCGTAGTTGTACGACGCGCCGCCGTCCTTGGAGACTCGGAACCCCAAGAACCCGCGGATGGATGGGTTGGCGCCGAGGGAGAACGCCCAATTCCCGTCTGAGTGGCCGTAGCCTAAGTTTCCGTCGAAGCTTATGTCCGCAAGCGGCCCAGTGAAGGTCGCGGAGCCACCGCTGCTCCACTGCCCCGGCGTCGCGAGCGTCTGTCCGATGGCTGCTCCGGAGGACAACCGTCTGGGTCGTTGCGGGAACTGGTTCGGCGCCCCGTTCGTGTTCGAGATGAACTCGGCCCGCGTCCAGCCGTTCGTGGGCCTGAAGCGGATGGAGGCGCGTTGCCCCAGAATAGATGTCGCGCCGACCGACCCGAATTGCGAACCCGACGCCGCGAACTCAAAGAGGCCGCCGAGATCGGGCCCCAGGATGGGGCGGTGGAGCACCGAGTCGTTCCGCTGGAAGGGGCTGACCGCGATCGGCGTCGGATCGAGAACCAGGTTGAGGTTACGGCTGACAACCTGCGCGGCGGAGTGGGCCGCTGGCGCGGCGCCGGCGGCGAGGGCCAGGTATGTGGCGAGGCGCACCCTGCTCGGTTCAACAGTGCGGCTCATGGGAGGCTCCTTACTGGTTTGAATGAGGGAAGGCGCACGCGATCTTATTCGACACGGTCTCACAATGCAATAGTTTTCTTGACGTTGAGTGTTCTGCGGCGCCCGCCGGCGCCTCGCTCGGACCGGCGGGCGGTGAGCCGGGCGGCTCAGGCCGATTGACGCCGGAGCGACGGGTCGACCGCGGCGGCCAGGACTGGAACCGGCGCCGGTTTGGGGCTATAACTCCTTCGCACAACGGGCCCCTGATTGGCGCCCGTTGTCGGGAGGCCCCTGAGGCGGTCTGGACCGCAGGCGACCCCCGCTGAACGCCCTGGTTTTTGGACCTCACCATGCTCGCCCTGACGCGCAAGACGGATTACGCCCTGGTGGCGATGGTGGCCTTGGCCGAGGCGGGCGCCGCGCCGCGCAGCGCCCGCGACCTGGCCGACGCGCTGCGGCTGCCGGCGGCGGCGCTGCGGAACATCCTCAAAGATCTGGCCCGGGCGGGGCTCTTGGAATCGACGCAGGGCGCCTCGGGCGGCTACCGGCTGGCGCAGCCGGCGCGGGAGGTGGCCCTGGTGTCGATCGTGCGGGCGATCGAGGGCCCGGTGCGTCTGACGCCGTGCTGCTCGGACCAGACGGCGCCGGGCGAGGACGGCTGCCGGCGAGAGGACGCCTGCCGCATCAAAGCCGTGGTCCGCGGGCTCAACGACCGCCTGGCCGGATTCTTCGCCGAGACCACGCTCGCCGACCTCGCCGCGGCGTCGGCCGATCAGGCCCCGGCCGGCCGGCGGCCCCAGAGCCGGTTGACCCCACTGACCCCGACCCGGAGCGCGCTGGCATGACCCAGGCCCAGGCCACCCCCGACCCCGCCCCGACCGGCGACGACGCGCTGCTCGAGTCGTGGGCGCAGTCTGAATACAAGTACGGCTTCGTCACCGACATCGAGTCGGAGTCCGCCCCGCCGGGGCTGAACGAGGACATCGTCCGGTTTATTTCGGAAAAGAAGGGCGAGCCCGACTGGATGCTCCAGTGGCGGCTCAAGGCGCTTCGGCACTGGCTCACGATGACCGAGCCGACGTGGCCCAAGGTCGACTACCCGCCCATCAACTATCAGGACATCGTCTACTACTCGGCGCCGAAGCAGAAGCCGGCGCTGGGCAGCCTGGACGAGGTCGACCCGAAGCTGCTGGAGACGTACGAGAAGCTCGGCATCCCGCTCGAGGAGCAGAAGATGCTCGCGGGCGTGGCCGTGGACGCGGTGTTCGACAGCGTCTCGGTGGCGACGACGTTCAAGGAGACGCTGCGCGAGGCCGGGGTGATCTTCTGCTCGATGTCCGAGGCGATCCGGGAGCACCCGGAGCTGGTGCGGGCGTACTTGGGCTCGGTGGTGCCGTACTCGGACAACTTCTTCGCGACGCTCAACAGCGCGGTGTTCAGCGACGGGTCGTTCGTGTACGTCCCGAAGGGCGTGGCGTGCCCGATGGAGCTCTCGACGTACTTCCGGATCAACGCGATGAACACCGGGCAGTTCGAGCGGACGCTGATCATCGCGGACGAGGGCGCGTCGGTGTCGTACCTCGAGGGGTGCACGGCGCCGATGCGCGACGAGAACCAGCTGCACGCGGCCGTGGTGGAGCTCGTCGCGCTGGACGACGCCGCCATCAAGTACTCCACGGTGCAGAACTGGTACCCGGGCGACGAGCGCGGCGTGGGCGGGATCTACAACTTCGTGACCAAGCGCGGCAAGGCCGCGGGACGCCGGTCACGGATCGCCTGGACGCAGGTCGAGACGGGCAGCGCGATCACCTGGAAGTACCCGTCGTGCGTGCTCCTGGGCGACGAATCGGTGGGTGAGTTCTACTCCGTCGCGCTGACCAACCGCCGGCAGCAGGCCGACACCGGCACCAAGATGATCCACATCGGGAAGAACACGCGCAGCACCATCATCTCCAAGGGGATCAGCGCCGGCCGCGGGCAGAACACCTACCGCGGGCTGGTGAAAGTCAACAAGGGCGCCGAGCACGCGCGCAACTTCACGCAGTGCGACTCGATGCTGCTGGGCGACCGCTGCGGCGCCCACACGTTCCCGTACATCGAGGTTAAGAACCGCACGGCCCGCGTCGAGCACGAGGCGACCACCAGCCGCATCGGCGAGGACCAGCTCTTCTACTGCAACCAGCGGGGGCTGCGCACCGAGGACGCCGTGAGCATGATCGTCAACGGCTTCTGCAAGGAGGTCTTCCGCGAGCTCCCGATGGAGTTCGCCGTGGAGGCCCAGAAGCTGCTGGACGTGAGCCTGGAAGGGAGCGTCGGCTGACCCGCCGCGCGGCCCGCACGAACCACAAAGGACACAGACACGATGCCGCTTCTGGAGATCGCCAACCTGCACGTCTCGGTCGAGGGGCACGAGATCCTCAAGGGCGTGGACCTGACCATCGACACGGGCGAGGTCCACTCCATCATGGGCCCCAACGGCTCGGGCAAGAGCACGCTGGCGCAGGTCATCGCCGGCCACGAGGCGTACGAGGTGACCGAGGGGTCGATCCGTTTCAAGGGCCGGGACCTCCTGGGCATGGGCCCGGACGAGCGGGCCGGCGAGGGCGTCTTCCTCGCGTTCCAGTACCCGGTCGAGATCCCGGGTGTGAGCACGAATTACTTCCTGCGTTCGGCGGTCAACGCGGTGCGCGAGTATCGCGGGCAGGACCCGCTCGACGCCGGGTCGTTCATGCGGCTGGTGAAGGAGAAGGCCGCCCTGGTGGACATGAACGCGAAGCTCCTGTCCCGGGCCGTCAACGAGGGGTTCAGCGGCGGGGAGAAGAAGCGCAACGAGATTTTCCAGATGGCGATGCTCGAGCCCACGCTCGCCGTGTTGGATGAGACCGACTCGGGGCTGGACATCGACGCCCTGCGGATCGTCGCCGACGGGGTCAACGCGCTGCGCGGCGCCGACCGGGCCTTCCTGGTGATCACGCACTACCAGCGGCTGTTGAACTACATCGTGCCGGACCACGTCCACGTCCTGATGGACGGTCGGATCGTGCGCTCCGGCGGGAAGGACCTGGCGCTGGAGCTGGAGGAGTCCGGGTACGGCGCCGTCGAGCCCGCCGCCGCCGGGTGAGCCCTCGGGCCTGGAGACTGTTCCGCGATGACCACCGCCACGACGTCACCATCGGCCGCGACGGCCACGGACCGCTTCGCCGCGCTGTACGAGGGCGCGCGCGCCGCGCTTGCCGGCAGCGCTCGCGACGGGGAGATGGCCCGCCGGGATGCGGCGATGGCGCGCTTCCGGGAGATGGGCGTGCCCCGGCGCGGCGACGAGGAATGGAAGTACACCAATCTGGCCGGGCTCGACGCCCTGCCGTTCGAGCTGGCCGGCGCTGCGCGGGTCGTCGCGCCGGAGGCGGTCGAGCCCGCTCTCGTCGGCGCCGGGCCCAGGATCGTGCTCGTCAACGGGCGCTTTGACGAGCGGCTGTCCGACGCGACGGAGGCGCCCGCGGGCGTGACGGTCGAGGCACACGTCCCGGCGGACGCGTCCGTCCTGGACCGCTGCACGGATCTGGCGCCGTTGCCCTTCGCCCGGCTGTGCGAGGCGCTGGCGCCGACCGCGGCGGTGGTGCGCGTGGCGCCCGGCGTCGAAGCCGCCGAGCCGATCCAGGCCGTCTTCATCACGACGGCGGGCGACGCGCCGGTCGCGGCCTTCCCGCGGCTGCGGGTCGAAGCCGGCGCGGGCGCCTCGGTGACGGTCGTGGAGACGCACCTGGTGATGGGCGCCGGCGCGACGGTCGCCGCGTCGCTGACGGAGATCGACGCGGCCGATGGGGCGCGGGTCGTCCACGAGTGCACCGCGGACCTGAACGAGTCGTCGTGGCGCCTCGCCGCGATCGTGATCCGGCAGGCCCGCTCCAGCCGCGTCGAGTCCGCCGCGGTCGCCACGGGCGGCGGGGTGACCCGGCACGACTTCCGCGCGTCGCTGGACGGCCCCGGCGCCGACTGCGCCCTGCGCGGGCTGGCGATGCTGTCGCGCGACGAGCACGTCGATAATCACCTGCTGGTCCGGCACGCGGCGCCCGAGTGCACCAGCCGGGAGTTCTTCAAGAACGTTCTTGATGGGTCGTCGCGGGGCGTGTTCTGCGGGCGGATCCATGTCGATCAGGACGCGCAGAAGACCGACGGCGTGCAGACCAACGCCACAATCCTCCTCTCCGACGACGCCGAGGCTCAGTCCCGCCCGCAGCTGGAGATCTACGCCGACGACGTCAAGTGCACGCACGGCGCCACGGTGGGGCAGCTCGACGAGGGGGCCGTGTTCTATCTGCGCAGCCGGGGGCTGCCCGAGGCCCGGGCCCGCGCCCTGTTGATCGACGGGTTCGCGGGCGAGATCCTGGACGCGTACACCGTCGCGGCGGTGCGCGACCGACTCAAGTCCGCGCTGTTCGGCCCGATCCCCGGCGGCGCGGGCGCGGCATAAGGAGCGGCCTATGGCCAGCGCGACGAACGAGGCCGAGCCCGCCATCGCGGGGCGCGGCTACGCCCTTCCCGAGATGCTCGTGACCACACGGTGGGTCGCCGACCATCTCGACGACCCCGCCGTCCGGATCGTCGAGTCGGACGAGGACCCGCTGCTGTACGCCGCCGGGCACATCCCCGGGGCGGCCGAGGTGGACTGGACGCGCGACCTCAACGATCCCGTCGTCCGGGACTACCTGGACTCGGGTCGGTTCGCCGACCTCGCGTCGCGGCTGGGGATCACGCCCGAGACGACGGTCGTCTTCTACGGCGACAAGAGCAACTGGTGGGCGTGCTACGCGCTGTGGGTCTTCCGGCTGTTCGGGCACACGCGGGCCAAGATCATGGACGGGGGCCGGCTCAAGTGGACCAAGGAGGGCCGGCCGATGTCCCGCGAGACGCCGGCCTTTCCTCGGACCGACTACCCCGCCCCCGTGCGGGACGACGCGCGCGACCGGGCCTTGCGCGACGACGTGGTGGCGCACCTCGACGCCGGGGGCGCGCTGATCGACGTGCGCAGCCCCGAGGAATATTCCGGCGAGCGCCTGCACATGCCGGACTATCCCAACGAGGGGGCGCTGCGCGGCGGGCACATCCCGACAGCGAAGAACGTGCCGTGGGCCAGGGCTGTCAACGCCGACACGGGCGAGTTCAAGAGCGCCGACGCCCTGCGCGAGATCTACGAATCCGGCGCGGGCCTGTCGCCGACCGACGACGTGATCGCGTACTGCCGGATCGGGGAGCGCAGCAGCCACACCTGGTTTGCGCTGAAGTTCCTGCTGGGCTACGAGCGGGTGCGCAACTACGACGGCTCGTGGACCGAGTGGGGCAACCTGGTCGGCGCCCCGATCGAGAAGTGACGCGCGCGATGGACCGCATCCCCGATCGGCTGCGCGACCTCGTGGACGCCTTCTCGGCGATGGAGGACCGGGCCGAGCGCGTGCAGGAACTGATCGCGTGGGCCGACCGGTTCGAGCCCGTGCCGGCGTCGGTGGCGGCGTCTCCCTACCCCGAGGCGGCGCGGGTCCCGGCGTGCGAGTCCGAGGCGTTCGCGTTCGCCGAGCCCCTGGCGGGCGGGACGCTGCGCTACCGGTTCGCGGTTGAGAACCCGCAGGGCGTCAGCGCGATGGCGCTGGCGGCGATCCTCGACGAGACGATGTCGGGCCAGCCCGCCGAGCGGGTGCTCGCCGTCGACCCGGGCGTGGTGTACGAGCTGTTCGGGCGGGAGCTCTCGATGGGCAAGACCGCGGGGCTGATGGGCATGATCCAGATGGTCCGGGCGCTGACGCGCCGCCACGCCGAGGCGGCGGGGGCGAAGCCGTGACGGCCCCGCCGACGCCCGCGCCGGCGGCCGGACGCGGCGCGCTCGACGTCCGCGCGGAGTTCCCCATTCTGGCGCAGCGGGTCAACGGCGCCCGTCTGGTGTACCTCGACAACGCGGCGACGACCCAGAAGCCGCGCTCCGTGATCGACGCCGTGCGCCGGTTCTATGAAGAGGACAACGCCCCCGTCCACCGCGCGGTGCACACGCTGGGCGAGCGGGCGACGGCGGCCGTCGAGGGCGCCCGGCGCGTCGTCGCGCGGTTCCTCGGCGCCGAGAGCCCGGACGAGATCGTCTTCCTCCGCGGCGTGACCGAGGCGATGAACCTCCTGGCCTTCACGCTCGGTGAGTCGCTGGGGCCGGGCGACGAGGTCGTCGTCCCGCTGTCGGAGCACCACTCGAACCTGCTCCCGTGGCGCGAGATGTGCCGCCGGCGCGGGGCGACGCTGCGCCTGACGCCGCTCGCGCAGGACGGCTCGATCGACATGCCGGCGCTCGAGTCGATCGTGACCGGGCGGACGCGGATCGTCAGCGTGGCGCACGTGACGAACGTGATGGGCGTCGTGAACCCGGTCCGCGAGGTCTGCGCGCTGGCGCGACGCGCGGGCGCGGTCAGCGTCGTCGACGGGGCGCAGGCCGCGTGCCACATGCCGATCGACGTGCAGGCAATCGGGTGCGACTTCTACGCGATCAGCGGGCACAAGATGTACGCGCCGACGGGGATCGGCGCGGTGTTCGGCCGGAGGGCGCGGTGGGCGCAGGCGCCGCCCTGGCAGACGGGCGGGAGCACGGTCGAGCGCGTGTCGACGGATGACGTTCGCTACGCCGAGGCGCCGGCGCGGTTCGAGGCCGGCTCACCCAACGCCGCGGGGATCGTGGGTCTGGCCGCGGCGGTTCGGTGGCTCGAGGGCGTCGGGATCGACCGGATCGCCGAGCGGGAGTCGGCGGCGGCGGCGAGGGCCCGCGAGGGGCTGGCGTCGCTGCCGGGGGTCCGGGTCTTCGGGCCCTCGGAGGGCTCGGCGCCGGTGATCGCGTTCGACGCCGCGGGCGCCCACCCGCACGATTTGGCGACGCTGCTGGACGGCTTCGGCGTCGCGGTGCGCGCCGGGCATCACTGCGCTCAGCCCCTGGCGGACTGGCTGGGCGTGCCGGCGACGACGCGGGCGTCGTTCGCGGCCTACAACACCGTCGAGGACGCCGACGCCCTGGTCGAGGGCGTCGGGCGGGCGCTGGAGACGCTTCGATGACCGGGCCGGCGGACCTCTACAGCGAGCTCGTGCTCGAGCACGCCCGCCGCCCGCACCGCCGCGGGCGTCTGGCCGGCGCCGAGGGTCACGCCGACGCGGCCAACCCGTTGTGCGGAGACCGGGTCGAGGTGTGGGTGAACGCCGAGGACGGCATGGTCAAGGAGGTCGTGTTCGACGGTGAGGGCTGCGCGATCTCGACGGCGTCGGCGTCGATGATGACCGACGCCCTCGCGGGCCAGCCGATCGGGTCCGCGCGCGATCGGATCGATCGTTTTTTACGCGCGGTGACCGAGGGCGGCGTCGAGGGCCTGCCCGAGGAGCAGGCCGCGCTGGCGCACGTCCGCCGGCTGCCGATGCGGGTCAAGTGCGCCACGATGCCGTGGCGGGCGGCGCTGGCCGCGCTCGACGACGCCGAGGCCGCCGGTGGGGGTCCGTCATGATCGATCCGAACGCCGAGCCCGAAGCCGGGACGGCGCTGGCGCGGGTCGTGGCGGCGCTGCGCGGGGTCTACGATCCCGAGCTGCCGGTGAACATTTATGATCTCGGCTTGATTTATGAGATCGAGGTCTCGGGCGAGGGCGACGCGCGGGTGGTGATGACGCTGACGGCGCCGAACTGCCCGGTCGCGGGGTCGCTCCCCGGGCAGGTCGAGCGGGCGGTCGCCGGGGTCGAGGGCGTGCGGTCGGCGTCGGTGGAGCTGACGTGGGAGCCGAGGTGGACGCCCGATCGGCTCAGCGAAGCGGCCCGGCTCGAGCTGGAGTTCACCGGGCACACGGGGCCCATCGGCGGGCCGCGATCGGCCGGCCTGACGATCGGGCGCCGACCGATCGAGGGCGGCTGATCGGCTCTCCCGCGCCGGCGGGTTTGCTCTAGACTCCCGGCTCGGAGCGGGCTCGCCCGCCCAGCCGGAGCCCGATCGATGTCCACATTCGTTGAGTCGTTTGTCGCCGAGGTCGAGTCGAGGAACCCGGCCCAGCCGGAGTTTATCCAAGCCGTCCGCGAGGTGGTCGAGTCGGTCGAGCCGGTGCTGGAGAAGCGGCCGGCGTACCGCGAGGCGAAGATCCTCGAGCGGCTGGTCGAGCCCGAGCGGGTGATCATGTTCCGCGTGCCCTGGACGGACGATTCGGGGGAGATCCACGTCAACCGAGGCTACCGCGTGCAGGCGTCCAGCGCCCTGGGCCCGTACAAGGGCGGTCTGCGGTTCCATCCGACGGTGACGCTGGGCGTCCTGAAATTCCTCGCGTTCGAGCAGATCTTCAAGAACAGCTTGACGAACCTGCCGATCGGCGGGGGCAAGGGCGGCGCCGACTTCGACCCCAAGGGCAAGTCCGACCAGGAGGTCATGCGGTTCTGCCAGTCCTTCATGACCGAGCTGCACCGGCACATCGGGCCGGACACCGACGTGCCGGCGGGCGACATCGGCGTCGGGGCGCGCGAGATCGGCTACCTCTTCGGGCACTACAAGCGGCTGCGCAACGAGTTCACCGGCGTCCTGACCGGCAAGGGCGTGGACTGGGGCGGGAGCCTGATCCGCACCGAGGCGACGGGCTACGGCGCCGTGTGCTTCGCCGCGGAGATGCTCGAGGCCAGCGGCGACACGATCGCCGGCAAGACCTGCGTCGTCTCGGGCTCCGGGAACGTGGCGCTGCACGCGGTGGAGGAGCTCAACCGGCTGGGCGCCAAACCCGTGACCCTCTCGGATTCGTCAGGCTTTATCCACGACCCCGGCGGGATCACCGAGGACAAACTGGCCTGGGCGAAGGACCTCAAACTGAAGAAGCGCGGCCGGATCGAGGAGTACGCCGTGCGCTTCAGCGGCGCGACCTACCACGCGGCGGACCGCGGCGCCGATCACAACCCGCTCTGGAGCGTCGAGGCGCAATGCGCCTTCCCGTGCGCGACGCAGAACGAGCTCAACGAGATCGACGCGCAGAACCTGATCGAGGGCGGCTGCCGGGCCGTCGCCGAGGGCGCGAACATGCCCTGCACGCCCGGCGCGGTGCACCTGCTCGTCGAGTCGGGGGTGCTGTTCGGCCCGGGCAAGGCGGCCAACGCCGGGGGCGTGGCGGTGTCGGCGTTGGAGATGGCGCAGAACAGCCAGCGGCTGTCGTGGACCCGCGAGGAGGTCGAGGAGCGTCTGCGGGCGATCATGCGCGGGATCTTCCGCCGCTGCGCGGACGCGGCCGAGGCCCACGGGCTGGGGCGGAACTACGCCGCGGGCGCCAACATCGCCGGGTTTGTCAAGGTCGCCGACGCGATGCTCGACCAGGGGCACGTCTAGAGGCGCCTCACGCGGCGCGTCGCCGGAGCGCCCGGTCGGCGTCGACGCGCAGGCATGAGTCGAGCGAGCCGAAGGCGTTGATCTCCAGGCCGTGGGCCGCGAAGTCCGTCGCCCAGGCGTGCCCGTCGGCGCGGTAGCGGAAGCGCCAGTCCCCGGGGGGGACAGCGACGGTCGCGCCCCACCAGCCCTCACCGGTTCGGCTCATGGGGATCGGGGCGTCGGCCCAGCCGGTGAACCCGCCGAGGATCTCGACGAGCCGGGCGCCCGGCAGGTACACCCGGAAGCGGATCCGGCCGGTAGGCTCGATCGTGATCATGCGGCGGACCCCCAGTCAGGCGCCCGGGATCGGGCGCGGCGTGTCGGCTCCATCGGCCGGATGGCGGCGGGTGTTCAGCGCCGCGGCGGCCGGGCTGGTGATCGGCGGGTGCGCGGCCGGCCGGTCCGGCGAGGCGCCCGTCGCTACGGGTGATGACGCCAGACCGGCCACCGACCGGGCTGTGGCGTTCGCCGGCGAGCCACTCGC
Organism: Planctomycetota bacterium; assembly: GCA_003696725.1. Classification (GTDB taxonomy): domain Bacteria; phylum Planctomycetota; class Phycisphaerae; order Phycisphaerales; family UBA1924; genus J020. The sequence continues at coordinate 2,886 of RFGI01000005.1, read as the reverse complement.
GGTCGTGCTGATCGGGCTGAGCGACGGCCCGGCGCCGGCGACCGTGACGGCGCGGCTTGACGACGGGCGGGCCGTCACAGGGCGCGTGCATCGGTATGAGGTTTCGCGATCCCAAGGCCCGCCGACGTGGCTGGCCCACGCGCACCAGTGGCGGGAGCGGGCGCCGGGTGCGCGGACGGTCGGTGTCGGTGTGGATCTGGCGGTGGTCGAGACGCCCGAGGACTGGGCCGGCGGCGCCGTCCGGCTCGGCGATGTCGAGGTGAAAGTCCGCCGGGTGGCGCCCGGGGCCGCGTCGTCGCTGTGGGACGGGCTCCCGTGGCCGGCGGCGCTCACGGCGCCGATCGGGCAATCCTCGCTCTTTGTCGCGCTGGCGCCGGCGATCGACGATCCCGCGCTGCGCTGGCGGGCGGCGTTCGTCGCGGACCGGGCCGAGGCCGCCGGCGCCACCGTGCTGGCGGAGCGGCTGCGGTCGTCGATCGCCGCTCAGGCGAATGAACCGAGCGAGCCGCTGGCGCGGTCTGTCGAGGCGCGCTGGCGGGCCGGGCTGGATCGGCTGGCGCGCGCCGACGAGGCGCTCGCCCGCAGCGTCGCGGACCGGCTGACGCTGGTGGTCGAGACGCCGGGAGGTCGAGCGGCGCCGGGCTGGCCCCCGCCGACGGGCGCGTGGGGCTTGGACGCGCTGCTCTCAACCCTCGAGAATGAATCGCTCGACGACCGGGCGCTCGTGGATCGGGCGCGGACGTGGCTGGGACTGCAGCCCGGTACGGTGGCGTGGGTGACCGATGACGCGGGTCTGGCCGACCCGGCGTCGTCGTTGGCGCTCGTCCGCGTGGGCGTGACCGACCTGACGGGCGAGGCCAGAGTGGCGCAGGCGGTGCTTGACCCGGCGCGCCCGGGCCCGCGAGTGACGCTGGCGCCGAGAGGCTCGGCCCTCGTCGCAGCGTCGTCGCCGATCGACCGGGCGCCGGGCGTAGTCGAGATCGAGGCGGGCTCGTGGCGAACGGCGCTGCGCGTGGCGGCCGGGCCTCTCGCGGTCGGGCCGCCGGGCTTTCGCGCCGGACCGGTGGCCGAGCCGTGGTCGTTGGCGTCGTGGCTCGCGGGCACGCCGACGTTCCCGGGAGCGGATCGAGCGGCCGCGGCGTTGGTCCGTCGGCGGACCGACGGCGCCTGGGAGGTCTATATCGAGTGCCGGTTCCCCGGTGACGCGCCACCGCCGGGCGATCGCGTGAGGGTGTGGTTCGGACCCACGGGCCGGCCGATCGCGGTCCTCGAGGTGACGGCGGCCGGGACGGTGCGCGACGCGACGCAAGATACGGACGACCAACCCGCCCCGGCCGAGCCGATCATCGTCCGCCGGGGGGCCGATCGCTGGTCGTGCGTGATCGAGCTGCCGGCGCAGGCGATCGAGGGTGACGGAATCGTTCGGCTGGCCGTCGAGCGGCGCGATGACGCCGGCCGGCGCTGGACCTGGCCACGTCCGGTGACGCCCTGGCAGGAGGAGCCCGGCCGGGCGGCGCTGGACGTGCGGCGTTGGGCTGGCGCGCCGTAGGCCCACGCCGCACGCAGATCGGTCTCCCGGACGTTTAGCGCGCCGGGCCGGCGAGTTCGAGGTGTTCGGCGGGTAAACATGCGCTCATTTCGGGCGCCCGTTGTGCGCGGGTTTCACGGAGTTTTCCTTGAGTGTGAGGAACGCATCCATTAGCGTGAGTCCGAGTGCGGCCGCTGTGGGGATTGGCGCCGCACGAACGGGGTTTCGGTTTCACATCATCGCGTTCCATTGACGCTTGATCCCCTGTGCGCCCGGCCGAGCCGTGCGTTTGGGCGTGAAGGGACACACGGGAGGGTTCACGTCATGAGCTATGGCTGCGCGAAGGGTGCGATCGGGCTGGGTGTGTGCGTGTGCGCGTTGGTGATGGGTGCGGGGTCGGCGCTGGCCGTGCCCCTGACGGGCAGCGGGTCCAACCTGCCGATCCCGAGCCCGAACCCGGGCGCCCCGGCGAACCAGACGCGGTCGACCGCGCTGATCTCCGGCGGGTGGACGGGGTCGTGGTCGGCGCCGGCGGCCGCGGCGTGGGTCGGGTCGTTCACGGTCAGCGGGCCGATCCCCTCCGGCACGACCAACCCGACGGGGCTGTCGCGCTACTCGTTCGGCTCGATGCCGACCGCGGTCCTGCCGACGGGCACGTTCTTCCGCCTGGGCGATCTCGACGGCGGCTCGTCGACCGCCGAGGCGTTCACGCTCCTGGCGTTCGACTCGGGCGGCAACGCCATCACGACGCCCTGGCTGACCGAGCCGGTGGGGGTCGCCGGGATCGGCACCGGGCCGGGCGCCTCGATCGTGCCCGGCAACCTGCCGAGTTGGGACTTCAACGTCGCGACGGGGATGTACACCTTCACCGGGGCGACCGTCACCGGCGGCAACCCCAGCCTGAGCGTGTACATGGAGAGCCTGTTTGATATCACCTTGCTGGAGGTGAACCGGGCGCAGGCGTTTGCCAACTTCTCGCTGCACGCGCCGCTGGCGATTCCCGCCCCGGGGGCGGGGCTGCTCGCGGTGATCGGCGCCGCCGGCCTGGCTCGCCGTCGCCGGGCCTGAGGCGCGCCGGCGGATCAACCAGGAGGAGGGCCCCGGTCCAGCTCGGCGTCGAGGGCGCCCGCGATGCGCGCCAGCTGCTCGCGCAGGTGGTCGGTCGCGGCGCCGCGCGACCGGCGGATCATCCGGGGCAGGACCAGGGGCACGGGCCCGATCACCAGCGGGACGTACCACCACCACGTCGGCCACCAGCCCCACGCGGCGGGGATCATCGCATCCAACAGCGGCAGGCCCGGCCAGAGGGACCCGGCGAGGACGGCGGCGAAGAGGGCGGGCGTCTTGGCGCGCGTGCG
>RFGI01000190.1 GCA_003696725.1 Planctomycetota bacterium | reverse complement strand
GCTCGGCGCGGCGCCGGCGGTTCCGGTACAATCCCGCGTTCCGCCCGCGCGGCCGACGCCGACCCCTCCCGGGCCCGCCGACCCCGCCCGCGGCCGTGACCGACGCCATCAATCTCAGGAGCGGCCCCATGACCACCGCCCCCGCCGTCCGCGGGCTCGATCTCGCCCCCGACCGCGCTCGCCGGAATCTCCCGGCCGCGGCGCTTGTCGAAGAAGCCTTGGCCCGCCGCGAGGGCCGTCTCGCCGCCAACGGCGCGTTCTCCGCGTTGACCGGCGACCGCACCGGCCGCAGCCCGAAGGACAAGTTCCTCGAGGACACGCCCGAGGTCCACGGCGCCGTCTGGTGGGGGCCCGTCAACCAGCCCATGTCGCCCGACACCTTCGACGCCCTGGAGCGTCTGGCGTGCGAGCGTCTGGCGTCGCGCGACCGGGTGTACGTGTTCGATGGATTCGTCGGCGCCGATCCCCGGTATCGCCTGGGCGTCACCACGGTCACCGAGCTCGCCTGGCACAGCCTGTTCGCCCGCACGCTGTTCCTGCGCCCGACGCCGGACGAACTGCGGGGGTTCAGCCCCGATTGGGTCGTCCTCAACTGCGGCCCGCACAAGCTCACCGACGACGAGCAGAAGAGGCTCGGCCTGTCCTCCGGGATCGTCATCGCCCAATCGCTCGTCAAGCGCACCGTCGTCATCTTCGGGACGGAGTACGCCGGCGAGATCAAGAAGTCGCTCTTCTACGCCATGAACTACGACATGCCCGATGCCGGCGTGTTCCCCATGCACTGTTCGGCCAACGTCGACCAGGATGACCCCGACAACGTCGCGCTGTTCTTCGGGCTCTCCGGCACGGGGAAGACCACGCTCTCGGCCGATCCCCGCCGGGACCTCGTCGGCGACGACGAGCACGGGTGGTCCGATCACGGCGTGTTCAACTTCGAGGGCGGCTGCTACGCCAAGTGCATCCACCTCACCCGCGAGGGCGAGCCCCTGATCTACGACGCCATCCGGTTCGGGTCCGTCCTCGAGAACGTGGTCCTCGACGAGGCCACCCGCGAGCCCGACTACGACGACGGCTCCATCACCGAGAACACCCGCGCCACGTACCCGGTCGAGCACATCGCCAACGCCCGGATCCCCTCCGTCGCCGGGCATCCGAAGAACGTGATCTTCCTCACCGCCGACGCGTTCGGCGTGCTCCCGCCGGTCAGCCGGCTCACCCCCGAGCAGGCGATGTACTACTTCATCAATGGGTACACCTCGAAGCTCGCCGGCACCGAGGCGGGCGTCACCGAGCCCGTGCCCAACTTCAGCCCGTGCTTCGGCGGGCCCTTCCTCCCGCGCCCGCCGGCGCTGTACGCCGAAATGCTCGCCCAGCGCATCAAGAAGCACGGCGCGGACGTCTGGCTCCTGAACACCGGCTGGACCGGCGGGCCGTACGGCGTCGGCTCACGCTTCAGGCTCGCGCACACCCGCGCCATCGTGTCCGCGATCCTGGACGGCGCGCTGGCCCGCGCTGACTTCTCACCGGATCCGATCTTCGGCCTGGCGATCCCCAGCGCCATCGAGGGCGTCCCCGGCGACGTCCTCAACCCCCGCGACACGTGGTCGGACGGGGACGCGTACGACGCCAAGGCGAGGGATCTCGCCGGGCGCTTCCGGGCCAATGATGCATCGTTCGACATGCCCGACGCGGTGCGCGCCGCCGGCCCCTGCGCCTGATCGCCCCCGCCCGAGCCCGGCGTCATGACGGCCGACCTCGACCTCTCGCTGGCTCTGGACGCCGCCGAGCGCGCCTGCCGCGCCGCCGCCGACGCCGCCCTCCCCTACTACCGCGGCGGGGTCAGCGCCAACCGCAAGGCCGACGGCTCGTTGGTCACAGCCGCGGACCAGGCCGCCGAACGCGCCGCCCTGGCCGTCATCCGCGACGCCTTCCCCTCCCACTCGATCCTCACCGAGGAATCCGGCGCTCACCCCGGCGACCCCCGCACGCGCTGGATCCTCGACCCGCTCGACGGCACGCACCGCTTCGCGCGCGGGCTGCGGTTCTGGGGGCCGCTGGTCGCCCTCGAGCATGGGGGCGAGATCGTCGCGGGCGCCGCGGCCCTGCCCGCGCTGGGCGAGGTCTACACCGCGGCGCGAGGCTTGGGCGCCGAGCGCAACGGCGAGCCGATCCGCGTCTCGACCGTCGACACCTGGCGCGACGCGAACATCGCCGTCGGCTCGCTGGCGCGCTTGCTGGACACGCCGGCCGGCGGCCCCGCGCTGGACCTGATCGGCGCCGCGGACTACTGCGTCGCGGGGGGCGACCTGGAGGGCGCCCTGCTGGTCGCGCGCGGCGAGGCGGACCTGTGGATTGAGGCGGGCGTGAGGCCGTGGGACGTGGCGCCCTTCAAGGTCATCATCGAGGAGGCCGGCGGCCGATTCACCGACCTCACCGGCGCCTGCTCCCTCGACGCGCCCGTGTTCGTCGCCGCCAACGCGCCCCTCCACGCCGACGCCCTGTCACGCCTCGGCGGCGCTCGCCGACCCGTCGAGGATTGAAGCGCCCGCGGCCCTCAGCGCCGCCGGCGTCGCGCCAGCGCCATCGCCGCGACGGCGATCACGGGCCCCGCTGCGCCCGGCGCCGGCACGCCCAGCGTCACGACCGCTCGGGTGTATGAGAACCGCCCGCCGGCCGGGCCCATCTGGCCCCAGTCCGTGAACACGATGTCGACGAACGCGTCCTCGGCCGTCAGGTACATGACGGCGTCCTGCCCCACGGTCCCCGGCGGGTTGCCGCCGTGCGCGGCGCGCCAGGCCTGGAAGGACGCCAGCGTGACGGCGCCGCTCATGACATCGTCCACCGTCGACCCGAAGAGCCAGAGCGTGCCTTTCGGGCTCTCGG
>RFGI01000189.1 GCA_003696725.1 Planctomycetota bacterium | reverse complement strand
GGCGATTCCTTGGTGATGCGGATGTCGTGGGGGTGGCTCTCGGCGACGCCGGCGGCGGTGATCTGGCAGAAGCGGGCGCGGGTGCGCAGTTCGTCGATGGTCCGGCAGCCGGTGTAGCCCATGGCGCTCTTGACCCCGCCGACGAGCTGGTAGACGAACTCGGCGAGCGGCCCGCGGTAGGGGACCAGGCCCTCGACGCCCTCGGGGACGAACTTGACGGGCCCGCCGTCGCGGGCGCGGTCGAGGGCGTCGGCCTGGCGGTAGCGGTCGGCCGAGCCCGCGAACATGGCGCCCTCGCTGCCCATGCCGCGGTAGGACTTGTAGCGCCGGCCCTGGGAGATGACGAGCTCGCCGGGGGATTCATCGAGCCCGGCGAACAGGGAGCCCATCATGACGGCGCTGGCGCCGGCGACGAGCGCCTTGGCGATGTCGCCGGAGAGGCGCACGCCCCCGTCGGCGATGACGGGCACGCCCGCGGGCTCGGCGACGCCGACGGCGCGCAGGATCGCGGTGATCTGCGGCACGCCCACGCCCGTCACCACGCGCGTCGTGCAGATGGAGCCGGGCCCGATGCCGACCTTGACGGCGTCGGCGCCGGCGTCGATGAGGTCGCGGGCGCCCTCGGCGGTGGCGACGTTGCCCGCGATCACCTCGATGTCGTGCGCGTTCTTGATCTGGCGCACGGTCTCGAGGACGCCCGCGCTGTGGCCGTGGGCGGAATCGACAACGAGGAAGTCGGCGTCGGCGTCGATGAGGGCGGCGGCGCGGTCGAGCTGGCCCGCGCCGACGGCGCCCCCGCAGCGGAGCCGGCCGCGCTCGTCGGTGCAGGCGTTGGGGAACTGGGCGGTGCGGTCGATGTCGCGTCGGGTGATGAGGCCGGCGAGGTCGCCGTGCTCGTCGACGAGGAGGAGTTTCTCGACCTTGTTGCGGTTGAGGATGACGGTGGCCTCAGCGAGGGTGGCGCCGGCGGGGGCGGTGACGAGCCCCTCGCGCGTCATGACGGACTTGACCGGGGTGTCGTCGTCGTCGGCGAAGGCGAGGTCCCGGCGGGTGAGGATGCCCAGGAGCTGACCGCCGGCGCGGGGGCTGGCGTCGCCGCCGCGGACGACGGGGAAGCCGGAGACACCGAAGCGGCGCATGGCGTCGCGGGCGTCGCGGACGGTCTGGTCCGGGCCGAGGGTGACGGGATCGAGGATGACGCCGCTGGCCGAGCGTTTGACCTTCTGGATCTCGCGGGCCTGGGCGTCGACGGGGAGGTTCTTGTGGATGACGCCGACGCCGCCTTCCTGGGCCAAGGCGATGGCCAGGGCGGCCTCGGTGACGGTGTCCATCGGCGCCGACACGAGCGGGATGCGCAGGCGGATGGAGCGGGTCAGCCGCGTGGAGGTGTCGGCGTCGGCGGGGAGGAGGTCGCTGCGCGCGGGGAGGATGAGGATGTCGTCGAATGTGACGCCGGCGTCGGCGATCTTGTCGTCGGGGGTCTGGGCCATGAAGGAAGGTACCAGACCGGGGCGGCGGCGGTCAATCGGGCGCCGCCGGCGGAGCGACCGCGGCGCAGAGCGACCGCGCGCCCGGCGCTTCTTGGCGGTACCGGGCGGCGGTCTTGTGGGGCAATGGGGTGTGGGTTTGTTGCGATTCAGGCGACGTGCATCGGGCTCGCCTGATCGAAGCATTGGGCGGCGATCTGAGCCCGGCGTGCGAGCTCGCGGTACACGGACCGGGCGTCGTCCCCGCGCCGGAGCCTGGATTCTGTATCCGGCGAGGTCGCGAGGCCGACGAACACGCGGAGCATGACTTCGATGGCGAACGGATCCGCCGCGACGGTGGGTGAGGGATCAGAGATCATTGATCAGGGAGGTCAGCATGGAGGAATAGGACTTGGCGATGGAGACCGACACGAGCCCCGGGTGGTCGGCGAGAAACGCCTGCGTGGTCTGCGCGTCGGCGCGACCCTGGACGATCTGGGCCTGGGTGAGATCGGGCCGCGGCCCGTAGGCGTTGTACGCGTTGATCTGATCGATCATGTGGGCTTCCAGCTCGGCGGCGGTGGTGAGGGCGGCGGGGCCGCCGATCAGCGGGTCGCCGGGGTCGCAGTTCAGCAGGATGCAGACCAGTTCGAGCAGGAACCGCAACGTCTCGAGGTCCTCCTGGGCGTCGCCGACCGGCGGCAGCGCACCGGCTGTCGCGCGCCCGGCGTCTTGGCCGGGTCGCGCGACGGCCGGCGCAGCCCAGAGCGCCGCGGCGCATGCGAGGAGGGCGCAACACCATTGAGCGAGCCCGCGCCCGCGTGTACTATTCAGCGCTGTGTCGATCATGAATCAATCTCCGATCAGGACATAGGTTCATTCCCTGATCGTTCGGGAGCACTCGGTGTGACGGACCGGCGCGAAGTTTTTTGCTCGGGGAGGGAGCAGGGCGGCTCAGAGGGCCTGGAGGCCCTGTGCGAGCGGCTCAGCGCGGGGGATCGCGAGGCGGCGGCGGAGTTCCTCAGGCGGTGCGCCCCGATCATGAGGCAGCGTTTCCGGGCCCGTTTGTCCGGATCGCTCAGGCGCCTGATGGATTCGGGCGACCTGTTCTCGACCGTGAGCCGGCGGCTCGACGACCTGGTCCGGCGTGGCCGGGTCCGGGTGGAGAACGAGCGGCAGATCTGGGCGCTGGTGCACCAGTTGGCGCGGGCGGCGATCGTCGACCAGGCCCGGCTGCTCAAGCGCATGCAGCGCGCCTCGGCGGACGAGCGGTTCTGGTCCGACCGGCTGGCGTCTCGGCTCGAGTCCGGCCCGCCGGAGTTGGCCGAGTCGGTGATCGAGCGCGCGTTCGACGCGTTGCCGTCCGAGGTGGACCGGCGGATCCTGGCGATGTGGCTCGGGGAGGCCGGCCATGCTCAGATCGCGCGGGAGACGGGGCTGAGCCATCAGGCCGTGCGTCAGCGCTGGAGCCGGATCCGACGCCGATTGTCCACGGCGCTGACGGATGACGGCGGGGCGCACGCGGGTGTGCCTGTCCGAGGAGGCTCGGCGTGAAACTCAGCGATCATGACTTCTTCGCCGGCGACGATGATCTGTGCGATCTGATCCGCGAGCGCATCGCTCGATCCAAGAGGACGTCGGTGGACGTGGTCGGCGAGGTCCACCGTTGGCTCGAGGCGCACCCATCGATCGTGGACCGGCCGGCGGTGGTGGACACGCTGATCGACGCGTTGGCGGGTGAGGGCCCCGAGCGGCGTGAATTGCTCGAGCGGATCGCGCGCGAGTCGCCCCGGCTCCGGGAGGCGGTCGGTGTTTCGCTCATCATGGACGAGTTGTTCCTGACCGAGCCGGCGGACTCGGCTCCGGCCGCGCCCTCGGAACCGGCGGCGGGCATCCGGTTGCCCTACTCGGTGGGCCGGGCGGACCCGAGCGGTCGGGGCCGCTACGAGTTGATCCGTCGTCTGGACGAGGGGGCGGACGGGCTGGTCTATCTGGCGCTCGACCGCGAGTTGGGATCTGACTGCGCCGCCTCGGTCGTCGCGATCAAGGCGCTGCGGGCGCCGGTGGGGGAGGACCTCGGGCGGCTGCTGGAGGAGGCCCGGCGGTGCCGGCGTGTCAAGCACCCCGGCGTGGTCAAGGTCTTCGATGTCGGTGAGGACGATCGGCTCGGGGCGTTCATCGTCTTCGAGCACTGCGAGGGGATGACGCTGCGCGAGTGGGCGCCGCGGGTCGATTCTCGCCGACGGCGCGATCGGGTGCTGTCGGTGGCGGCCGAGACGGCGCGGGCCGTCGCCGCGATCCACCGGTCGGGCCTGGCGCACGGCGACCTGCACCCGGGGAACGTCATCGTCGACGCTGGTGATCGCGTGTCCGTCATCGACTTCGGCGTCGGTCGGTCGTTGGGCGCCGGGCCGGCCGGCGCCGGGATCGGCGCGGTGGGCTTCGCGGCGCCGGAGCGCATCAACCCGACCGACGAGGCCGACGCGCAGGTGGCCGACGTGTACTCGCTCGGCGCGCTGGTGTACTGGATGATCGTTGGGGAGTCGCCGCACGGCCGGGGGCTGCGGTCGGTCGAGCGGTCGCTGTTGGGCGCCGACGCCGTACCGAAGCGGATGGACGTGGTCGCGCGTTTCGACCGGCAGACGGCGCTCGTGGTGCAGCGGGCGTTGTGCTCGGATCCGTCGCGGCGTCTGCGATCCGCGGAGGAGTTTGCCGCGGATCTGGACCGCTGCCGGCGGCGCGAGCCTCTGGAGTGGGTCAGGACGGGGCCGGTGCGGCGCGCGCGACTGGCCGTGCGTCGAGCCCCCGTGGCGTCGGCGCTGGTGTCGGCGGCGCTGGTTGTCGCCGTCGGCGGGGGGGTGGCGGCGCTGTCGCAGCATTGGCGAGCCCGGGAGGCCGAGATGGCGTCGGCGCTGCGCGTCGCCGAGGCGGATCTGCGGGCCGAGCGCGCCAGCCGCGCCCGAACCGAGGCGCAGCTGGAGTCCGCGGCGCAGGCTCACCGTTTGGCCGAGTCGGCCATGCGCTTTGCGCGGGCGGCGGCGGTGCGGTCCCCGAGCCTCCAGCTGCTGGTCCCCCTGATCCTGCTCGAGGCGGGCTCTGGCGATCAGGCGTTCATCTCGCGGGACGTGCTCGCCGAAGAATCCCGTTCGGTGAGGATCCAGATGCTCCAGGACGCCCTGGCGGAAGACTTCGGCTGGGCGGAGCAGGACCTTCGCCGGGTCTACGCACGCGCCCTGCTGGCGCGTTGGTTGTGGCAGGAGGGGCGCCCCGAGGAAGCCCGCGCCGCGGTCGACGCCGCGATCGACGAACTGTCTCGGTTCGACCTCGAGGCGTCGCCGCTGATGGCCGGCCTCGTCGATCTCAAGCGATCGATAGGCGACCACGGGAACAGCACGACCGACGCCGGCGCCGACCGGCGCGCCGACGATCAAGCGGGTGGCGGGGACGGCGTATGACCCGGTTCGGCTTATTGCTCGTCGCGCCGCTGGCGTGCGCCCCGGCCCCGATCGTGGCCGGCCCGGGCCCGGGCGAGCCGCCCGCCTCCCGGATGATCGAGCCCGGCGCAGCAGGCGCAGGATTCACCGGCCCGATCCTGGTCGGCGAGCCGTCGCCGTGTCCGTCGTCGGCGACACCGGGCGAGCCGCCGGTCGAGGGTTGGCGTGGATGGGGCGGCCGAGTCTCGTTCGAGTTCAACGGCGGGTGCTACTTGGTCGTCCCGATCCTCGGTGCGGAGAGCGTCTCTGGGGTCGGGTCGTCGGTGATCGTCGGGCTATCCTCGGTGGATGGTCAACCGCATCCGTGAGCCGCGTCGCCGACCGATGGCGGCGGCGTCCATCCTGTCGGCGGACTTCGGCCGGATGGCCGACGAGTGCCGGTCGGTGCTGTCCGATGAGCAGGGCGGGTCGGCCGGGCCCGGCGGGGCAGACCTCTTGCACCTTGACGTGATGGACGGGCACTTTGTGCCGAACCTCACGATGGGGCCCGACATGTGCCGGGGGCTCAGGCGGGCGCTGCCCTCGGCGACGCTGGACGTGCACCTGATGGTGACCGACCCGGGCCAGTACGTCGACGCCTTCGCCGACGCCGGGGCGGACCACGTCACGTTCCACGTCGAGCCGGCGTTGGGTGTGTACCGCAGCAAGGGCCCGGTGGAGGGGCCGGCGCGCTGCGACCCGGCGGAGGTGATCGGGCGGGTCCACGAGGCAGGCATGACCGCTGGATTGGCGATCAACCCGCCGACGCCCCCGGACGCCCTGACGCCGTGGCTGGAGATGGTGGACCTCGTGCTGGTGATGAGCGTGAACCCGGGGTTCAGCGGGCAGCGGTTCATCGAAGCCGCGTTGGAGACGACGCGAGGGTTGCGCCGGTTTCTCAGGGATGAACAACTGATTCAGATGGACGGCGGGATCGGGCCGGAGAACGCCGAGCGGGTCCGGGAATCCGGGTGCGATGTGCTGGTGGCGGCGTCGGCGATCTTCGGTCGGCCCGAGCCTGAGCGAATCGGGGCGATCACCGCGATTCGTGGGTCGTAGGGCGATCCGATGGAGGTCTTGGTCGTGGGTGTCGGCGGTGCTATGCTCCGCGATCCACCGGCCGGTGGCGCCACCGGGAGGCCGGCTGCCATGAGCAATCCCGAGTCCATCACGCTGATCCTGGCCCCCGCGGGCCCGACGGAGTGGGACGCTGCCGACAGGCTCCAGGGCTCGGTGGATCTGCCCATGGCGGCGGAGTGGCCGGAGTTCAGTGCGGTGGTCGAGGGGGTGTCGTCGGCCGGTCCCGGGGCGGTGCTGTCGGCGCCTGATGAGTCGAGCCTGGCCGTCGCCCGGGCCGTCGCGTCCCGGGTGGGGGTCAAGGCGCGAGTGGTCCCCGCGCTGGCCGAGCCGTCGCTGGGCCTGTGGGAGGGTCTGGACCGCAAGGCGTGGCGCGAGCGCTACAACAAGGCGGCCAAGCAGTGGCGGACCGACCCGGCGGGTGTGCACCCCCCGGAGGGTGAGCCGTTCGCCGACGCCGCGGGACGGATCCTGACGGGGGCGGCCAAGGCGATCGACAAGGCCGGCAAACCGGTCGTGGCGATCGTGGCCCGGCCGATGACGCTGGCCGCCATCCGCCGGTTCGCGGCGGGGGCGCCGGTGCTGTCCGACTGGCTCGACCCCCCGGCGCGGGGGATCGAGACGGTTGTGATCGAGGCCGACGCGCTGCGGGCCGAGCCCGTTCTGCACACGCCGGCGGGGGTCTCGCCGTGACCCGCGTCTCGGGCGACGCCCCGGCCGAGGCGGCGCGCAAGAGCAGCATCCCCGAGGGGCTGTGGCTGCGGTGCCCCGGCTGCGAGAAGATGATCTTCCGCAAAGCGATGGAGGCGAACCTGCACGTGTGCCCGGAGTGCGGGCATCACTTCCGGATCTCCGCCGTCGAGCGTGTCGCGCAGCTGTGCGACGCCAGATCGTTCGAGCCGCGCAAGTGGAAGCTCGAGGGCGCCGACCCGCTCGGGTTCGTCGATCTCAAGGCGTACCCGGACCGGCTGCGGGCCGAGCAGCAGAAGACGGGCCAGCCCGAGGCCGTGCAGGCCGGCAAGGGGTTTATCAAGGGCCGGCCGGTGGCGCTGTGCTGCCTGGACCTGACGTTCATGATGGGGTCGATGGGGTCGGTGGTGGGCGAGGCCGTCACGCGCACCATCGAGTACGCCACGGACCGGGACCTGCCCCTGGTGATCGTGTCGTGCTCGGGCGGGGCGCGGATGCAGGAGGGGGCCCTGTCGCTGATGCAGATGGCTAAGACGGCGACGGCGCTAGGCCGGTTCGACGACGCGGGCGGGCTGTTCATCTCGGTCCTGACCGATCCGACGACCGGGGGCGTGACGGCGTCGTTCGCCATGCTGGGCGACGTGATCCTCGCCGAGCCCGGCGCCCTGATCGGCTTCGCCGGCCCGCGCGTGATCAAGCAGACCATCCGCCAGGACCTGCCCGAGGGCTTCCAGCGGGCCGAGCAGCTCCTCCGGGACGGCGCGATCGACCGGGTCGTGCCCAGGCACAGCCTGCGGAATGAGATCGCCCGGCTGATCGACTACGCCGGGAAATGATCGCGGGCGACGTTGCCGCGTCGGCGCCGGGGCGGGTCAGCGCAGGCCGTACTCTTTCAGTTTGCGGTAGAGCGTCCGCTCGCCGATGCCCAGGAGTTTGGCCGTCTGCTCGCGGTTGCCCCCGGTGAGGCGGAGGGTCTCGCGGATGGCGCGCTTTTCGAGGGATTCGAGGCTGGCCCCCGCGAGGGAGCCTCCGGCGTCGGCGTCGGCGGGCTCATGGCCGGCGGCGATCTCGGGTGGGACGTGGCGGGCGTCGATCACGTCCGCGCCCTCGCCCAGGGCCATCACCGTCATGGTGCGGACGGTGTTGATGAGCTGGCGGACGTTCCCGGGCCAGTGGTAGGAGGTCAGGCGCATCAGGGCGGCGTCGGTGATGTCGGGCGGGGGCGCATCGGGCCGCAGCTCCGCCGCGGCCGAGGCGATCGCGTGGCGGACGATCCGGGGGATGTCCTCGCGGCGCTCGCGCAGCGGGGGGACGTGGATGTGGGCGCCGTTGATCCGGAAGTAGAGGTCCTCGCGGAACCGCCCGTCCTTGACGAGTGCGGGCAGGTCCTGGTTGGTGGCGGCGACGAAGCGGACGTCCACGGCGCGGGGCTCGTTGGCGCCCAGGCGGACGACCTCCTTGTTCTCCAGGACGCGGAGCAGGCGCGCCTGGGCCGCCAGCGGCATGTCGCCGATCTCGTCGAGGAAGACGGTCCCGCCGTCGGCGTGCTCGAAAACGCCGGCGCGGTCCCTGTCGGCGCCGGTGAACGCGCCGCGGACGTGCCCGAAGAGCTGGTCCTCCAGGAGCGACTCGCTCTGACCGGCGCAGTTGAAGGTGACGAAGCGCCTGTCGGCGCGCGGGCTCAGGCGGTGGAGGGCTCTGGCGATCAGTTCCTTGCCGACGCCGCTCTCGCCGGTGATGAGCGTGGGGATCGAGGAGGCGGCGACGGTGCGCACCGTCGACAGGATCCGGCGCATGGGCTCGGAGCCGGCGATGATCCCCTCGAACCCGTCGTGCTGGACGAGGTCGGCCAGGTCCGGCGCGCCCGCGCGCAGCACGGCGCTCTCGGCGGCGCGGTTGACCAGGGCGCGGAAGAGCTCGAGGTCCAGCGGCTTCTCGATAAAGTCGAACGCGCCGAGCTTGAACGCGGCCCGGGCGGCGGGCACGTCGCCGTGGGCGGTGACCATGATGGTCTCGGCGTCGGGTTGGAGCCGGCGGGCGGCCTCGAGGACCTTCATGCCCGCGTCGGACCCGTCGGGCGCGGTCCCGTGCTGGCCGGCGCTGGCCGGCATGCGCAGGTCCGTCACCACGATGTCGAACGAGCCGTGCGAGAGTTCGTCGACGGCCGCGTCGACGGAGCCGACGACGGTCGAGACGTGGCCCGGCTTGCGCAGGGCGTCGGCCATGACCTCGGCGTGGTCGGGCTCGTCCTCGACGATCAGGACCTGGGCGCGCGGCGGGCTGGCGGCGTCGTTGGCCATCGTCCCCAGTGTAATCCGGCCCGGCGACGGGATTTGCCGACGCGGTTCGATCGGCGCGCGGCGGGCTCAGATCGATCGCGCGCTCGCGAGGCTCGGCGCCCCGGGCGACGGTGCGGTGGAGGTCCTGCGCCTGGCGCCGGTCAGCGCGATGGCGATGGCGTCGGCGACGTCGGGCGGGCTAGGGGGCTCGGGCAGGCCCAGCAGCGCCTGAACGGCCAGCTGCATCTGGCGTTTGGAGGCGTGCCCGCCCCCGGTGGTCGCCTTCTTGACCTCCGTCGCGGCGAGTTCGGCGACCTCAACACCCGCGCGGTGGACCGCCAGCAGGCAGACGCCGCGGGCATGACCCATCGCGATCGCGGTTGTCGGGTGCTTGTAGTGAGCGAAGAGTTTTTCAACGAACGCGCACGTTGGGGCCAGGCGGGCGACGATCCCGGCGAGGTCGCGCTCGAGCTCGACGAGCCGGGCGGCGACCGGCGCCGACGCGTCCAGGCGGATGACCCCGGCTTCGACGAGCGCCGGCGCGTCGGCGGGGCGCCCGGGGTCGGCGCGGACCGCGGCGTAGCCGGTCAGCCGCAAGCCGGGATCGATGCCGAGGACAATCACGCCGGGAGTGTTGTCGGTCAGGATGATCCGCGTGCGCCAGCCGGACGCGCCGGGCGGACGGGCGGGGGCGGCGCCCGGAGCGTGTGATTCAGACGCGGTGCGGGTTGATGCGGTCGGACTCAATGAGCCCGTCGCGCAGGCGGACGACGCGCTGGCAGCGGTCGGCGATGCTGTCGTCGTGGGTGACCATGATGATGGTCATGCCGCCGGCGTGGAGGTCGTCGATGAGGGAGAGGACGGCCTCGCCGGTGGCCGAGTCGAGGTTGCCGGTGGGCTCGTCGGCCATCAGGACCAGCGGGTCGCCGACCAGGGCGCGGGCGATCGCCGCGCGCTGCTGCTGCCCGCCGGAGAGTTCGGTGGGGCGGTGGCCCAGGCGGTCGCCCAGGCCCACGAGCTCGAGTTTCTCCACGGCGCGGGCCCGTCGTTCGCGCTTGTTGACCCCTTGGTACAGCAGCGGGGCCTCGACGTTCGCCTCGACGGTCAGCTGGCTGATGAGGTTGAAGGACTGGAACACGAACCCGATGGTCCGGCCGCGGAAGGCGGACAGGGCCTGGTCGTCCATCCCGGCGACGTCCTCCCCGCCGAGGAGGTACCGGCCGTCGGTGGGGCGGTCCAGGCACCCGAGGATGTTCATCAGCGTCGACTTGCCCGAGCCCGAGGCGCCCATGACGGCGACGTACTGACCGCGGCGGATGGTCAGGTCGACGCCCCTGAGGGCCTCGACCAGGACCGACCCATCCGGCTTGTAGTACACCTTGCGGACGCCGGTGAGCGTGGCGAGGTCGGCGCCCGGGGCGGTGGTTGTCGGCGAGGCGGGGCTCAGCGCGGTCATGCCTCACTGTACCGGCCGGGGCGCCCGGCGGTGCTCAGGCGCCGGCCTCGGTCTCCTCGATCTCGATCTGGAGGGAGGCGATGGCGGTCGCCGGGTCCGGGGCGAACACGAAGACCTTGTCCAACCCGGTCAGCAGCATGACGGACCAGACCTGATCGCCGACGGAGCAGAGGCGTAGGCGCCGGCCGCGCTCCCCCAGCGTCGCCCGCAGGCGCAGGAGCTGGGCGATGTTGGAGGAGTTCAGGTACGAGACGCCGCCGAAGTTCAGGACGACGTCGCGGGCCGGGCCGGAGTTGGCGGCGGCCTCGGCGAGCGACTGGAGCTCGTTCGAGAGCTCGGGCTCGTCGGCGAGGTCGGCGATCTGGATGCGGTCGGACCACTCGGTGCTCATCGCGCACCCAAGGTAGCAGACGGGGGCGGGGCGGTCAGCCCTCGTCCTCGCCCTCGGGGACGCGGGCGGCGGCGATGAGGCGGTCGCCGTCCTTGAGGTTGATCACCCGCACGCCCTGGGTGGCCCGGCCGACGCGGCTGATGGAATCGACGGGGATGCGCACCAGGAGCCCGTTGGCGGTGATGAGCATGACCCCCTCGCCGGGGAGGACGCCCTTGAGCGCGACGACGGGCCCGTTGCGGGCGGTGGTGCGGATGTCGATCCGGCCTTTGCCGCCGCGCGACTGCGGGCGCAGTTCGACCGAGCCGTCGGGCCGCTCGGACTGGACGAGGTACTCGTCGACGGGGGTGCGTTTGCCGTAGCCGTGCTCGCAGAGGGTGAGGAGGTCCAGGTCGGGGTCGCGGGTCCTCTGGGCGCCGTCCTCGTCGGGCTCGGTCATGAAGATGCGGGCCATGTCGATGACGCGGTCGCCGGGCTTGAGGCTGACGCCCTTGACGCCGGCGGCGCTGCGGCCCATGGGCCGGGCGTCGTCCTCGCGGAAGCGGATGGCCATCCCGCCGGCGGTCCCGAGCAGGAGGTGGTCGTGGCCGGTGGTCCAGGTGACGGCGACGAGGGTGTCGCCCTCGTTGAGGCGCACGGCGATGAGCCCGCCCTTGTGGACGTTCTGGTAGAGGCGCAGGCTGGAGCGCTTGACGAGGCCCTGCGCGGTGGCGAAGACCAGGTAGTGCTCGCCGCGCTCGAAGTCGGCGATGGGCATGAACTCGACGGCGCGCTCCCCCTCCTTGAGATCGATCAGGTTGACGATGCTGCGCCCCTTGCTGGTGCGCGACATCTCGGGGATCTCGTAGACCTTGATCTTGAAGACCCGGCCGGTGTCGGTGAAGCACAGCAGGTCGTCGTGGGTGCTGGCGACGAAGACGTGCTCGATGAAGTCGTCCTGCTTGGCGTCCGAGGCGCGCACCCCGCGCCCGCCCCGGCCCTGCTCGCGGTAGGTCTCCAGCGGGACGCGCTTGACGTAGCCCTCGTGGGAGATGGTGACGGCCATCTCCTGCTCCTGGATGAGGGCCTCGATCTGGATGTCCGACTCGCCCTCCTCGATCGCGGTGAGCCTCGGGGCGGCGTACCGGTCCCGCATCCGGGCGCAGTCCTCCTTGATGAGGTCCAGCACCTGTCGGCGGTCGGCCAGGATGCGCTCGTACCCCTCGATCTCCTCGACCAGGGCCGCGTAGTCGGCGACCAGCTTCTCGATCTCCAGGCCCACGAGCTGGATCAGGCGCATGGCGCCGATGGCCTCGGCCTGGACGCGGGTCAGGGCGACGCCGGCGGGCGCCGCGTCGGCGCGATCCAGCAGCCGCGCGGGGATCCGCGGGCGGTGCGGGTGGCCCGGCGCGATGCGGAACGCGCGGGCGGCCAGGGCGGCGATCGCCTCCTCCCGGGTGCGCGAGGCGCGGATCAGCCGGATCACCTCATCGATGTCGCACACCGCGAAGATCAGCCCCTCCAGCACGTGGGCCTTCTTCTGCGCGTCGCGCAGCAGCCGCTGCGTCCGCCGCGTGATGACCTCCTCGCGGTGGTCGATGTGGAGCTGGATCAGCTCTTTGAGCGTCAGGGTGCGCGGCTGGCGGTTGACCAGCGCCACGTGCATCATCGAGAACGTCTGCTGCAACGGCGTGAACTGGTAGAGCTGGTTCTCGACGATCGCCGGGTCGGCGCCCTTCTTGAGCTCGCAGACGATCCGGGTGCGGGCGTTTCGGCCGGACTCGTTGCGCACGTCCGCGATGTCCTTGATGCGTTCGGCCTTGATGGCGTCGACAATCCGCTCGACGAGCGTCGACTGCACGAGGTTGTAGGGGATTTCGTCGATGACGAGCTGCTCCCGGCCGGCGCGCATCTCCTCGACATGCACGCGCCCGCGCACCCGGATGCGCCCGCGGCCGGTGGTGTACGCCTCGACAAACCCGCGGCGGCCGCAGATCACGCCCCCGGTGGGGAAGTCCGGGCCCCGGACGATCTCCAGGAGCTCGGGCAGGCCGATCTCGGGGTTGTCGATGGTCGCGACGATGGCGTCGAAGATCTCCCCGGGGTTGTGCGGCGCCAGGCTGGTGGCGACGCCCACGGCGATGCCCATGGCGCCGTTGATGAGCAGGTTTGGGAACATCCCGGGCAGGACGGTGGGCTCCTCGAGCCGGTCGTCGTAGTTGGGCTGGAAGTCGACGGTGTCGAGCTTGAGGTCCTCCAGCAGATCGACGGCCGGGGGCGCCATCCGCGCCTCGGTGTAGCGCATGGCCGCGGGCGGGTCCCCGTCGATGGAGCCGAAGTTCCCCTGCGGGTCGATCAGCGGGACGCGCATGCGCCACGGCTGGGCCAGGCCCACCAGCGTCGGGTAGATGACCGACTCGCCGTGCGGGTGGTAGTTGCCGGAGGTGTCGCCGGCGATCTTGGCGCACTTGAGGTGCTTGCGGCCCGGGCGGAGGTTCAGGTCGTTCATCGCGACCAGGATCCGCCGCTGGGAGGGCTTGAGCCCGTCGCGGACGTCGGGCAGGGCCCGGTCC
Source organism: Planctomycetota bacterium (assembly GCA_003696725.1). Classification (GTDB taxonomy): domain Bacteria; phylum Planctomycetota; class Phycisphaerae; order Phycisphaerales; family UBA1924; genus J020. The sequence continues at coordinate 11,244 of RFGI01000189.1, read as the reverse complement.
ATGATCGTGCTCATCGCGTAGGTGAGGTAGTTGTCGTGGAGCTCGCGCTCGATGTCCCGGTCGATGACCTGCCCGACCGGGCGGGCGTCGTCGGCCGGGGGCGCGGCGGGATCGGTCGGGTCGGGCAAAGCAGCGGGCTCCGGGGCGAGAGTGGGCCTCGGCGCGCGCGGCGCCGGGGCGGTTTCAGACGGGGATTCTAGGCGATACGGGCCCGCGCCGCCGGCGCGTCAACGGGTCGATTCGACGCCCCGGCCCAGGCGCGACTCGACGATCGGCGCCGCGAGCACGACGCCCACCGCCAGGGCGACGAGCGGCCAGATCGGCGTCAGATAGCCGACGGCGAAGATCGGCGAGGCGATCAGCGTCGCCGTCAGCCACGCCGCGACCCGCCGCCCGCGCGACGCCCGGCGTGGGACCATCACGATCCACACGTACGCGGGGAACGGCACGGCGTAGGCGAACAAAAAAAGGTCGTACCCCAGGCGGAACTCCGACACCGGCCAGGCCAGCCCCAGGCCGGCGCCCAGGACGAAGAGGGCGGCCTCGATCGGACGCGGGTGCGCGGGCGGGCCGACGCCCGGGTCGATCCGGGCGCGCAGGTGAGCGGCGATCGTGAAGACCGACTGGGCCACAAAGTGCAGCCCGATCCAGTAGTTCAGCCATCCGCCGGGCAGGAACGCGCGGGCGTAGAGCAGCGTGAGGGTGATGAGCCCGAGGAACAGGACGCCGAAGCCCAGGATGAACGCGGCGTCGCCCGACCGTCCGGGCGTGTCGCGCCGCGTCCGCAAGAGCGTGGCGTCCAGGTGCGGGCAGCACAGAAAGCCCAGCGCCAGGGCGGGCGCGACCCAGAGGATCTGCCGCGCGGGGTGGGCGCCAGTCGCGGGCGCCGGCGCCAGGGCGCGCCCGTCCGACATCACCGACATCAGCGCCATCGCGAGAACCGAGAGGGCGATCGTCATGGTCGCGGCGGCGGCCCACGCGCCTCGCCGGCGCAGCCGGGCCAGGGCCAGCGCCGCGGCGATCGCAACGGCGAGGACCGCCGCCGACTGCCCCGCGGGGCCGAGCCCGCCGTCGGGGACGCCCATCATCGGCGCGATCCGCCCGACGAAGAACAGGTGGAACGCGATCGTCACCGCGGAGAACAGCCGCACCGCGTCGGCGTGATCATGGACGGCGCGCCGGGCGGATTCGGGCGATCGGATCAGGCCCACCGCGCCGGCGCCGACGACATTGGGGGCGGCGAACGCGACCCACGCCCAGGCGCCGAAGTCCTCGATCAGCAGCACCGGCAGAAACATCCCGATGCACCACGTCCATGAAGCGGCGAGGAAAGCGGCGGCGCCGAGAGTCGTGGCGGGCTTCATCGCACGGCAGGATAAACCCGGCCCTGGATCATGCGCCCGCCGAGAGCCTGAACGCCGAGGGCGTGCGGCCCACGATCCGGCCGAAGACCGCGTCCAGGCGCGCGTGGCTCGGGAACCCGCTGAGCCGGGCGACCTGGCGCACGGGCAGCCGGGTGCGCGTCAGAAGCCGGGCGGCCACTTGGAGCTGCTTGAGCTGGAGATACCGCTTGGGCGAGACGCCGATGGTCCGAGAGAAGACGCGGTGGAAGTGGAACGGGCTGACGCCCGCCTGGTGGGCGATCATCTCCAGCGTCGGGTTGTCGGCGAACCGATCGTGGATGTACGCCAGGGCCCGCGCCAGCCGGGCGTCGCTGAGCACACCCACCGCGGGCGGGCAGGGGTCGGCCGGGCGGCGCACCTCGACGAACCACTGCGTCGCCTCGGCCAGATCGACCGGGCGCGTGCGCCGGAGGAGGATCCACGCGCCCCGATCGCCGGCGTCGATCACCATGTCGTGCGTGGCGTCGTCGCCGGCGTCGGGCCAGCGCTGGTCACGGGCCAGGGCGATGCGGCGCAACAGGTCCGAGGTCGCCATGCCCAGGGAGCCGGCGGCGTGGTGGAACTCGAGATCGGTGGAGATCGGCCGGTCGTCGGCGCCGGCCAAGGCTCGGCAAGCGCCCGGCTCGTCCGCGCGGTTCAGGTCCGTCTGGACCCGACGCAGGGCGAGGTCGATCGCGGCGCGATCCCTGTCGGTGATCGGCGGCCCCTGCCGTCCCACGACCGCGAGCCACCAGCGCCGCTGAGGGTGCGACTCGGGCAGAGCGGCGACGGCCGCGAACCTCTCCTGATCACCCCGCGCCAGCCCGGTCTCGGACCACCGCCCCGTCGCCCATCCCGAGCCCAGCGCTCGGCCCTCGAGCCCCCGGGCGTCGCCCGGCGTGGCGCACCACCGGCGCACCTCGGCGGGGGCGACGCCGACCGCGGCGAGCAGCTCGTCTGGGCGGGACGCCTCGGGCCGGGTCAGCCATACCGCGAGCCGATCGAACGCCACCGCAGACCTGAACACCGTGATCAGCCGCTGACGGATCGGGATCCACGGCTCGATCGAGCCAGAGGGGTCGGCCGCCGCTGGGTGGGGCCGGTCGTCGTGTTCGGATCTCTTGGGCATGGGAACGACGCCTGTCCCCGCGCGGCGAGGCCGCGCCGCTGGCAAGAAACGGGAATATATCATCTGATTCGTGTGCATGCGACGGTCGCGGCCGGCGTCAGCGCCCGGAGGCTTCCTCGACATCCCAGCGGAGGTCGTCGCCGGTGCAGTCGATGTGCACCGCAAAGAAGCCGCCCTGGTGCTCGAAGATGAGCGGCCAGATCACCCGCCGGTCTGTCTCCGGCAGGGGCAGCCGGTCCAGCGCCGAGGGCTCGTGCCACTCAAGGGCGCCCTCGCGGATGGTGCGTTCGGGCGCCGAGACGGGCTCGAGGCAGCGATAGACGAACATGAGCCAGTGCCCCTGCCCGAGGTAGCCGCGTTCGGTGACCAGCCCGGCCAGCCGGAATCGATCGGCGGGCAGATCGACGCCGGCCTCTTCGAGCGTCTCGCGTCGGGCGGCCTGGGCGGGGCTCTCGCCCAGCGCGATCTCGACTTTCCCGCCGACGGGCGAGTACAGGCCTTTGTTCGGCTCCTTGGCCCGGCGGATGAGCAGCACCCGCCCGCGCTCGTCGCGTAGGTCGCACAGGACCGCGATGGTGTGCGGCATGGGCGTCACCGCGAGCGACGATACAGACGGGCGCGCCGCTGCGCCGTGGCCGGTCGCGTGGGAAAGCCGGCGTCTGGCGGCCCGCACCGGTCGGCGCCGATACTCTCGGTTCCCATGCCCGCCCTGCCCGCCGAGAGCCAGCCCATCACGCCGGCGGACGCGGCCCGGCTCCTGACCGGGCGCTGTTTCCTGATCGGGATCGGCGGGTGCGGGATGTCGGGCCTGGCGCGGGAGATCATCGCCCGGGGCGGGCGCGTCCGAGGCGTGGACGCCACGCTGACCGAAGTGACCGGCTCGCTGGAGCGCGAGGGCGTCCCGGTGGGCGTCGACGACGGCGCCGCCTCGATCCCGGATCGCTGCGACGCGGTGATCGCCTCGGCCGCTGTCCGGCAGGAGCACCGGCTGATCCGGGAGGCGCGCAGGCGGCGGATCCCGGTGCTGACGTACGCCGAGGCTCTCGGGGCGTGCATGGCCGGGCGGACGGGCGTCGCGGTGGCCGGGACGCACGGCAAGAGCACGACCGCGGCGATCCTGGGGGCGGCGCTGATCGAGGCCGGGCTGGACCCGTCGGTGATCGTCGGCGCCGAGTCGGCGGCGCTGGCTGCGCCCGGCGAGCCGGCGCGGGGCCACCGCGTCGGGGCCGGCGTGATCCCGGCGGGGCCTCTGGCGGGAAAGCCGGGCGTCTTCGTCGCCGAGGCGTGCGAGTTCAACCGGTCGTTCCATCGGCTCCGGCCGACGGTCGCCACGATCGGGTCCGTCGAGGCGGACCACCTGGACGTGTACGGCTCGCTGGACGCGGTCATCGAGGCGTTCGCGCGATTTGTCAGATTGCTGCCCGGCGCCGACGAGGGCGGCCGGCTCATCATCGCCCACGAGGGCGCCCACCGGCGCCGCGTCGCGGCCGGGGCGCGCTGCGCCGTCGAGACGATCGGCGTCGCGCCCGAGGCGGACTGGCGCGTCCGGACCGGCGCGCGCGGCGAGGTCACGCTCTCGCGCCGCGGCGGGCGCCCGCTGGTGTGGATCAACCCCATGCCCGGCGAGCACAACGCGATGAACGCGGCGATCGCCGCCGCCGCGGCCCTGACCCTGGGGGCGGGTCCCGGCGCCGTCGCCTCGGCGCTGGCGCGCTTCCCGGGCGTCCGACGGCGCTGCGAGCGGCTGGGCGACCGGCCGCTCGCCCGCGGCGGGTCGGTCCGCGTCTACGACGATTACGGGCACCACCCCACGGAGATCGACGCGACCCTCCGCGCCGTCCGCGCCCGCGAAGGGATCGACGACCGAGGCGGGCGGCTGGTGTGCGTGTTCCAGCCGCACCAGCACAGCCGGACTCGGTTCCTGCTCGAGGATTTCGCGCGGGCGTTCGCCCGAGCCGACGAGGTGATCGTGCCGCCGATCTATTTCGTGCGCGACTCGGAGGTCGAGCGATCCAGGGTGTGCTCGGCGGATCTGGTGGAGCGCCTCGGCCGCGCGGGGGTCGCCGCGTCGCACGAGGAAACGTTCGAGGCGATCGTCGACCGGCTGGACCGGACCCTGCGCCCCGGCGACACGCTGGTGGTGATGGGCGCCGGGCCCGTGTGGAAGATCGCCCGGTCGTTCATGGCCCGGGCGGCGCGGGAGCCGGCGGCGTGAGGGCGGCGATGGGGGTGGAGACCGTCCGCGACGCGCCGATCCCGACGTGGTTCGGCGTGGGGGGGCGCGCCGACCACTTCGCCGAGCCCGCCTCGATGGACGAACTCCGCGCCCTGATCGACCGGTTCGAGGGGTGTGTGCGCGTGCTGGGCGACGGCGCCAACCTGCTCGTGGACGACGCGGGCGTCGGCGGGGTGGTGGTTTCACTCGCGAAGATGACCGGCGTGACGGGCCCCATCGAACCCGTGGAGGGTGAGGGAGTCGTCGTGCTCCGCGTTGGGGCCGGGGCGTCGCTGCCGAGGCTCATCATCGAGACGGTGCGGGCCGGGCTCGGCGGGCTGGAGGGCCTGGGCGGGATCCCGGCGACCCTCGGCGGCGCGGTGCGCATGAACGCCGGGGGCGCCTTCGGCGAGATCGCATCGGTGGTCCGCGCGGTGCGCGGCGTGACCCTCGTGGGCGAGCCCTTCGAGCGCCGGCGCGGAGAGATCCCGTTCGGTTACCGCCGGAGCGGGCTCGCGCAGGTCGTGATCACCGAGGTTGATCTGGCCTTGACGCCGGCGGACCCGGCGCGCCTGCGCGACCGGCTCAAGGAGGTGATGGCGGCCAAGAAGGCGTCCCAGCCGCTCGCCGAGCGCAGCGCCGGGTGCGTGTTCAAGAACCCCACGGTGTCGGGCGAGCGGGTCAGCGCCGGCCGGCTGATCGACGCCGCCGGATGCAAGGGACTGCGCATCGGGTCGGCGTCGGTCTCGGCGGTGCACGCGAACTTCATCACCGCCGACCGCGGCGGGTCGGCGCGCGACGTGCTGGCGCTGATCGAGCGGGTGGGCGAGCGCGTCGCCGAGGTCCACGGCGTCACGCTGGAGCGCGAGCTCGTCGTCTGGGGCCGGGAGGACGCCCCGTGACGGCGCGGGTGCTGGTCCTGGGCGGGGGCGTGGGGTCGGAGCGCGACGTGTCGATCGCGGGGGCGTCGGCGGTGGCACGGGCGCTGGAGGACGCGGGCCTGGCCGCGCACCGCGCGATCATCGAGCGGATCACGCGGGAGGAGCTCGCGCGACTGCCGGGCGAGGTCGTGTTCCCTGTCCTGCACGGGCCGTGGGGCGAGGGCGGGCCGATGCAGGACCTCCTAGAGCGTGACGGCCGGCCGTACGTCGGGTCCGGGCCGCGTGCGGCGCGGCTGGCGATGGACAAGATCGCCCTGAAACTCATCGCCGCGGGGGAGGGGATCGCGACGGCGCCGGCGTGCGTGCTGGACCCGGACGACCCGGGGCGCCCGTTCGATGGGCCGGTGGTCGTCAAGCCGGTGCGCGAGGGCTCGACGGTCGGGCTCTGTGTCTGCCGGGACCGGTCGTCGTGGGACGCGGCGCGGGCGGCCGCGGCGCGCTCGGGCCGGGCGCACATGGTCGAGCCGTTCATCGAGGGGCGGGAGATCACCGTGGGCGTGGTGGGCGACGAGGCCCTGCCGATCGTCGAGATCGTCCCCGCCGACGGGCTCTACGATTACGACGCCAAGTACAGCCGGGACGACACGCGCTACGAGATCGACCCGGACCTGCCGGCGGGGGTCGCGCAGGACGTGTCGCGGGTCACGCTGACGCTGTGCGCCGCCGTCGGCGCCCGGCACATCGCGCGGGCGGACTACATCGTCGACGGGGCCGGCCTGGCCTGGCTCCTGGAGCTCAACACCATGCCGGGGTTCACGGATCACTCGCTCGTGCCGATGGCGGCCCGCGCCCGCGGCGCCGGCGGGTGGGCGATGCCCGAGCTGTGCGCCCGGCTGGTCGAGCTGGCCCTCGCCGGGGCGCCCTCGGCGTACGGAGGTTGACCCGGGATGCCACGCAAGACAAAGCCGAATTCGAAGGGCCGCACGGCCCGGATCGCGGGCGCCGTCGATGCGCTGCGTTCGGTGTGGGCGTGGGCGAACCGGCTGGCGCTGCCGCTCGTGGTGGTCCTGATGGTGGCGTCGTCGGCGCTGGCGTACGGGCCGCTCAGGCGCCGCGTCGGCGCGGTGCGCGCCGACCCCGTGCGGGTCGTGATCCGGTGGCCCGCGGTGGCGGGCGACGTGTCCGGCACGTGGCTGCCCGCCGATGAGCAGGACCGGCTGCGGAGGATCGCGCTGGCCGGGCTGACCCCCGACCCGTTCGACACGACGGCCCTCGCCGAGACGCGCGAGGCGCTGGCCCGGACCGGTTGGTTCAAGACGCCGCCGACGCTCCGCCGCCGACCGGCCGGTGTGGTCGAGGTCCGCGGCGACTGGCGCGCCCCGGCGGCCGTCGTGCGGACCGGCTCGTGGGACCGGCTCGTCGCGGACGACGGCGCGTTGCTCCCCCTGCGGTACCCGGAGGGCGGTGCGGGCGACCTGCCCGTGATCGTTCGCCCGTACGCGGCCGCCCCCCGCAGGCCCGACGGCGCGGAGGGGTTCGGCCTGATCTGGCCGGGCGGCGACGTGCCCGCGGCGATCCGGCTGCACCGGTTCCTTCGCAGCAGCCCGCACGCGGCGCGCATCGCGGCGATCGACGTCTCCAGGTACGTCCCCGAAGGCGAGCTGGTCGTCGTCATGGACACCGGCGGGCGGATCGTGTGGGGGTCGGCGCCCGGCGCGGGCCGGCCCGGCGAGGCGTCGGACGAGATCAAGCGCCAGCGGTTCGAACGCGTCGCGGGTGATCCCTCGCTCGTCGCGGGCGACCGGCCCCCGGTCGAGATCCACACCCGGTACGTGCTGATCGACGAGTCGGCGTCGCCGTGACCCACGGCGCCAAGCAGGGCGAGAGCCGGCCCGACCGCTGGGCGCATCGGCGCGGCGAGCCGCGAGTCTTCGCGCTGCTGCTCTCGGTCTACCTGCTGCTGGCGGCGCTAACCACCGTGCTGGTGTCGCCGGCGTTGGGTGAACCGTCTGAGGCGACGCTCCGCCGGGGCGCGGGGATGCTGCTCCTGATCGTGTCGCTGGCCGTGAGCGTGCTCTGGCCGATGCTCAGGCTAAGTCAGGCGGCGCCCGAGCGGCCGGCGTCGGCGGCGCTGGCGGACTGGGTCGTGGTCGCGCTCCTGGCTCAGGCGGTGGTGTGGCCGATGACGCTCCTGCCCGGGGGAGCGCTGATCCGCCCCGTGCCGTGGCCCGGGCTCTGGCCGTGGAGCGTCAGCGCCGGCGTGGGCCTGTCGCTGGCGTCGTGGGCGCTGTTGATCGGGTCGCTCGTGGCGCTGGGGACGGCGAGCGGCCGACCGGCGGCGCGGGTGGCATGGATGATCGTGATCCTGATTGTGGCGCTGGCCGGGCCCGCGGCGGGGTGGGCGCTGGCGGGTGTTCGATGGGCGGACTGGGTGGGGCTGGCTTCGCCGATCACGGCGCCGCGCATCCTGGCGGCGTCGCCCAGCGGGTTGCTCCCGAGGGTCAGCGCCGGCGAGTGGGCCGGCTCGCTGGCGCCGGCGTTCGTCAGCCTCCCGGTGTGGATGCTGGCGAGGCGGCGGCGCTAGCGTCGGCGTCGTCGGTCGCGGGGAACCGTTCGGCGACCCAGGCGCGCAGGCCGGCGAACCCCGCATCCTTGCGCAGCGCGGCGTCGGCGCCGGCGCGGAGCGCCCGGCGGACCAGCGCCGGGCTGGTCGTCGCCGAGATCAGCGCGATCGGCCCGGCGTAGCCGGCGCGGCGGATGGCGCGGGCCGTCGTGCACCCGTCCAGGCCCTCCATCTGCATGTCGAGCACGATCAGCGCGGGGTGTGGGTCGGCGTCGGTGATCGCGCGGGCGGCGTCGGCGCCGGACTCAAAGAGCACGACCGAAAACCCGGCGCGACCGATCAGGGCTCCGAGAAGCCGCCGGGCCGCCGCCGAGTCGTCCACGATCCACGCGTCTTGGCATGGCATGACGGCGGGGGACATCGGCGCCCGGAGCCTCGGGTGTTGAGTCATCGGGCCAAGGTCGCAACAAAACCCCCGAATGCGGGTGGCTACGATGGGGCGATGCCCCGTGACGCGAGCCGAGATCGGCGCACGCCTGACCCGCCGTACCTGGCGCCGTACCGCGCGATCCTCGACGCCCACGGCCCGTCGTTCGAGGCCACCGGCTGGCGCAGCCGACAGATGCAAACGACCCGGTTCGACGTGCTGATCGACCTGGCGGACCTGGCGGGCCGGTCGGTCATCGACGCCGGCAGCGGTCAGGGGGCCCTGTGCGACCGGCTGGTCGAACGCGGGGTGGAGCACGCGGCGTATGTCGGACTCGACGCGATGCCGGAGATGATCGAGCAGTCGGCGTCGCGGGGGCTGCCCGGCGCCCGGTTCGAGGTCTGCGACATCGCCCGCGAGCCGGACGCCTTCTCGCGCTGGTCACGCGCCGCGGGCGGGCCCGGCGCCGACGTGATTGTCTTCTCCGGCTCGCTCAACACCATGGACGACGAAACGGCGATGCGGACGCTGGGGCGCGCCTGGGACGCCGCGGAGGAGGCGCTGCTCTTCAACTTCCTCTCGGACCGGGCGCCGGCGGCCCTGCTGGCCCAGGACCCGGCGCCGGCCAGGCGGCTCGACACGCTCGCCCTGCTCGATTGGGCCCTGAGCCGGACACCGCTGGTCCGGTTCCGGCAGGACTACCTCGGCGGGCACGACGCGACGATCGCCATGTTCAAGCCTCGGTGACAGGCCTCGGGCCGAGCGGGCCCGGTCGCGGTAGGCTGGCCGCTATGGCCATCCTCGTCTTCCAGCACCATGAGATCGGTCGGCCGGGCCGGCTCGGGGCGACGCTCCGGGACCACGGCCTGCGCCTGGACATCCGCGAGCTGCACGCGCGGGGCGCCGTCCCCGCGGACCTCGACGGCGTCGACGGCGTCGTGTCGCTGGGCGGGCCGCAGAACGTCGATGACCCGCCGGATAAGGCCCCGTGGATGCGGGCGGAGATGGACCTGCTCGCCGAGGCGCACGCGCGCGGGCTGCCCGTGGTGGGCGTGTGCCTGGGGGCGCAGATGCTGGCGTCGGCGCTGGGCGGCGCCGTCGAACCGATGGACGAGCCGGAGATCGGATTCCACACCGTCAGCCTGACCGCGGCGGGCCAGACCGACACCCTCCACGCCGGGATCCCCTGGGACTCGCCGCAGTTCCTGCACCACACGCGGCATGTCGCGTCGCTGCCCGCGGGCGGGGTGGCCCTGGCGTCGAGCAAGAAGCGCCCGGTCCAGGCCTTCCGGGTCGGGATGCGGTCGTACGGGTTCCAGCACCACTTCGAGGCCGACCAGCGCCTGATCCGCGAGATGGTGGCGTCGGCCAAGGACGATCTGCACCGCGCCGGGTACACAGAAGAGGAGATCGAGCAGCAGATCGAGTCCCGGTACGCCGAGTTCGCGCGACTGGCGGATCGGCTGTGCGTCAACATCGCGGCGTACCTGATGCCGACCTCGCGGTTGGCGCACGCGGGCTGAGCGCCGTCCGTGTCCGCCCGGCTGCGCATCACGCCCCCGGCGGACTACCTCTTCCGGCGGGATTGTTGCTCGTACGGGTATTTCCTGCTGGCGCCGAACGTGTGGGACCCGGCGACGCGGACGCTGACCCGGCCGTTCCTGTTGCCCGGCGGGCGGGCGCACGCCCAGATCGCCCAGCCGTCGGACGCGCCCGGGGGCGCTGTCACGGCGCGGGTCGATCGCGACCTGGACGTGGCCGACCGGGCGGCGCTGCGCCGTCAGATCCGCCGGATGCTGAACCTGGACGACGCGGGCGTCGCCGGGTTCCACCGCGCCGACCGCCGGTGGAGGCGGGCCGGCCGCGGGCGGCTCTTTCGCAGCCCGACCGTCTTCGAAGATCTCATCAAGACCGTCACGTCGTGCAACGTCGCCTGGCCCAGCACGATCACCATGAACCGCCGACTGTGCGAGGTGATCGAGCCGGCGTTCCCGGCGCCGGGGCAGCTGGCGCGCCGCCGGCCGCAGACCCTCCGCAGCCGGTGCGGCGTGGGCTACCGCGATCGGCGCATCGTCGACCTCGCCAGGCTTATCACGTCCGGCCGGCTCGATATGCAGTGGCTGGAGGACCCGGCGACGCCCGACGAGGACGCCCACCGCGCCCTCTTGGACCTGCCCGGGATCGGGCCCTACGCCGCCGGCAACATGATGCAGCTGCTGGGACGCTACGGCTACCTCGCCGTGGACACCGAGACCATCCGCCACGGCCGGGCGGTCCTGGGGTTCGCCGGCTCGGACCGCGCCGTCGAGAAGCGGGTGCGGGCCCACTACGACCGGTTTGGCGCCCACCGGTTCAGGTCGTACTGGTTCGAGCTGTGGGCGCACTACGAGGCCAAGCACGGCCCGGCGTGGACATGGGAGCCCCGGACCACGGGGACGCAGTTCACCGCGGCGAAACTGAATTCTGATTAGGTCCTGTTCGGCGGATCGCTCAGGCATCACCCGGACGGGGACAGCCGGTGGAACGGCCGTCTCGCCGTGTTCTGTGTCAACCACGACGGGCGAAACGCCCGTCCCACGATCGGTGGCTACCACGACGGGCGAGACGCCCGTCCCACGATCGGTGGCTACCACGACGGGCGAGACGC
>RFGI01000035.1 GCA_003696725.1 Planctomycetota bacterium | reverse complement strand
GAGGGCGAGGACGGCTCGCACGACGAGTCGCAGCGCGTCGACCCGATCGCCGATGCCGAAGCCGTCAAGCAGCTCGTGGACCTCGGCTACATCGACGCGCCGCCCGACGACGCGCGCCAGGCGGTGCGCGAGTGCACGCGCGAGCTGCAATTCAACCTGGCGCGGGCGTACATGGACGGCGCCCGGTTCGGCGCCGCCGCGCCGATCCTCGAAGAACTCTGGAACAGTTGGCCCGCTGAGCACCGCTTCGGCGGAGCGCTGATCCGCTGCCTCGGCGCCATGGGTGAACTCGACCGTCGCGCCGAGGCGATCGACCTCTTCGAGGCGCGCACCCGCGAGCACGCCGAGAAAGCCCGCGCCGAGCTCGAGCGACTCAAACCCGAGATCGACCGCCTGCTCGCCACCGACGCCGACCCACAGAACGACGCGGATGCGCTGAGCGACCCGGACGAGGACGCGATGGCCGCGCCCGCGGCGGAACGCGATGCGGAACGGTTTCGTCTGCGGCACACGGTGCGCCGGCTCTCATCGCTGGCGGCGCCCCGCGAAGCACACATCGCGTGGCTCCGGCTGTCGCATTCCATCGAGACCGGGAAGACGGAGGACGCTCGCCGGACGCTCGACGGATTCTCGATGACCGGCGCGGCGCACCCATCACTGTGCCTGTCGTTCGGCGCCGCCGAACTCCGCGTCGGCCGACACGACCGCGCCATGACGTGGTTCCACCGGGCGCTGGAGGCCGACAACGAGAACGCCGAGGCCCGACTTGGTCTGGCCGAGTGCGCGATCGCCCGCCGCGACTGGGCCGTCGCCATCGACGAATCGCTCACCGCCATCGACCTGTCGTTCCATCTCCCGCGCGCTCACACGCTCCTGGGCCGCGCCGTGTGGCGTTCCGGTGACGCGGCGGCCGCGGAGCGCGCCCTACGCGTGGCGCTGGCGCAGGCGCCCGGATACGCGCCGGCCGCACGGACCCTCGCCGCGATCCTCTCGCGCGATCCCGACCGTCAAGATGAGGCGCGCAAGCTCAGGGCGCGACTCCGCGGAAGCCAGCAGGACCGCGTCTGGTCGCGCGGCCGCGAACGGCTCGAGTACCGAGCGACAACGACGGCCGAAGGCTCGGACCCCGGCGACCCGACCGGTGCGATCGTCATCGTCTCCGGGCTGCCGCGCTCCGGCACGTCGATGATGATGCAGATGCTCGCCGCCGGCGGGCTCGAGTTGGTCATCGACGACCATCGCTCCGCGGATGAATCAAACCCACACGGATACTACGAGGACAGGCGTGTCGCTCGGCTGGGGCGCGACGCGGGCTGGCTCCACGAAGCCCGCGGCAAAGCCGTCAAGATCGTCGCCCCGCTCATCCCCCTCATCCCGCGCACCACACCGGCGTTCGTCATCTTTATGGACCGACCGATGGACGCCGTCCTGCGCAGCCAGCGCGCGATGCTCGAGCGCCTCGGTCGCGCAGGCTCTGGCGCCGATCACGAACGCCTCGCCACGACGCTCTCGGCGCAGGCCCGACGGGCCAAGGCGTGGGCGGCGACCGCGCCACACGCCGCGTCCATCAGTGTTGATTACGACGACGCGATCGCGGACCCGTCCGATGCGGCGCGCCGAGTGGCGGCGTTCCTGCGACGCGATCTGGACACCCCCGCCATGGCCGCCGCGGTCGACCCGTCGCTCCGGCGTCAATCGGCCTGAGCCGCCCGGCTCACCGCCGGCCGGTCCGCGCCGGTGCGCCTGGTGCGCGCCGCCCGGGCCGCCGAGGCTCCGGGAGGTACTCGACCGCGCCCGCTCGTCGGATCGGTTGTGCGTACAGAGACATCAGCCGCATGACCTCCGGCGGGGTGGGGCCCGCCACCCGCAGCTTGAGCGCCTCGGCCCGCTCGCGCGTGATCGGGTGGTCGTGCGTCCAGGTCCCCTCGCTGAGCGTGGCGGCCAGCCGCTGGGCGTCCTCTTCGGGGTAGTGCTCTGTGAGCAGCTCGGCGACGCACTCGCGCACCTGCTGGATGGCCTTCTCCGCCTGGTCCGCGAGGATGATCGTCTCGTCGTCGACCTCGGCGATGGGTTTGCGCTCGATGACCTTCAGCACCGACGCCGCCGGCTTGGGGCCCAGCTGCGGGTCGACCGGGCCGAGCACCGCGTTGGGCGACATCAGGATCTCGTCCGCCGCCAGGGCGATCAGCGTCCCGCCGGACATGGCGTAGTGCGGCACGTGCACCGTGACCTTCCCGGGATGCCTCTTGAGGGCCCGGGCGATCTGCTGCGAAGCCAGCACCAGCCCGCCCGGCGTGTGCAGGACCAGATCGATCGGGGTCTGAGGGTCGGTGAGCTCGATCGCCCGCAGGACTTCCTCGCTGTCCTGGATGTCGATGAAACGGTAGATGGGGAACCCCAGGAGGCCCATCGTCTCCTGCCGATGCACCAGCAGGATCACCCGGCTGGTGCGCTGGCGTTCGATGAGCGCGATGAGCCGCTGCCGGGCCGCTTCGAGGAAGCGCTGCCGGAGGATCGGCTGCAACGCCGACAGCATGAAGAAGATCCAGAACACGTCGAGCACGCTCATGGCCAATCCTCCCCGGAGCCGCGGTCCCAGCGGCGGGCGATCGGCTCGCGCTCGAGGGCCGCCAAGGTGGGCGCCTCGCGGGCGAGCATCGGCGTCAACGCCAGCCCCGCCGCGAACCCCCCGATGTGCGCCCACCACGCCACCCCGCCGACGTCCGCCGGCCTGACCAGTTCCATCGTCCCGCTGATCACCTGGAACACGAACCAGATCATCACAAACGCGATCGCGCTGATCGCGAAAAAATACGGGAGGAACAGCACCGGGACCATCACGATCACCCGCGCCCGCGGGTACAGGAGCGCGTACGCGCCGACAACGCCGGAGATCGCCCCCGACGCCCCGACCGTCGGCACGGCCGAGCCGGCGTTGGTCCAGATGTGCACCAGCGCCGCGCTCACCCCCGCGATGAGGTAGAGCGCCAGGTACCGGCCGACCCCGAGCCGCTCTTCGACGTTGTCGCCGAAGAGCCAGAGCGTCCACATGTTCACCGCGAGGTGTCCCCACCCGCTGTGCATGAACATGCTGGTGAGGATCGTCACCCACGCCGCAACCGACGCCGGGCTCCCGCCCGCCCCGGTCAGCCGGGCGGGGACCACCCCGAACATGGCGAAGATTCGCTGCTCATCGCCGGGCGACAGTCCCAGCAGCGCCGTGAACACAAGCACGTTCACACCGATCAGAGCCCACGTCGCCACCGGTGGGGTGCGAACCGGCGCGCTGTCGGCGATCGGGAACACGTCCCGGACCTTACCACACCGCCGAGACGGCTCAGCGTCGGCGATCCGGCTGCTGCCCGCGCACCATCAGAACGGGGAAAACGCCTTGTTTCTCGCCCATCGTTCACGTATAGTTGGCCGGTCCGCCGGGGCCGGGAGAGGCGTCGGAGCCCGCGCCGCTCGAACAGGGCGCGCGACATCCAAGGGGGGACGCTACACGATGTCACGTTCTGTCTGTCATGCGCTGCCCGCGGCGTGCGCCGCGTCGATCGCCGTGTCCGCCGCACTCGCGGCGCCGGTCAAACGGACCGGGGGCGATGGTTTCTGGCTCGATCCCGTCAAGTGGGCGTTCGCCGACACCGGGGTCCCCACGGGCCACGTCCCCCTCGTCACCGAGGACATCATCCTCGACGCCCTGCCGACGCTGACCCTGGACCTGAGCCCGAATCCGGCGTTCGGCGGGCCGGACGTCCCGATCGCCAAGTCGCTGCTCGTGCAGGGCAACCCGATCGGCGTGGTGAAGCTCGTCAAGGACGTCCTCGCCGTCACCGGCGACGTGATGGTCGACGGCACAACGCTCCAGATGGCCGACAGCGGATCCATCGGCGCCTCGGCCCTCCCCGGCGCCTCCCTCCTCATCGACAACGGCGGCGACGTCATCATCGACACCGACGGCGCCATCAACCGCGACGGGCTCACCCTCGTCGGCGGGACGGCCAACACGCTCACCCTCACCGGACCCTCGTCGTTCCGGCTCACCGGCGACGCGATCATCGGCGCCCTGAGCAAGGTCACCATCGACAGCGCGGGGTCCTCTGTCCCCGAAGCGATCCTCGCCGCGGACGACCCGGGCGCCACGGGGAATCTCCTGCTCTCGGCGTCGCCCACCGCGGGCGCCGGCTTTTTCGGACTGGAGATCATCAACACCGGGCTCGCCTCCTTCGGCGGGACGGCGACCATCGACGGCAACGCCCGGATCGCCAGCGCCGGCACGCTCTTCACCGAGACCGCGCACGTCACCGGCAAGGCCAACGTCGAGGTCACGGGTGAGGCTGTGCTCGGGATCCCGGCTACGTTCAAGCAATCCACGTGGAACGTCGGCGCCGGCGGGCTGCTCATTGACGGCTCCGCGCCCAATCTCTCGGACACCGGGCAGGTCTCCGTCACCGCGGGCGGCGTGCTCGACGTCGCCGGCAACCTCACCATCTCCGGCGGGACCAAAGCGCGGCTGGTGATCGACTCGTCGTCCCCGCCCGTCGCCGCCCGCGTGGGGGGTGAGTTCAGCGCCACCAGCCGGGCAAGCGTGGAGGTCCTCAGCGGGCTGATGGTCGTCGACGGGGCGGCCACCTTCTCCGGCGGGAGCTTCAAAGTCAGCCGCGGCGCGTCGGCGCAGCTCGACGTCGCCAGCGGCATCACCATCGACAGCTCCACCCTCGGCGACAACGAGACCAACCTCATCGGCGACAAGGGCATCGTCAGCACCTCGACCTTCACGCTCACCCGCGGAAACGTCGTCGGCACGGGGGCGCTCGTCGCGGACGTCGTCAACAACGGCCGGCTCTACGTGGACCACTCCTTCGACGGGTCCAAGGCCGACTTCAACATCTACGGCTCGTACACCCAGACCACCGCCGGGGAGCTCCACCTCGTCCTCGGCGGCGCCGACTTCTCCACGACCGATCAGCTCAAGATCAACTTCGGCGCCGCCGACGCGCCCGGGCCCACCACACTGGGCGGCGTCCTCTCCCTGCACGTGCACGGATCGCTGATCATCTCCACCGGCGACACGGTGGACCTCCTGCTCTCGAAGACGCCGCTGCTGGGCACGTTCTCCTCTGTCGAGTTCCGCTCGCCCGACGGCGTGACCAGCGCCGCCTCGATCGTTCCCTTCAACTGGGCGTTCCGCATCAACTACATCCGCACCGCGCCCGACGGGATCGCGCGGGTGCAGATGGAGATCCTCGGGCCGGCCGTCCCCGCCCCGGGCGCCGGGGTGTGCCTGCTGGGCGCCGGCCTGATCGCGGCCTCGCGCCGGCGGCGGTGACCGGGTAGACTGAACCCGGCCATGCACTCGCGCGGGTCCGCATCCCGGCTCGACCATCCTCAGGCGCGCCGCGCGCGCCAACGGTCGGCTCGCCCGATCGGCGCCCTCCTGCTCGCGTTTCTCTCGATCTGCCTCGGCGTCGGGCCCGCGATCCACCAGATCGCCGACGCCTGGCGCACCGTCCCGGACACGTGCCCTTTCTCTGAGGGGTGCGCGGACGAACGCTCGGCGCCGCCCTCGGCCCACACCGATGACACGCACGACGCGATCCACCCGTGCGCCGTCTGCGCATGGGCGCGCTCGCTGACCCTTGCGCTGGACGCCCGGCCCTCTGGCAGGCTCGAGACGCCGGTGATCTTCGCCGACCCCTCGGGCGCGCCCTGTGTGCTCGCCCGCGCCGCCGACCCGATCGGCCGGCCGCGCGCCCCCCCGTCGCTGATCTGATCCCCCGACCACGTTCGACGCACGTCCCGGACGGGCGGCGCTCCCGCGCGCTCGTCCGCACCAGATCAGCGACAGGACACGCACACCATGAAGACGTTGACCATCGCGGTCGTCGCGGCCGCGGCACTGTCCCAGGCGCCGGTGCGCGCCCAGACCCAGACCGATCCCGAACCACCCGCGCAGGACGAGACACTCCGGTCCGTTCTCGACGAGCTGGCCCGGCTGCGCGAGCGCGTCGGCGCCCTCGAAGAACAGCACGACGCCGACCTGCAGAGGATCCGCCAGCTCGAAGAACGCCTGGCCCGGCCCTCGGCGGGCGCCGCTGCGCCCTCCGCCGGGTCCGCGCCGCCTGCATCGACCACAGCGCCGATTCAGACCGAGCCGATCCGGCCCCGCACGGAGGAGCTCCCGCCACAGGCGCGGCTGAGCCTGGGCGACTCGTCCCTGGGCTGGGGCAACCAGCTCAACCCGGCGATCGGTGTTCTCTTTGATATGGGCGCCTCGCTCTCCTCCAGCGGCGACGACGACCGCAACCGCTTCAACCTCCGCGAGGTGGAGCTCGACATCCGCGCCGCCGTGGCGCCCTTCGCCGACGCGATCTTTATCACCACGTTTGAGGAGGAGATCGAGAACCCGGGCTCGACCGACATCCAGATCGCCCGGAACGTGGACATCGAGGAGGGATACATCAACTTCCACTCACTGCCCGCGGGGCTCTCGCTCAAAGCCGGCAAGTTCCGCAACGCCTTCGGCGAGAACAACCGCCTGCACACCCACGCCCTGCCGCAGGTGGACCGCCCGCTCGCCGTGCAGGCGTTCCTGGGCGGCGAGGGGCTGGCCACGACAGGCGCGTCTGTCTCCTGGCTCGTGCCCAACCCTTTGGACCAGTTCATCGAGCTGACCGCGGAGGTCGTCAACGCCGACGGCGGAGAGGAGTCGCCCCTGCTCGGCGGGCCCAACGCCTCCAACCCCGCGGTCGTCGCCCATCTCAAGTGGTTCACCGACGTCGGCGAGACCGGCTCCCTCCAGCTGGGCGGGTCGTACCTCTTCGGCGCCTCGTCGGGCGCGCAGGGCGACAACAGCAGCCTCTTCGGCGCCGACGCGACCTTCCACTGGCAGGACCCCGACAACCCCGACGCCCGGAGCCTCCTCATCCAGGGCGAGCTCTTCTACGGCATGAACGACACCGAGTCCCCCGCCCTCGGCATGCTCCGCAACGAGTCCTTCGGCGCCTACCTCTTCGGGGAGTACCAGTTCGCGAAGAACCTCTACGCCGGCACGCGGTTCGATTACACCGAGTTCCCCAGCGTCGAAGACCGCGCCCCTGGGGACCACGACCTCGCAGTCTCGCCCTACCTCTCGCTGTATCTCGCGGAGAACGTCCGCCTCCGGTTCCAGTACCAGCAGCGGTTCGCCCGCATCAACGGCGAGACCACGCCCGAAGCCAACTTCCTGATCGGGCTGACGTTCAGCATCGGCGCCCATCCCCCACACGCTTTCGGAGCCTTCCGATGAACCGATCGATCACCCCGCACCGACGGCTGACCCCCGGATCCATCGATCGCCCTCCCCGGCGCGGCTGGCGCGCCGCGGCCCTCGCGGCCGTGTGCCTGCTTGTCTGGTCGAGCACCCCCGCGGGCGCCAAGGTCCGAATCGTTGCGACTACGCCGACGATCGCGGACCTCGCCCGGCAGGTCGGGGGCGACCTCGTCCGAATCGACACCCTGATGCGCGGCAACGAGAACCCGCACAACGTCGTGCCCAAGCCGAGTTTCATCATGAAACTCCGCAAAGCCGACCTCTTCCTCACCGGCGGGCTCGACGGCGAGCCCTGGGTCCCGACGCTGATCCGCGGCGCCCGCAAGACCAGCCTCCGCCCCGGGGGCTCGGCGTATGTCGATCTGTCCGTGGGGATTGCGCTCAAGGAAGTGCCGGCGCCGGGCCAGCTCTCCCGCGCCAACGGCGACATCCACATCTTCGGGAACACCCACTACCTGCTCGACCCGCTCAACGGCGCGATCGCGGCGCGCACGATCGCCGACGCCCTGGCCCGCGTCGACCCCGCGCACGCCGACCGCTACCGGGCCAGCGCCGACGCGCTCGAGGCGCGTCTGCGGGACCTGACAGAGGACCTCACGTCCCAAATGGCGCCCTACGCCGGCGCGCCCGTCGTCGTCTACCACCGCGCCTGGCCCTACTTCCTGGACCGGTTCGGGCTCGTCAAGGCGGGCGAGATCGAACCCAAGCCCGGGATCCCGCCCGGGCCCAGGCACCTGAGCGACCTCGCCCAGACCATGCGCGCCGCCGGCGCGAGGGTGGTCATCGTCGAGCCCTACAACAGCCTGGCCAACGCGCGATCCGTCGCCCAGCGCGCCGGGGCCGTCGCCGTCGTCCTGGCGACCAACGTGGGTGGGGTCGACGGCGCCGACACCTACGAGGACCTCTTCCGCGTCAACATCGCCCGGCTGCGCGAGGCGTTGGAGGGCGCCTCGGCCGCCGCGGCCAAGCCCGCGCGCGGGGCCCGCCCGTGACCGATCTCCTGGTCTTTTTGTTGCCCGCGATCACCGCGTGCGTGGTCCTGACGGGGATCCACTGCTACCTCGGCATCCATGTCCTGATGCGCGAGGTGATCTTCGTCGACCTCGCCCTGGCGCAGATCGCCGCCCTGGGGACCGCCGTCGCGGTGCTGGCGGGGGCGCCCTCGGACTCCGGCGCCGCGTACCTGGCCTCGCTGGGCGCCACGCTCCTGGGCGCGGCGTTCTTCGCCGTGACCCGCTTCCGCGACGGGCGCGTCCCGCAGGAGGCCGTCATCGGCATCGCGTACGCGGTCGCCTCGGCGGCGGCGATCCTGATCCTCTCGCAGAGCGCCGTCGAACGCGACGAGATCGAGCACATGCTGGTCGGCCGGCTGCTCCTGGTCTTATGGCCCGACGTCGCCAAGGCCGCCGCGATCTACGCCGGCGTCGCCCTCGTCCACATCATCTTCTTCAAGCGGTTCATCGCCCTCTCGCGCCGACACGACGCCCCGGCGGGCGCCGGCGCCCGGCTCTGGGATTTCGTGTTCTACGCGACCTTCGGCGTGGTGGTGACCAGCTCGGTGCACCTCGCGGGAGTGCTGCTGGTGTTCAGTTTCCTGATCGTGCCCGCCGCGTGCGCGATGCTCTTCGCCCGCGACCTGCGGGTGCGGCTGGTGTCCGGATGGGCCGTCGGCCTGGCCGGGAGCGTCGCCGGCCTGGTCGCCGCGGCGTGGTTCGACCTGCCCGCCGGGCCCGCGATCGTCGCCGCGTTCGGCGTGATCTTCGGGGTCGCCCTCGCCGCCGCGTTCATACTCGGCGCCCGCCGACCCTCGATCGCGCCCGGCGCTCACCCGCCGGGCTCGTGAACCCGCCCCGAACGGGCCGCCCCCCCCGCGCGACCGTCCCGGCCCCCTCACGCGCAGGCCCAGGCCGCCCCTCGCGCGACAGGCCCAGGCCGCCCCCCGGGGCTTGACAGCCGGCGCCCGCGGCGTACCCTTCTCTCCCTGATTGCGGGGTAGAGCAGTCTGGTAGCTCGTCGGGCTCATAACCCGGAGGTCGCGGGTTCAAATCCCGCCCCCGCTATTTCACCGCCGGTTGCAAACGCCGCCGGCCCCGCGGTTCACGCCAGACGCCGCCAAGAGACCTCGGCGGCGTTTTCGCGCGCTGGCGCCCCTCTCTGCGACATTCTGGCGAGGGTTTCGGCACGGACGTCGAGCAAACCCGATGCGGATCGGGGTCTCACCTTGACCGTTCTGTCATAACCGGCGGGGGCCGCCTCCGCGCGTCCAGCGCGTAGTTTCGGGTCAAAGTCTCTCCGGGTCTCTCTTGACAACCCGCCGGGGTTATGAAGTGGTTGTCTCTGCATAGCGCGTTCAACCGGGGTGGTCGGCATCGCGGGGCGATCGCAACGTGTTCGAGCACACGTCAGATCACCAACTCTCTATCCTCGGGGCATGCCGAAGAGACTCTCTCCTGCGGCAGTTGTCGCGCTCAAGGAGGCCATTGGGAAGATCTACTGGTTCAAGAGCGATCTCCGGAGCTTCCTGTACCAGTCTGTGAAGGACGCCGGTGTGCTCGGCGGCGTCAACTGGGACACATACAAGTGGCAGATCGCGTCCGACGTGGTGGACCGTCTCTGCGGCGACGAAGTTCATGTGGCAACACTGATGCGCCTATGCCGCGAGGTCTGCGACATGACCAGCTTCAAGCATCTGGAACGCCTCGACGGCGGCGAGGAGAAGGCCAAGCGTGCTCGGGACGCCGTCGCCCATCTTCGCTCCCTGGTTGAGACTCATGAATCTGCCGAGGAGGAGCAGGACGCTGCGATTCAGCGCCAGCGCCGCGAAAGCGAACGGCTGGCACAGAGCGGGGCCGTTCGTCAGAAGCTTGGCGAGATTCGAGAACGATACATGAACTTTGTCGTCTCCGAGGACGCGCAGGGGCGCGGATTCGAACTGGAACGGATCATGTACGACATCTTCGAGCTGTTCGACCTCGATCCGAAGGCCTCATTCCGTATCGTCGGGGAGCAGATCGATGGGGCGTTCTCGCTGGAGGGCACAGACTACCTCTTCGAGGCGAAGTGGCAGAAGGCCCCATGCGGGGCCTCGGATCTCGATGCGTTCGCCGCGAAGGTTCAACGTCGGCTCGACAACACCCTCGGCGTCTTCTTGTCCATCAACGGGTGCAGCGAGGACGGACTCATCGCGCACCAGCGGACACGGGCAATGATCCTGCTGATGGACGGCGCTCACCTCATGGGCGTACTGGAAG
>RFGI01000188.1 GCA_003696725.1 Planctomycetota bacterium | reverse complement strand
GGGGCGAAGGGGTCTTCGGGGAGGGGGCTCAGGATGGCGGGGTCGAGGTCTTCGAGCGTGGCGGGGTATTCGGCGTGCGTCGCGCGGTGTTGGGCGAGGGCGATGAGGAGGACGGTGCCGTCACGCTGCGTTTTCAGTGCGTCGGCGTGGGACCAGAGGTTTGCGACGACCGGCAGCATCATGTCGAGGGCGACGCGTCGTCTGGCGAAGGCGGGCTCGGTCGTGAGCTTGTCGCGGTATGCCTGGATGCGGGGGAGGGCGGCGGGGTCGGTCTTTGCGGCGGCCGCGTCGGTCATCAGCTCGTCGAAGTCGCGGATCTGCGAGCGGGCCTGGATGGGCCAACCGGCGCGTGCGGAGTCTGCGACCAACGGGAGGCCCCACTCGCGTTCGGACGCGAACACGCGGGCCGGATCGGGCAAGTTTGTTCGTTGGAGCGCCGCCTGGATCGGGCCGAGCGAGCCGGGGTCCGCGGCGGGTGTGTTGGACACGGTCGTTGAGAGATCGTCGAGCATGGCGCCGGTGATGGCCATCTGTACGAGGGCATCGACCATGAGCGCCGAGCCGCGCAGGGGCGCGCAGAGCGCGTCGGCACGATCGATCCATGTGGCCGCGATCTCGCCTTGTTGATTGCGGATCGAGTCTCGGATGCGCGGGGCGATCAGATCGCGGTAGGCCTTTCGTGCGGGTGTGATCAAATCGAAGTGGTTGGGATCGGACGCGGGGTAGAGGTCGTACGCGGGGGTGAATCGCTCGACGCCCGCCAGCCGGTCGAGGGTGGTTGCCAGCTGCTCGTCCGTGACGGCGGCGGGGTCATCGGCCATTCGCGCCAGATCGGCGGAGACATCGAGCCAGAGGTCCCAGTTTTCGCCGCGGGTGGCGCCGAGCTGCGCGAGGTGGGCGTCGAGGCGGGTGTTCCAGCCTTCGGGCGTGGTGGGGTAGGGATCGACGCCGCCGGAGCGGGTGGAGAGCGCCACGATGGCGACGACGGGGATGGCAACGGCGGCGACGATGAGGAATCGGCGTTTGCTCACGCGTTGGCGGCTCCGGCGCGTTTGGCTTCGAACATGCCCTTGACCTCGCCGGCGAGGTAGAAGCTGCCGATGACGAGGACGACATCGTGCTTGCCGACGGCGCGGGCGGCAGCGTTGATGGCGCCGCGGGGGTCTTGCTCGACGAGGGCCATGGGCGCGTCCTCGCGTTCGGCGAAGCGGCGGGCGAGTTCGGCGGGGTCCATGGCTCTGGGGTTGAGGGTCGAGCGGGTGAAGACGACCTTGTCGGCGCCGCGGACGAGCTCGTCGAGCATGGCGTCGATCTGCTTGTCGGTGGCGCAGCCGAAGACGACGACCATGGAGTCGTACTTGAGGTGGGCGCCGGCGGCGCGGAGGGCGGCGCGGACGCTTTCGGGGGTGTGGGCGCCGTCGACGATGACGCGGGGCGGGGCGTGGACTTCTTCGAGCCGCCCGCGGCGTGGGGTCTGCTGGAGCCCGGCTGCGACGGAGCGTTCGGGCAGTTCGAAGCCTTTGTTGCGGAGTTCGCAGAGGATGGCGAGGGCGAGGCCGCAGTTGGGGGCCTGGTGCTCGCCGAGGAAGGGGACGGAGAGGTGCTCGAAGCCCTTGCCCTCCTCGCCGACGCAGACCTTGGGGTGGGGGCCTCGCCCGAAGGCCGCTTCGAAGCGGCAGGAGTAGACGATGTCTTGGGCGAGGATACGGAGATCGGCGCCGATCTCGGCGGCTTTCTGGCGGAAGACATCGAGGACGGCGTCGGTCTGAGGGACGGAGATGCCGACAACGCCGGGCTTCATGATGCCGGCTTTTTCGGCGGCGATTTTCTCGAGGGTGTCGCCGAGGATCTGGGTGTGCTCGAGCTGGATTTCGGTGAGCCCGACGACGGTGGGCTGGACGACATTGGTGCAGTCGAGCCGCCCACCGAGTCCGACCTCGACGACGGCGATGTCGACGGCCTGTTCGGCGAAGATGAGCAGGCCGACGGCGGTGAGGATTTCAAAGTAGGTGGCGGGGCCGAGTTTCTTCTCGATGGCGCGGGCGGCGTCGCGGACGCGGGCGAGGGCCTCGTCGAAGATTTCGCGGAGGACCATGTCGCCGCCGATGCGGATGCGCTCGCGGACATCGACGAGGTGTGGGGAGGTGAACAGGCCGGTGGTGTAGCCGCAGGCTTCGAGGCAGGAGGCGACCATCTCGCAGGTGGATCCCTTGCCTTTGCTGCCGGCGATATGGACGACTCTGAGGGACTTGTGGGGATCGCCGAGCTCGGCCATGAGTGCGTGCATGCGATCGAGCTTGAACTCGTCGGCGTCGATGCGGTCCTGGCGGACGCGTTCGAAGTTGGTGCGGGAGTTGAGGAAGGCGAGCGCGGCCTCGTGATTCACGAACGGGCCGCGGTCCTGGTCGTCGTGTGCGCTCGTTGCGGGCATTGGACTGAGTGTACGCGATGGTGCGCGGATTCGATCATCGAAAATCGCGAAGAAACGATGTGATTGGCGTGGGCGTGGTTCAGCGTGCGGCGTGGGTGATGATGCGCTTCATCTCGGCGACGGCGGCGCGCATGCCGATGTAGGCGGCGCGGGAGACGATGGCGTGGCCGATGTGGAGTTCTTCGATACCGGGCAGGGCCGCGATGGGTTGCACATTGTGGTAGTTCAGGGCGTGGCCGGCGTTGAAGCGCATGCCGAGTTCGCGGATGGTGTCGCCGGTGCGTGCGACGGCGTCGAGGGCTGCGATGAGTTCGGGGCGGCGCATGTCCCCGCCGCAGACGGCGAAGGCGTGGGCGTAGGGGCCGGTGTGGACCTCGCAGACATCGAAGCCGAGTTCGGCGGCGGCGCGGGCCTGGCGGGGGTCGGGGTCGATGAAGGCGCTGGTGATCATGCCGCCGTCCTTGAGCGCGGTGACGACGCCGCGGAGGGTCTCGCGCTGCGCGGAGATGTTCAGGCCGCCCTCGGTGGTGACTTCCTGGCGGCCCTCGGGGACGAGCATGGCGGTGTGGGGGCCGACGCGTCGTGCGATGGCGACCATCTCGTCGGTGGGCGCCATCTCGAGGTTGAGTTTGACCTTGACGAGGCGGCGGAGGAGTTCGACATCGCGATCCTGAATGTGGCGGCGGTCTTCGCGGAGGTGGACGGTGATGCCGTCGGCGCCGCCGAGTTCGGCCTCGTGGGCGGCGCGGACGGGATCAGGCTCGCCGCCGCCGGAGAAACCGGGATCGGGCTGGTTGGGGTATCGCGCCTGGCGGAGGGTGGCGACATGATCGATATTCACCCCGAGCTGGATCATGGCGGATGGTACGCGGGGCGGCGGTCAGGCCGGAGCGGCGGCGGGGGCGATCGCGGCCCACACATCGCGGACGACCCAGCTCATGGCGTCCTTGGCGCGCATGGTGGCGCTGGCGATGTGGGGGGTGAGATAGACATTGGGCAGCATGAGCAGCGGGTGTTCGACGGGGATGGGTTCGGGGTCGTGCACATCGAGGAGTGCCTTGGCCTCGGGGCGGGCACGCATGAAGTCGGCGCAGTCGGCGGGGTCGACGACGAAGCCGCGGGATGTATTGATGAAGATGACATCCTCTTTCATGCGGGCGAACTGGTCGCGGGCGATGAGCCCGCGGTTGGACGGGCGGCCGTCGACATGGACGGTGAGGATGTCGGCGTTTGCGAGGAGGGTGTCCATCGGGACGGGTTCGGCGCCGTGGCGGGCGGCTTCGGGGATGTCGGCCAGATCGTGGTAGATCACGCGCATGCGGAGGGCGGCGCCGACGGCCGCGACGCGGGTGCCGATGCGACCCAGTCCGAGGATGCCCAGGGTCGAACCGGCGAGTTGGCGTGGGGCGACGAGGTCGGCGCGGAGGTTGTTCCAGGCGTCGGGGTCGAGCGCGCGGTCGAGGTAGCCGCGGGGGCGGATGGCGTCGAGCATGGAGGCGACGACGAACTCGACGACGGCGTCGGTGTTGGCGTCCGGGGTGTTGACGACAGCGACGGAGCGGGCGGCGCAGGCGTCCTGGTCGATGTTGTCGAGCCCGACGCCGGCGCGTGCCACGACCCGCAGGCGCGGCAGGCGGGCGAGCAGGCCCGCGTTGACGGTGGTGTAGGTGCGGACGATCAGGGCCTCGGCGTGCGGGGCGGCGGCGTCGAAGGCGGGGTCGCCCGGGGCCGCGTGGACGAGGTCGGCCCGCTCGGCGAGCCAGGCGAGGGGTGCGGCG
>RFGI01000187.1 GCA_003696725.1 Planctomycetota bacterium | reverse complement strand
TGAGGCGCGCCGTCGGCTCGTGGACCTCACGGGCGGGCAGCCCTACGTCGCCGGCGCGGGCGCGTTCCTCGTCATCTGCGGCGACACCCGCCGGCACCGGCTCGTGGCGCGGCGCCGGGGCGAGCCCTACGACGCGCGGCTGGAGGCCTTCCTCCTCGCCGTCGTCGACGCGACCCTCTTCGCGCAGAACCTCGTTCTGGCGATGGAGTCGATGGGCTACGGCGCGTGCTACATCGGCGGGCTGCGCAACAACCCGGCCGAGGTCGCGCGGCTGTTGGACATCCCCGCCGGCGTGTACCCGCTGTATGGGCTGTGCCTGGGCCGGCCGGCGCAGGACCCGCTCCCGAGGCCCCGGCTCGACCCGCGCGCGGTCCTGTTCGACGACCGCTACCCCGATGACGACACGATGCTGGCGTTCATCGACGAGTACGACGCGCGGTACGAGCGGTACCTCGAGCGGCGCGGCGCCGAGCCGCGCCCGTGGTCCGCGATCATGGCCGAGAAGTTCCGCGAGCCGCGCCGGCCCGACCTGGCCCGGTTCTACTCGGCCCAGGGCGCGGACCTGACGTAGGTTCTGTTTCACGGGTCGCTCCGGTGTCACTCGAGACGGGGGCAGCGGGTGGAACGGCCGTCTCGGCCGTCTTGACGGCGACCACGACGGGCGAGACGCCCGTCCCACTGATCCGTCAAAAAAGAACCGAGCGGTTCGAGCCCCGACGATCAGCCGCGCGCCGACTCGCGCTGGACCAGTTCGGTCAGGAGGGCGGAGCCGCGGGCGACGGCCGGGTGCTCGTCGCGCAGAGGCCCGGCGATCGCCAGGGCGCGCCGGCAGCGGTCGAGCATCCTCTGGCGCTTGCCCGGCGCCGAGAGATCGCACAGGTTGTCGTAGGTGTCGGCGAGCTTGACCAGCGCGGCGCGCCACCCAGCGGCCGCCAACGCCCGGTCGTACTCGGCCTCGCGCTGGGGCTCGGGCCGGCGCATGTCCTTGGTCAGGGCGGCGACGGTGTCAGCGACCGCGGCGCCGAAGCGTTCGTGCAGGTCGTCGTAGTCGGCCGGGGTGTCCTCGATCACGTCGTGCAGGAGGGCCGCGGCGACGGCCGTTTCGTCCTCGCAGCCGAAGAGGTCGCGCACGGTCAGCGCCACGCGCACGGCGTGGGCGGCGTAGGGCGTGACGCCGTCGTGCCGGGTCTGCCCGGCGTGAGCGCGCAGCGCGAACGACGCCGCCTCCTGCCAGAGCGGGCGTGCGGGATCGGGCGGGCCGCCGCTCATGAGGCCCGGTCCGCGCGCATCAGCAGGGTGACGGCGTGCGCGTCGACGGCGCGGCGCTCGCCGGTCGCATCCACACCCTCGCCGGTTTTGCCTTTGACGTTGACTCGACCTGGCGGCGCGCCCAGCGCCCGGGCCAGCCGCCGGCGGATCTCGTCGCGCCGCGGCCCCAGCTTCGGCGACTGGAGCACCACCACCGCGTCGAGGTTGGCCAGCGTCCACCCCGCGTCGCGCATCAGCCGGACGGCCCGGTCGAGGAACTCCATCGAGTCGCGCCCCTCGTGATCGGGGTCGGTGTCGGGGAACAGGGCGCCGAGGTCCTCGAGCCCCAGGGCGCCGAGGATCGCGTCGGTGACGGCGTGGAGGAGGGCGTCGCCGTCGGAGTGGCTCACGGGGCCCAGGTCGCTCTCGAGCCGGACCCCGCCCAGGACCAGCGGCCGGCCCTCGCCCGCGGGGGCGACGGGCGCCAGCCGGTGCCGATCCCACCCGACCCCGACGCGCCAGGGCGGCTCGGCGGGGGCTGGATGGGACGCGTCGGGCACGCCGGGGTCTCTCGGGCGCCGGCGGCGGTGGAGCCGGGCGGGTTTCGGGACGATGATGGGGGCGAGCGGCGCCCGCGCCGGGCTCTATCGTACCGCGGCGACCCGGCCCGACCCGACGGAGACGATCCATGCCACGCACGACCCGCACCCTCGCGATGACCCTGATCTCGGCCGCCCTCTCCGCCGGGCTCGGCGGGTGCTTCTACACGCGCGGCGGGCCGTGGTACTCCGGCGACGCGCCCCTGACCTACGTCTCGACGCCCATGAGCCCCAAGACGGTCTCCGTCGTGGACACCCGCACGGGTGAGACGGTGTGGTCCATGGACGTGCCGGCCGGCAAGAAGCTCGTCGTTAAGTTCGACGAGGGCGAGCGCGAGGGTCAGACGCTCTCGGCGGTGATGAGGTGGCGCCTCTTCGATGACCCCGGCGCCATCCGCGGCAAGATGACCAACGAGACCCCGGCGCCGCCGGTCTCGGCCCGGCGTGTGGACATGACGCTGCGCTCGCCGAGCGTCGCCGAATCCACCGGCGGATGATCCCGGGAGTCACTCTGTAAAGGCCGCCGCGAGGATCGCGTCGGGGGTGTCCAGCGCCGGGTCGCGCTCCACCGCCCGGCCGACGAGGCGCTCGGCCTCGGCGCGGGACTGGCCCAGCCGCTCCAGGGCCGCGACGGCCTGCTGCGCCGCCGACGCCACGGTCACGACTGCGCCGGCGCGATGCTCGCCGGCGGACCCGAACTCGTCGACCTTGCCGTGCAACTCGGCGACGACGGTCTCGGCGAGGCGCTTGCCGATCTCGGGGAGGGTCTGGAGGAACGCCGTGTCACGCCGGGAGATCGCCGCCGCGATCTCGCCCGCGGGCCTGGCCATGGCCCGCAGCGCCCGCCTGGTCCCCAGCCCCTTGACGCGGGTGAGCCGCTCGAAGAACGCCCGCTCGGCGCGCGACCCGAACCCGATCAGCCTCGGGCGGAAGGCGGCGCCTTGGGCGACGGCTTCGAGGTGCTCGACGGTGTGCAGCGTCACGCGCTCGCCCGTGCGACCGGTCAGCGTCTGCGCCAGGTGCGCCGGGACCATCGCCTCGTACGCGACGTCGCCCACCCCGATCAGAGCGACGCTCGCGTCGACCGACTCCAGCGTTCCCGTCACCCGCGCCAGCACGGGGCCATGCTACCGGCGGCCGGGGGGCTCGGTCAGCCGGCGCCCATCTCGTCGTAAACGTCACCAAAGGTCCGCTCTTTGATCCGCTCGAACCCGTAGCCCTCGAATTCGTCGATGGTCAGGGCGACGGCCTCGTCGCGCGACAGGCCCTCGGCCCGCGCCTCGGCCATCCGATCGCGCAGGATCGAGAAGTACTCCCGCTGCCCCCGGATCGCGGACCGATCGCCGATCTCGCCGTGCCCGGGGATGACGGTGGTGTCGGCGTCGCACTCGGCGAGCATTGCGTCGCAAGACTCGATCCACCCGGCGCTGGACGCCCCCGCGCCCATGTCGATGAAGGGGTGCAGCCGGTGGAAGCACAGGTCCCCCGTGTGCAGCAGGTTCAGCTGAGGGATGACGGCGTAGACGTCGTTGTCCGTGTGCCCGGGGCCGATGTGGCGCAGTTGAACGGTGAGATCGCCGACGCGGAGTTCGTCGGCGTCCCCCACGGTGCGCGAGGGGACGAACGCCCGCTCGCCGAGCCCACGGCCCTGCGCGAACGCCTCGGGGACGAGCGCCGCGGCGCGCTCGCCGCCGGCGTCGGTGTGGCCCTGGCCGCGCACCTGATCGGCCCACTGGGCCTCGCGCTCCTGGCCGGCGGTGAACAAGGCCGACATCTGCGCGCCGGTCTGCGCCAGGCGGGGCTCGGCGTTGGCGTGAGCGACGATCGGCACGCCGGTCGCGTTGAGCGTCGGGTTCCCGCCCACGTGATCGCCGTGGTGGTGCGTGTTGAGCGCAAGGGTGATCGCATCGGTGCGCCGCAGGCACTCCTCCAGAAGCGTCGGGCCGAGCCCGAAGTTTTTGCAGTCGATGAGGAGCGTTTCGTCCCGGCTCTTGATCAGCAAGGCGTTGCCGCCGGCGCCGAGGATCGCCCACGCGCCGTCGGCGACGGGTCGCCACTCGAAGAACACGTCATCGTCGAACAAACGGGCCAAGGCTGCGGGCGCCAGGGCGCTGGCCCCGGCGGCGCCGAGCATCGCGGCGGTGAACTCGCGGCGGGTGAGCGGCATGTGTGGCTCCTCTCGGGCGTGATCTGCGGGGAGGGTCGGCCGCCGGGTCTGTCCAACATACCGGCGGGCGGGCCGCGTCACGGCGTCGCGCCGGCGGGTATACGGTCGAGCCGCGGGCCGAGTTCCGGACCCGCCACGAGCGCCCCAGGAGCGAGCCGCCGATGCCCCGACCCTTGGCCACGCTGAGCCTCACGATTACAGCGGTGATCGCGGCGTCCGCCCCGGCGGGCCCGGTCGCGGACCTGGCCCCCGCTGATTCGATCTTGCTTATCGAGGTGGACGACTACGCCGGGTTCCGCGACGCGCTGGCCCGCACGCCGATCGGGGCGTTCCTCCACGAGCCGGACGTGCAGGACTGGTTTGCGTCGTACTGGACGAGCGACGCCGAGACGTGGCGCGCCCAGACCGCCCGGCGTGGGCTGGACCCGGATGACCTGCCCCGGCCGGCGGGAGCGGTCGGGCTGGCCCTGTGGGCGGACCGGTCGGCGGCCTCGCCGATGGTCGCTCACGCCCTGCTCTACGCCGAGATGGGCCCCGACGCCGACCTGTTCGAGCGATCCCTCGACGCGCTGATCGACTCCGCCCGGGCCGGCGGTGACGCCGAGTCTTCCGCGGTGCGCCTCGCCGGGCGCGAGGCGCGGCGCGTCACGCTCACGAACGTCACCGCGGCGGCGCGGGCCGGCGACGCGCAGGCCGTCGTCCTCGCCGACACGTTCACGCTGGTCCGCGTCGGCGATGCGTTTCTCGCCTCGACGGATCCGGAGGAACTGGCGCGGGCGCTGGACCGGCTCGATGGGGCGCGGGCCGACGGCGCCTCGTCGGGCGACGCCTACCGCGACGCGGCCGAACGTCTGGGCCCGGCGCACGTCCGCGCCACGCTCGTGGGCGAGCCGCTGCTGGACGCCCTCGACCGGCTGACGCGCTCCGACGCGGTGGTCGAGGCGGCCGGCGGGGTCCGCTACGACGCGCGGGCCCTGGCCGGGGCGCTGGGGTTCGCTTCGGTGCGGGCCGTCGCGCTGGGCGCGACGCTCGGCGCGCCGTCGGCGCCGATGCGGGCCCGGGCGGTTGTTCTGTCGCCGGCGAACGACGGCCTCCTCGGCCTGTTCGACGACGCGGGCGAGGGGCTCGACGCGCCCGCCGCCGTCGGCGCCGATGCGCTGGACGTTCGGCGGTTCGGGCTGCGGTACGAGCGCGTCATCCCCATGCTGCTGGGCGTGGTCGAGGCGCTGCCGCCGCGCCAGCGCGAGCAGGCCCGGGCCATGGCGGGCTTGCTCACCGCGGCGGTCGGGCCGGTGTTCCAGTCGATCGGCCCGGAGACGACGCTGGCCCGGTGGCGGACCGAGGACGCGGCCACCGGCGGGCAGCGCGGGCTGATGCGCGTGCGCGTCGTCAGCGAGGACGCCCTGGCGGCGGCGCTGGGACGGGTCGGGCGGCTGATCGGGCTACGAGCCCGGGCCGACGCCTCGGCCCGGGTCTGGACGATGGGCAGCGGTCAGGCGCTGGCGCTCGACGACGGCGCGATGACCATCGCCGACCGTGACGCGGTCGCCGCCGCCGTCGCCGCGAGGCCCGTGTGGGGCGAGGCGTCGCTCGCCGACTCGCCGCGTTTTCGCCGCGCCGTGGGCCGGCTCAGCCCGGGCGCCGTGTTTTACTCGTTCACCAACCTGGAGGAGAACGTGCGCTGGCTGGGCTGGCGCGAAGCGCACTGGGCCGACCTGCTGCGCGCCGAGCTGGACGATCTGGGCCTGCCCCCAGCCGAGATTGAGCGGTGGATCGAGGAGGAGCGCGCCCGGCGCGAGGCGCGCGGCCCGGCCCGCTGGCCCAAGCCGGAGACCGTCGCCCGACATCTCGGCGACGCCGTCGCCGAGGTCCGCTCGACACCCTGGGGGTTCGAGTACCGCGGGTGGGTGCTGGCGCCGGGCGACGAGTGACTCACGCCACGGCGGGGGCGGGCCGGCGTTCGTCGGCGGGGCGCCCGGCCTGGTCGGCGCCGGGCTGGGGCCACTCGATGTCGACGCGCACGTCGAAGAGCGCGAGAAAAGCGCGCAGCCGGCGCTCGATCGACCGCCGGGCCTCGTCCTCGTAGCGGGCGTCGTTGGCGGTGTAGAGCTCGGCGGCCTGGGCCTGGGCTTTCTTCATCAGGTCGCCCTGCGTCGCCGCATCCACCTGGATGATGTCCAGCAGGCCCAGCACCCGGCCGGCCTGGATGTCGTACGGCGTG
The DNA here is from genome assembly GCA_003696725.1 of Planctomycetota bacterium. Classification (GTDB taxonomy): domain Bacteria; phylum Planctomycetota; class Phycisphaerae; order Phycisphaerales; family UBA1924; genus J020. The sequence continues at coordinate 1,353 of RFGI01000187.1, read as the reverse complement.
ACGTCCAGCAGCCGCAGGCTCCCCTCGATCGCCGGCAGCCGGAGCCGATACCGCCCGGGCCCGGCCTCGGCGACGTCCTCGGGCCTGAGCCGGGCCAGGTCCACCGAGAACTGCTTCTCGAACTGGAAGATCATGGCCACGCGGGCCTGGCTGAGGATCAGCGGGGGCAGCCACGACAGCCCGCGGGTGCTGGTGGCGATCTCCTTGGCCCGCACCTCCATCCCGACGAGCCGGCCGACGGCGCGGACCCGCTCGAAGACGGTGTGGGTGGTCAGCGTCTTGGGGCGCGCCCGGCGCCCGAGCAGCCGCTGCGCGACGACCAGCGCCCCGACGCCGAGCGTCAAGCCCGCCAGGATGAGGACGAGTTCGGTCATGACGGATGATAGGTCCGGGCGCGTCGGCGCCCGCCGTGGGTTGTTCGGCGTGCGGCGGTGTGGGTTTCAGGCGCTGGGGGCGTCGTCGGCGCCGTCCACGCCCGCTTCGAGCGCCCGGATCACGAAGTGCCCGCCCGCGGAGATCAGCACGATCGCGGCGAGGAGCGCGATCAGAGCGCCCAGCGCGATCGCCACGGGGTGCAGCCCCGCGACGGCCGACCGCACCGCCGGGACCAGCGCCAGCCCGGCGCCCGCGATCACCGGGGCCAACAGCGCCGCCCCGAGCAGGCAGCGCCGCAACGCGACGCCCGGCCGGCGCGCCATCAGGGTCAGCGCCGCCAGCGTCACGAGCGTCAGACCCGCGACCAGCTCCGCCGCGATGAAGGGGTTCAGCCGCGCACGGGTCAGCAGCCCGCCGGGCGTGAACCGGGCGCCCTGCGCGAAGCCCCCGGTGATCAGCGAGAGGAACGCGGCCAGCGCCGCCGGGAACCCGAGGCTCGCCAGCGCCCACGCCGGCCCGGACCGGAACCGCCCCAGCCCCGCGAGGACGCCGGTCACGCCGATCAGACCGACGAGGACCTGGAACGCGAGGCGGAACCAGAGCGACCCCCCGGCCGCGGACCACGCCACGATCGGCGCCGACACGACGAGCGCCAGCGACGCCAGCACGGTCGCGGCGCGGATCCATCTGGGCGGGGGCGGGGGCATCACCGGGAACTCTATCGACGCGGGCGCGGGGCCGGTTCACCGTGGGCCCGGTCGCCGGCCCGTATGATCGCCGGCATGGCCCACCCGCCGAGCCCGCAGCGCGCCGCGGAGTTCTTCGCCGGGATGGGGCTGGTGCGGGCGGCGCTGGAATCGAACGGCGCGGCGGGCGCGATCCGCGTCGCGTACGCCAATGACTTTGACGCGACTAAGCGGCGGATCTACCGCGCCCTGCACCCGGCTGGCTCGGCCCACCTCGACGGCCGGCCCATCG
>RFGI01000186.1 GCA_003696725.1 Planctomycetota bacterium | reverse complement strand
GGATCCCCGGTCGAGCCTCCCGCTGAGCCACGCCGAGAGCCCGGCCAGCGAGTGCGCCATCGCCTTACGTGAGGCCCGCTCGAGCCGGCGGCGGTCCGCGTCGGCGTCGGCGGTCGGGTCGCACGCCGCGTCGAGCACACGGCGCATGCCCGGCGCCCGCGTGAGCACGGCCCTCGCCCAGCGCCGGGCCCGGCCGTCGGCGCCCGCGGGCGCGTCTCCTGCCCGCGCGAACCCCCCGGCGACGCTCAGGAACTGGTGCGCCAGCGTCGTGGTCGAGGCGTCCCGCCCGCCGACGAGCCCCTCCCCGGCCATGACGGCGCGGAAGAACGATTCGGGCGTGTGGCCCGAGCCGGGCGCCGCCGTCCACGCCCGCCCGAGGGTGCGCAGGGCGTGGTCGTCGCTGCCGGCGGTGAGCCAGCGCCGGGGCCACAGCGCCGGCTCGCCGCCGTAGGCCACCGTCTGGGCGGTCCGCTCGGCGTCGATGTCCTCTAGGAACCGCGCCAGGGCCGCGCGGTGGCGCGCCGTGGCGTGACCGGCGTTGATGGCTTCGATCCCGCCAAAGAGCCGCAGGCAGCGCCGCAGCGTCGCCCGGCCCAGCCCCCCGGATATGTCGAAGAGCGGATGGGCCAGGGCGTGGGGCAGGCGCTTCTGGCGGATCCAGTGCGCCAGCGCGACCGCGTCGTCGCGCAGCCCGAGCCGGCCGATCTCCTCGTGGTCCGCCGGCGTGATGAGCCACACCAGGACGTGCAGCGTCCGGCCCTCGTCCGGCAGGCGGGTGGTGACCTCCTCGCCCACGATCACCCCGGGCATGCCGCGTTCGACGAGGACCATCGCGCCGTCGATGGTGTCGTGGTCGGTGATCGCGACCAGGTCCATCCCGCGGGCCCGGGCCAGGTTGTGCACGCGCTCGGGCTCGGCGTAGGACTCGGCGACGCCCAGGGCGTCGAGCCACCCGGTCGCCCCCCGGCTCGAGGCGCGGGTGTGCGCGTGCAGGTCCGCTCGCGTCAGGAGGACCCCGGATCGGGCCATCGGCTCGGGCGTGGTCGGCGACACCGGGGTCTTTGTAACACACCCCGGCCGACGGGCGTCAAAGTGTGTGGCCGGCGGACGCGAAGCCGATCCCCGGCGGCACACCCACGCCGGGCCGGCAGCGCCCGCTCGGCACGATACGTTCCTCCATCGACTCCCCGTTGCGGCGATCGCCACCGATCGGCGCGGTCACACCGTT
>RFGI01000185.1 GCA_003696725.1 Planctomycetota bacterium | reverse complement strand
GGCCATCCCTTCACCCGTGAAGGGCTCGACGTACCCCGCCGCGTCCCCCACGAGCGCCACGCCCGCCCGCGCCGGTGGGCCCGCACGCCACGGCATGGGGCCCGCGGCGATCGGGCGGCGCGCCGCTGCGCCCGCGCCCAGCCACGCCCTCGCCTCCGGGTGATCCGCGAACACACGATCCAGGAAACGCCCGGGCCCGACCGCGGCGCCGTCGCCGGCCGGTCTGACGAGTGCCGCCGCGTGCGCGCCGCCCGGATGGGCCACGACGCCGAGGTACCCGATCGCGGTCAGGAGCATCTCGACCCGCCCGATCGGCAACGGGTGGGGCTGACCGTCGACCTCGAACGAGAACCCATACGCCCGCCGGCGCCGAGGCACGGGCCGCGACAAGCGCGTGGCGCGGGCCACGGCGCTGCCGAGCCCGTCGGCGCCGACGATCAGCGCCGGGCGCAGGTCGAACCCGTCGCCCCCGCGCTCAACCGCGACCCTGAACCGATCGCTCCCGCCGGGACGGACGACCGCTCGGGCGCCGGTGATGATCTCCGCGCCCGCGTCGTGCGCCGCGCCCCGCAGGGCGCTGTCGAGCGCTCGGCGAGGGGTCAGCCACCCGAGCCCCGACTCGAACGGCAGGTCGATCCCCGCGCCGGGCGCCGGTCGAACGCGCACGCCCGTCGTCCGGGCCACAGCCGCGCGGTCCACCACCCCGCGCACGCCCAGCCGGTCGAGCGTCGGCCCGACGCGCGGGCTCAGGCACCAGCCGCAGCAGCGGTCGCGATCGGCGCGGCCGCGTTCGATGAGCGTCACGCGCCACCCGCGCTGCGCCAGGCCCAACGCGGCCAGCGCCCCGGCCGGCCCGCCGCCGATCACCGCCGCATCGATCGTGTCGATCCCGGGCACCGCCGGAGCCTACACGAAGAGCGCCAGCGCCAGGATCAGCGCGATCAGCGCCCCGAACGGCCAGGCCAGGCGCCACCCCAGCCGCCACCCGCCGAGGCTCGCGGCCAGGCCCGCCTTGAACGCCATGTTGGAGGCCAGCGCGACCAGGATCAGGCGCCAGCCCGTCGCCGCGCTGACGCCGCCGGCCCCCTCGCTGACCAGGCGCGCCGTCGAGAGCGTGACCGCGTCCATGTCCGTCAGCCCGCTGAGCACGGCGACCGCATAGAGCCCGGCGGCGCCCACCAGGTCCTCCGCGGCGGCCACCGCCAGCAGCACCAGGGCGTACAGGGCGCCGAAGATCAGCGCCGGCTTGAGCTCGACGGGGTTGTCGGGCTCGACGGTCGCACCCGCGACGCCCCGCGCCCGCGTCCACACGACGAGCGCCGCCAGCGCGTTGGCTGCGCCCACGCTCGCGATCGGCCACCACGCGACCCTGAGGAACCCCGGCGCCACCGCGGCGATCTCGACCAGCACGCGCACGATCGAGACCACGCCCGCCAGCAGGATCGCCGCGGCCGCCAGGCGGGCCCGGTCGGCCGAGCCGGCGACGCGCTGGGCGAACGACGCCGTCGTCGCGGTGCTGGAGATCGCCCCCCCGACCAGCCCCGCCGCGATCACGCCCGCGCGCGGCCCGACGATCTTGAAGAGCGCGTACCCCGCGAACCCGATCCCCGACACCAGGACCACCATCAGCCAGATGTTGAACGGGTTGAGCACGCCGTACGGCCCGCGCCCCTCGTCGGGCAGGACCGGCAGGATCACCAGTGTGATGAGCGCGAAACGCATCAGCGCCCGCACGTCCTGTTCGTCCAGCCCGCGCACGAACCGGTGCAGCGGGGCCTTGGCGTGCAGGAGGACGGCGACGCCGGCGCCCATCGCCACGCCCACGCCGCGCTGCCCCTCGACGAGGTACGCCCCGATCAGGAACATGGCCAGGGCGGCGATCTCCGTCGTCGCCCCGGTCGGCGTCCGGGACCGCCGGGCCTCGGCGGCCATCCCCACGCCCAGGACCGCGCCCAGCGCGACCACCGACGCCGCGAGCACCCACGGCCCGTACAGCCCGGCCAGCATCGCGCTGAGCGCGCCCGACCCCGTCACCAACGCGAAGGTGCGGATCCCGGCGATCGGCTTGGCCGACCGCTCCCGCTGCAGGCCCACCAGCAGCCCCAGCCCCAGCGCGATCCCCAGCGTCTGAAAGACCGGCGGGATGTCCACGCCGGCATCCTACTGCCGGGCGCGCGCGACGCCGGCGCGCCCCGGCCCGGTATCATCGCCCTTCCGCCCAGCCCGAGAGAGGCCCGCGCGTGCTCCCGAACCACCTCATCATCGGCGCCATCAAGAGCGGCACCACCACGCTGGCCACGCTCCTGCGCCAGCACCCCGAGGTCTTCGTCACCGACCCCAAGGAGCTGCACTTCTTCAACCGCGAGGAGAACTACGCGAAGGGGATCGGCTGGTACGAGTCGCACTTCGCCGGCGCCGAAGGGCGCAAGGTCGTCATGGAGGCGACCCCCAACTACAGCGCCCTGCGCACCCATCCCGAGACGCTCGACCGCATCGCGGCGCACCTGCCGCAGGTCCGGTTGATTTATATCGTCCGCGAACCCATCGAACGTATTCGTTCGCACTGGTATTTCCTGTACGGTACGGGGGTGGAGACCAAGCCCTTCGAGCGGGCTCTGCGGGAGGAGCCGATCTATCTCGACGCGAGCCGGTACTTCGAGCACACCGAGGCCATGCGCGCCCGGCTGGGCGCCGACCGCCTGAGGGTGATGTTCCTCGACGACTTCACCGCCGACCCGGCCGGCGAGATGGCCCGCCTGTGCCGGTGGCTGGGCGTCGACGACCGGTTCGAGTTCGAGAACGTCGACGTGCCGCGCAACGCCATGGCCGCGGCGGGGCTGTTCCGGCGCGCGGCCCGCGTGCCGGGCTTCGTCCCCATGAAGAACGCCGTGCCCATCCGGGCTCGGCGGTTCATCCGCGAGAGGATCCTCAAGAAGATCGAGCGCCGCCCGCCCTGGCCCGCCGACCTGCTGTCCTGGGTGCGGCAGGAGATCGGCCCCGACACGGCGCGGTTCCTGGCCCGCGAGGGCAAGCCCGAGGGGTTCTGGCCCGCGCCCGGGCTCGCCGCCGCCGCGTCCTAGCCCATGCTCTTCAACTCCTACATCTTCATCTTCGCGTTCTTGCCCGCCACGCTCATCCTGTACGTGATCGCATCGAGGGTCCACGTGCGGGCGGCGATCGCGACGCTCGTCGTCGCGTCCCTGTTCTACTACGGCTGGTGGGCGCCGCGCTACGTGTTCCTGATCCTCTTCTCGATCCTGTTCAACTACGCCCTGGGCTTCCTGCTGGCGTCGGAGGACAGGCCCCGGCGCGCCAAGAAACGCGTCCTCGCGCTCGGCGTCGCCGTGAACCTCGGATTGCTGGCGTACTTCAAGTACGCGATGTTCATCGCCGACAACCTCTCGGCGCTGCTGGACACGCCGATCAACATCGGGACGATCGTGCTCCCGCTGGCGATCTCGTTCTTCACCTTCCAGCAGATCGCGTACCTGGTGGACGCGTTCCGCGGGCTGACCCGCGAGTACTCCTTCGTCGACTATTGCCTGTTCGTGACGTTCTTCCCGCAGCTCATCGCGGGCCCGATCGTGCACCACGGGGAGATGCTCCCGCAGTTCGCCGACCGCCGCACGGCCCGGCCCAGCGCCGACAACCTGACGATCGGCCTGAGCATCTTCGCCGCCGGGCTCTTCAAGAAGGTCGTGATCGCCGACGGCGTGTCCGTCACGGCGAACAAGGTGTTCGACGCCGCGGCCGCGGGCGGGAGCGTCACCTTCGTCGACGCGTGGGCGGGCGCCCTGGCCTACACGATGCAGCTCTACTTCGATTTCTCGGGCTACTCGGACATGGCCATCGGCCTGGGGCGGATGTTCGGCATCCGCCTGCCGGTGAACTTCGACTCGCCGTACAAGGCGCGATCCATCGTCGACTTCTGGCGCCGGTGGCACATCACGCTCTCCCGGTTCCTGCGCGACTACCTGTACATCCCCCTGGGCGGGAACCGCCGGGG
>RFGI01000184.1 GCA_003696725.1 Planctomycetota bacterium | reverse complement strand
GTGCGGAGGAGGAAATCGACGTGGCCGAACACCGAGGCGAGCAGCGCCGCGTCCTGGAGCAGACCGATCCCGCCGGCGTTCTCGAAGACGGCGTCGAGAACGGTCTGGACGGCGGCGCGGGTGTCGGGGTCGGGGCTGTTGGAGAGGAGGACGGGGGGCCGACCGAGCATGAGGTCCAGGAGGGCGTGCAGGCGCCAGGCGATGTCGTTCTCGATGACGATCTCGCGCTCGGCGTGGTGGCGGTCGTCGTCGGGGAGCGGCCGGGTGAGCCGCGCGGGCAGGCCGGCGGCCTGGGCGAGCCGGGTGCGGAAGGCGCCGGTGCGGGGGTCGCGCTGGAGCAGGGCGGGGTTGCGGTAGTAGCGCCAGAGCCGGTCGAGCGTGGGGGCGCCGTGGGCGCGGTGGTCGTCGAGCAGGGCGTCGAGCGTGGGGCGATCGAGGCCGGCGTCCGCGAAGGGGCTAAGGTCGATGGGCATGACGGGCTCATGGGTGAAGTGAGGGTTCGGGGCGGCCGGCGGTGCGGCCCGACATTGGGACAGGGGCGGGCCCCGCGGCGTGCGCACCGGCCGTGCAGGGCCAGGTCCGGCGTCACCGCGGAATCACTGGAGTGTGCGGGCGTTGCGCAAGCCAGAAAAAAATCGTGAGCGGGGCGGCCTCGGCGCAGCGCCCGTGCGCACCCGCCCGTCGGGGCGCGGGCGATGAGCGCCGCGGGACGCGCGTCGGGTGCGGCGCGGATCATCGACGCCAACGCCAACCGAGCCCGCGAGGCGCTGCGCGTGATGGAGGACGTGGCCCGGTTCGCGCTGGATGACGAGACGCTGTGCGCGCGGGTCAAGGGGTTGCGCCATCGGTTGCGCGAGGCGCTCGACGCGTGGCCCGGCGGGACGATCGGATTGATCGCGAGCCGGGACTGCGCGGGGGACGTCGGGCGCGGGGTGTCGACGGCGACCGAGCGGGATCGCTCGGGCGTGCGCGACGTGGCGCTGGCGGCGACGCGGCGGCTGACCGAGTCGCTGCGGTCGATCGAGGAGGGGATGAAGGTCGGTCGCGGCGCGGCGGCGGGTGTCGAGCGGCTGCGGTACGAGGCGTACGAGGTCGAGCGGGCGCTCGTGCTGGCGCTGGGCGCGGGCTGGGCGGGATTCGAGGGGTGGCCGGTGTGCGTGGTCCTGACTGAGCGGCTGTGCCCGGGCGGGGCGTGGGAACGCGTGGCGCTGGCGTCGCTGGAGGGCGGGGCGCGGTGCGTCCAGCTGCGGGAGAAAGAGCTGCCGGGGCGGGAGCTGGTCGCGCGGGCCCGGCGGTTGGTGGCGCTCGCGCGAGAGTTCGAGGCGGACGTGGTGGTCAACGACCGGGTCGACGCGGCGCTGGCCGCGGGCGCGGCGGGGGTGCATCTGGGCCGGGACGATGTGAGCGTCGCTGACGCCAGGCGTCTGGCGGGGGACCGACTCGTGATCGGCGCGTCGGTGTCCAGCGCGGACGAGGCTCGGGCGGCGCGATCGGCGGGGGCGGATTATTGCGGCGTCGGCGCGATGTTCCCGACGACGACGAAGATCAAGGACGAGATCGCGGGGCCGGGCCTCCTGAAGGCGTACCTGGACGCGGGGCCGGCGCTCCCGCCCGCGCTGGCGATCGGGGGGATCGGGCGGGAGACTGTCGGGGAGCTGGCGCGCGTCGCGGGCGGTCGGCGCTTCGGGGTGGCGGTGAGTTCGGCGGTGTGCGGGTCGGAGGATCCGGCGGGCGTGTGCCGGGCGATCTCGGAGGTGATGGACGGGGTGTGGGTGGCAGCGGAGGCGCAACCGTGACGGTGACGTTCGAGCGGGCCACCCTGGCCAACGGGCTGACGGTGGTGGCGGAGGTGGACGACGCGGCGCACTCGGCGGCGTGCGGGTTCTTCGTCAAGACCGGGGCGCGAGACGAGCCGGCCGAACTGATGGGGGTGTCGCACTTCCTCGAGCACATGATGTTCAAGGGGACCGCGACGCGCAGCGCGGAGGAGATCAACCGGGCGTTCGACGACATCGGCGCTCGGCATAACGCGTACACGACCAGCGAGATCACGTGCTTCCACGCGCAGACGCTCCCCGAGCGGCTGGGCGAGGCGGTGGAGGTGCTCGCGGACATGCTCCGGCCGGCGCTGCGCGAGGAGGACTTCTCGCTCGAGAAAAACGTGATCCTCGAAGAGATCGCGATGTACGCGGACCAGCCGTTCTGGGCGCTCTACGAGCGGGTGTGCGAGGCGCGGTACGGCGGGCACGGGCTCGGGCATCGGGTGCTGGGGACGCCCGAGACGATCCGGGCGATGCCGGTGGACGCGATGCGCGAGTACTTCCGCGCGCGGTACTCGGCGGACAACACGGTGGTGGCGCTGGCGGGCCGGGTGAACTTCGAGGAGCAGGTGCGGCGGATCGAGTCGATGTGCGGGGGCTGGGCGCGGGCGGGCGCGGGTCGGGACGCGTCGGCGCCGGGATCGAGGCCCGAGGGGATCGAGGTCGAAGACGAGGGCGTGAGCCGGTGCTACCTGCTGGGGCTGGCGCCGGCGCCGGCGGCGCAGGACGAGGCGAGGTACGCGGCGTCGGTGCTGGCCTCGGCGATCGGGGATCCGGACAGCGGCGTGCTGCACTGGGCGCTGGTGGAACCCGGGCTGGCCGACGAGGCGCACTGCTCGTTCGAGGGGCATGACGGGTGCGGGGATTGGGCGCTGTACGCGACGTGCGACCCGGCCCGGGCCGACGAGGTGTGGCGCGTGCTGGTGGAGTCGGCGGCCGGGGCGGCTTCCTCAATGACCGAGGATGATCTCGTGCGCGTCAAGGCCAAGGCTGCGACCGCCGTGACCCTGGCCGGGGAGCGGCCCGGCGGGCGGATGCAGCGGCTGGGGCGGCTGTGGGCGTATTTCGGCGAGTATCGCTCGCTGGACGAAGAACTCGGGCGGCTCGAGGCGGTGACGCTGGGGGATGTGCGCGAGGTGGCGACGCGCTGGCCCCTGACACCGGTCGCGCAGGGCCGGCTGGGACCCGGGTGAATCCGGCCCGGGCGTGATGAGTCGGATGCCGTGTCCGATCGCACGGGGCGCGACGCTGGTGAGAGTTCAGGCCCGGCGCGCCGCGTGGCGCATCGGGGCCGGACGCGGGGCAGACCGGCGCTCCAATGGGGGCCGGCGTTCGAGAGGGAGGACGGGATCATGGCGGTCACGGATACGACGGCGGCGCCGGAGACGGCGCAGAGCGAGGCGTTCGCCGAGTGGATGGTGGAGACGCTCAATCGGGGCGGGCTGGGGCTGATGCTGTCGATCGGGCACCGAGCGGGGCTCTTCGACGCGATGGCCGGGCTGGCGCCGGCGTCGAGTGTTCAGATCGCCGAGCGCGCCGGGCTCAACGAGCGGTACGTGCGGGAGTGGCTCGGAGCGATGGTGACGGGCCGGGTGGTGGAGTACGACGCGGCGTCGAAGCGGTACACGCTGCCGGCGGCGCACGCGGCGTACCTGACGCGCGACGCGGGGGGCGACAACATCGCGGCGACGATGCAGTGGCTCGCGGTGCTCGGGAGCGTCGAGGACCAGATCGTCGAACGGTTCCGCACGGGCGGCGGCGTGGACTACTGCGCGTACCGCCGGTTCCACGAGGTGATGGCGGCGGAGAGCGCGGGGACCGTGGTCGCGGGGCTCTTCGAGCACATCCTGCCCATCGCGCCGGGGCTGACGCAACTGCTCGAGCGCGGCGGGGCGCGGGCGCTGGACGTGGGGTGCGGGCGCGGGCTGGCGCTCCTGGCGATGGCCGAACAGTTCCCGAAGAGCGAGTTCGTGGGGTACGACATCTCCGAGGAAGCCACCAGCGCCGCGAACGCCGAGGCCGCCGAGCGCGGGCTGCCCAACGTGCGGCTCGTCGCGCAGGACGCGGAGACGTTCGCGGACGAGGCGGCGTTCGACGTGGTGTTCGCGTTCGACTCGATCCACGATCAGAAATCGCCGGCGACGGTGCTGGCCAACATCCGGCGCGCGCTCAAGCCGGGCGGCGTGTTCCTGATGCAGGACATCGCCGGATCGAGCCACGTGGAGAAGAACATCGGCGGGGCGTTGGCGCCGTTCGTGTACACGATCTCGTGCATGCACTGCATGAGCGTGTCGCTGGCGCAGGGCGGCGCCGGCTTGGGGGCGGCGTGGGGCGAGGAGCTCGCGGAGGAGATGCTCGGCCAGGCGGGGCTGAGGCTCGAGAAGAAGACGACCCTGCCGCACGACATCCTGAACGTGTTCTATGTCTCGCGCCCGGCGTGAGGGGCGCGGCCGGCGATCACGCCGAGGTCGGTTTGGACCAGTCGATGTCGGGGTCTTTGTGCAGGACGGTGGCGCTCTGCTTGATGCAGCGCAGGCAGGCGACCGTCGAGGGATCAAGGGGGCTGGCGTACCCGGGCTGGTCGCGCGGCTCGAGGCACAGGGCGCAGCGCTCGACGCGCTGGGTGTCGGGGTCGTTCAGCAGCGCCAGCCGCGTGTAGGCGACGGTCAGGCAGCCGGCGCAGATGAGGCTGCCGCGGTGGCCCTCGACCATGGGCCGGTCGTCGGACCAGGGCCGACGGCAGAAATCGCACTTGAAGAAGGCGAGCCCGGAGGCGCCGGCGTCGTGCATGCGGTGAGTGTAGACGGGCGGCGCCGAGCCCTTCGCGACGCTCAGGCCGGGCGTCGGGCGCACGATCTCACATGGGCTCAGGCTCGGGCCAGGGCCGGGCTGACACGGCGCATGCGGTTCATGGCCGCCTGAAGGTTGCGCCCCGGGCAGAGGGTGGGCGTCAGCTCGCGGTGGGTGCGCAGGCGTGAGAGCGGCACGCGGTGCGCAGCAAGGCGGTCGGCGAGGAACCGCTCGAGGGACGCGAGCTGGGCGCGGGTGGGCGTCTGGACCTCGAAGTTCCCCAGAGTCAGCACGCCGAGGTTGTGCGGGTTGTGGTCACGCACGTGAGCGCCCTGATAGAGCAGCGGCCGACCCTGCCAGACCTGGCCGAAGGGGTCGACGATGAAGTGGTAGCCAATGTCGCCCCAACCTTCCTGCTGGTGGGCGTGGCGGATGAGGTCGATGCGCGCCGCGACGTCGCGCGAGGACGCCAGACGGACCGGCGGCATGCCGTCGTGATGGACGGTGATGGTGGAGACGATGCCCAGGCGGGTCATGCGAGCGGGGATCGGGTCGGCGGTGGCCCAGGCCGAGCGCGGGATGACGGACACCGACGGCGACGGCGCGGGTCGGTCGGGGGCCGGCCCCGCGGGCTGCGGCTCGGGCCGGTCGGTGGACGGGCGGGGGGCGCGCCCGTCGGGCGTGTCAAGTCCGGGCCAGACGGGGCTGATGCGGGCTGTGGTCTTGCGGGACGACCCGGCGCAGGCGGGGAGGATGAGTCCCGCGGCGGCAGCGAGGCCTGCGGTCAGGACGCGGCGTCGGTCCGGTCGGATTGGGTCGGGTGATCCGGTCACGGTGAGTTTGCGCACTGACGCCGGCGCTGTTGCCACCGAAGCGTGCTGCGGGAATGTCATCGTCGTAGGGGCGGGGCGGGCTGCAATCGTTCTCGGCGGGCGGTCGGTCTGTGCGGGGCGGTTCAGGCCAGGGTCCGGAAGATGGGGCGATCGGCGTCGAGGGTGCGGGCCCGGGCGTCAGGGAGGAGGGAATTGATGCGTTCGGCGTAGTGGGGCAGATAGCCGCGTTCGGTGTTGGTGTGCCCGGCGAGGAGGACGGAGCAGCCGCGGGCCAGGGCGTCGAGGGCCTCGTGATGGCGCATCTCCCCGGTGACGAACAGGGTGCATCCGTCGGCGACGGCGGCGTCGAGGAGGGCAGCGCCGGCGCCCGGGCAGACGCCCACGCGGGCGACGGGTTCGTCGCTGGCGGCGGCGAGTTTGACGGCGTCGACGCCCAGATTCTCCCGGAGCCTGCGGGCGAGGGTTTGGGCGTCGGTCGGGCGGTCGAGGGTGAGCCGGCGGCCGGCGCCGGCGTCCCGGCGGGGTTTCGGGGCGAGCGGGACGATGTCGAACGCGGGCTCCTCGTAGGGGTGGAATCGGCGGAGCATCTCGACGGCGAGGGCGAGGGCGGCCTCGGGGCAGACCATCTCCAGGCGGAGTTCGTCGGCGGTCTGGAGCGAGCCGGCCTCGCCGACCGCCGGGCGCGTGGTGTCGTCGCCGAAGAACGTGCCGACGCCCGGCGAGGAGAAGGAGCACTGCAAGTACCGACCGATGCGGCCCGCGCCGACGGAGGCGAGGGCGTCGCGGACCCGGTCAGCGGCGTCGGCCGGAACGAAGGTGACGATCTTATGGGTCGCGTTCGGGTCGCGCTGGGCGTGGACGGAGAGCGGCCGGCGGTCGCCCAGGGCGCGGGGGTCGGCGCCGGGCTCGGCGAGCATGTCGCAGAGCCAGTCGGTGACGCCGCCCGGCGCCGCGTCCAGGGCGGTGTGCGGGCTGTAGACCGCGACGCCCGTGGCGAGCAGGCGGAGGAGCGAGGCGCCCTTGGGTGTGTCGGGGGTCAGCCTGCGGATGGGCGACCAGAGCGGGGGGTGGTAGGCGACGACGGCCGAGGCGCCGGCCGCCAGGGCCTGGTCGGCGACGGCGGGGGTGATGTCGATGGCGAGCGGGAGGGGGCCCGAGAACTCGGCGGCGGGGTCGCCGAGGATCTCCCCGTCCAGCTCGAGCTTGCCGCCCTTG
>RFGI01000183.1 GCA_003696725.1 Planctomycetota bacterium | reverse complement strand
TCCTCCTCTCCAACAGCCCCGACCCCGACACCCGCGCCGCCGTCCAGGACGTCCTCGACGCCGTCTTCGAAAACGCCGGCGGGATCGGCCTGCTCCAGGACGCGGCGCTGCTCGCCTCGGTGTTCGGCCACGTCGATTTCCTCCTCCGCACCGACGCCCTGTTCGCCGCCCCCATCCCCACCAGCGCCCGCAACGACCCCCGTGCCGCCCTGGACTTCGCCCACCTCCTCCGGCTGGAAGTCATCGAGCCCACCCGCGCCGTCCCCCTCCTGGACCCCGACGACTTCCGCCGGCTTAGCGCCTACCTCATCCACTTCACGCGCCCTGAGACGCCGGCCTCGACCGCCCGGTCGCGCACCACCAGCGACGCCGACGCCTCGACCGCGCGCACCGGCTTCCTCGCCGCCCTCAGAGAACGCATCGTCCCCGCCTCGGGCCCCTCCGCCGCCGACACAGGCGTCCTCGAGATCTTCACCGCGGCCCACCACCAGCGCTACGAGGACGGCCGGCTTGTCATCGACTCGCCCAACACCCTCGGCGCCCTCCCCGTCGTCCACATCCAGAACCTCGCCCAGCCCTTCCGCTACCAGGGCCTGTCCGAGGTCGAGCCCCTCATCCCCCTCCAAGACGAGCTCAACACCCGGCTCTCCGACCGCGCCAACCGCGTCACGCTCCAATCCTTCAAACTCCTCCTGGCCAAGGGCCTCGACGACGACGCCTCGGTCCGCTCCATCTCCCCGGGCCAGGTCTGGCTCACGTCCAACCCCGACGCCTCCATCCAGGCCTTCGGCGGGGACGCAGCCAGCCCCTCCGAAGACAATCACATCCAGCAGATCCGCGAGGCCATGGACAAGGCCTCGGCCGTCAACGCCCTCGCCGCCGGGCTTATCCGCGCCCGCGTCGGCCAGCTCTCATCCGAGAACGCCCTGCGCATCACCCTCCTCGGCGCCCTCAAGAAAACCACCCGCAAGCAAGTCGCGTTCGGCAAGGGCCTCGCTCGGCTCGCCGAACTCATCCTCCTCGCCCTGGACCGCGCCGGGCTCTTCCCGACGGGCCCCGCCGACCGCGCCGTGACCGTCCAGTGGCCCGACCCCATCCCCCGCAACGAGCGCGACCGCCTCGAGGCCGCCCGCCTCAAAGTCCAGCTCGGCGTGCCCCGCGAGCGGGTCCTCGCCGAGCTCGGCTACAGCCCCAACGACGCCGCCATCACCTGACCCCCGCTCCCGCCCCGCCCTCGCCGCCTCTTCACAGAACCAAGGAATCATCATGAC
>RFGI01000001.1 GCA_003696725.1 Planctomycetota bacterium | reverse complement strand
CGTGGGCGTGGTCAAGTCCATCAAGGAACGCCGGCTGCTCTCGTACTACCTCGCGGGGCTCGACCTCATCACCGGGCGCACGCTCTGGACCCGCCCGCTAGGCAGCAGCGGCACGCTGCCCTACGGCGCCATGGCCAAGATCACCGACCTGCCCGTCGCCCACGACGGGCTCGTGTTCCAGATGGACTCGCTCGGGTTCATCGCCGCGGTCGAGACCGTCACCGGCGAGGTCCGGTGGCTGCGCCGCAGGCCATTGCAGAACATGGTCGCCCCGATCCGCCGCACGTGGGACGGCGCCTCGCCGGTGGCGCACGCCGGCGTGCTGTACACCATCGCGCCCGACCGCCGGGACGTGCTGGCCATCGACGCGGAGACCGGCGCGGTGCGCGCGGCCCGCTCCGTCACCGACTTCCGCGATCCCGACTACCTGGTGGGGACGGCCACGCACCTGGTCGCGGTCAGTGACGAACGCGCCACGGCGCTGCCGTTCGGCGCGTTCGACGACGCCGAGCGCCAACCCGCGATCGTCCTGGACGCGCGCCCGGGGGGGATCCTCGGCCGGGTCGCCGTCGCCGGCGAGCGGGTCCTGGCGCCCGTCGGGGAGGGCCTGCTGGTGGCCCGCGCCGACGCCGACTCGCACGACCGCGCCCGGCTCGTCCGTCTCGACCACACCGGCAACGCCGTCGCCCTGGAGAGCGAGATCGTCGTCGCCGACGCCTCGGCGGTGCACACCTTCCTCATCTGGGACGTCGCCGAGCGCGTGTTGACGTCGCGCATGGCCGCGGACCCCGCCGACCCCTCGCCCGCGGTGACCTTCGTCGACCTCGCCTACCGCGCCGGCCGGACCGACCGCATCGTCCCCGCGGTGGACTCGGCCCTGTCGGCGATCGCGCGCAACCCGCTGGCCGACGCCAACGCCCGGGCCCGCGCCCGCCTGTTCGAGTCGCTGTGGGCGATCGTCACCGAGCGCGACTCGGACCGGCCCGCGCCCCTGCCGCCGGCGCTGGAGGGCGCGCTCGTCGACCGTCTGGGCCAGGCCGCCGCGTCGGCGCCCCAGCGCGTCCGCTACCTCCTGGCCCGCGGCGCGCTGGCCGAGGCCAACGACGACGCCGCCGGCGCGGTCGAGGCGTACCAGCTCGTCCTCGACACGCCCGCGCTGGCGCGCTCGCGGTTCAAGTCCGCCGGCGTCGAGGTCCGCGCCGACCTCGAAGCCACCAAGGCCCTGACCCGAGTCGTCGAGCGGTTCGGCGCCGGGGTGTACGTCGCGTTCGCCGACGAGGCGCGCAGGGCGCTGGACTCGCTGGCGCAGACGCCCGACGCCGACGCCTACGCCCGCCTGGCGTCGCGCTACCCGGTGGCGCCGGCCGCGGCCCGCGCCTGGCTGCTGGCCGCCGAGCGCTACGAGCGGCTGGACAAGCGCCGGCAGGCGCTGGCCGCCCTCGAGGACGCGCTGACCACCGCCGAGCGCGCCCTGGTCGAGGACGAGGCCCTGATCGCCGAGATCCTCGGCCGGCTCGTCGGCGCGCTGATCGACGCCGGCCGGCTCGAAGCCGCCGCCGAAACCATCGCCCGCGCCCGCGCCCGCTGGCCCGGGCTCGCCGCCACCGTCGGCGGCCGGACCGTCCCCATCGAGACCCTCGACAGCCAGATCACGACGCGATTGGCCAGCGCCCGGCGGCGCGCCCGCGTCGGCCCGCCCGCGGACGACGCCCGCGTCGCCGCGCTGACCGGTTGGGTGATCCAGACGCCCGTCATCGCCGCCGATGCCCCCGTGTCGACCGAGTCCATTGTTCTCCGCGGCGAGACCGGCGTGGGTCTGTTCCGCGTCGATCAGGCCGGCGGGCTGCGCCGGGTCTGGGCGGCGGACCTGCCCGCGGGCTCGGCCCTGTTCGCCGACACCTGGGACGCGGTCTACACCCTCGAGCCGGGCGCCCGGGGCCGGCGCCTGAGCCGGTTCGACCGCGCCACCGGCCGGCTGATCTGGCGCACCGAGGATCTCAACGACCTGCTGCCCGAGACCGGCGCCGCGCTCCCCACCATGCCCACGTTCGCGGTCATCGACCGGCGCTCGCTGGCCTTGGTGCGCGCCGACGGCGCCGGCGCCGCGTACGACCTCGCCACCGGGCGCCGGCTCTGGTACAACCCGATGATCATCCCCGACGTCGCCGAGGCCGCCGCCGACGGGGACACCGTGCTGGTCATCGGCGACGCCCGTCGGCCGCTCCCGCAGAACCGCGCCGACGGGCCCGTCCCGGTCGCCGTCACGCTCGATCTCCGCACCGGCGAACCCAGCTCGCGCTTCGACCCGGGCGTGGGCCAGCCCTTGTGGGCGCGGCTGACGAGCGACGGCGTCGCGGTCATCGGCGGGCTGGGGGGGGTGGTGGCGCGCGACCTGCTCCGCGAAGCCACGCTGTGGCGCGCCGACGAACTCGCCGGCCTGCGCACCGCCGACGCCTGGCCACTCCCCGGGCGGATCATCGTTCTCGACGATGACGCCGGGCTCTGGCAGATCGAGACCGGGCAGGGCCGGCCCGCGGCGCACGAGCTGCAGACCCGAGGCCGGCTCACCGGCGCCGTCATCACCGGGGCGCCCGTCCGCGCCGCCGACCTGGGCGGTCACGTCGTCTTCTCCTCGCCTGACGGCCTGCTCGTGTACGACCGCGAGGGCGCCCTCGTCGGCGTGGATCAGCGCAACGACAGCGCCAACCTCGCCCCCGCCGCCATCGGGCGGGACTACGCCGTCGCCGTCGCCCTCAACCCCGCCGAGGCCGACGCGCGCGGCGTGTGGTACGACCTCTATGTGATCGAGCTGCCCGGCGCGGCGCTCGCCCAGCGCCGCCTGATCGATCTGGGCGATCGCCCGGACGACGTGGCCCTCCTCGACGGCCGGATCCTCATCAGCGCCGGCTCGACCACCCTGGTCATCGACGCCCCGGCGCCGTGATCCACGCCCGGTGGGGCGGCCGCCGCTCGATCCGTCGCCCGTCCCCGCCGATCTATACTCACCTGTGCCGATGCCCACGAACACCGCGCGATCCACGATCGGCCGGGCGGGCCGCCGCCCCGCGGCCCGCTTATTGACCCGGCTGTCGGCGCTGCTGCTCACCCTCGCGGCCCTGGCGCCGACGCCCGCCCTGCGCGCCCAGGACGCCCCCGCCGCGGCGCCGGCCGGCGCCCCGATCCCCGCGTCGCGCCGGGCCCAGCGCGTCGCGGTCATCACCATCGAGGGGCCCATCGACCGCTGGACCTCCATCAGCGTCCGGCGCCGGCTGGAGTTCGCCGAGCGCGAGGGCTACGACGCCGTCGTCTTCGACCTGGACACGCCCGGCGGCGAGGTCGGCGCGGTCCTCGAGATCACCAACGCCATCAAGGGCTCCTCGATCGCCAACACCGTCGCGTGGGTCAATCCGGACGCCTATTCCGGCGGGGCGATCATCGCCCTGTCGTGCAGCGCGATCGTGGTCAACGACCCCGCGACCATGGGCGACGCCGCCCCCATCGCCGTCAGCCCGTTCTCCGGCCTGCAGAACCTCGGCGCCGTCGAGCGGCAGAAGATCCTCGCCCCGCTGATCGCCGAACTGGTCGACTCGGCCCGCCGCAACGGCTACGACGAGCTGTTGGTGCAGGCGTTCGTCGCCACCGGTGTCGAGTTGTGGATGGTGGAGGATCTCAAGACCGGCCGCCGGCTGTTCGTCGACGAGCAGGAGTACCGGCTGCTGTTCGACGGCGACCCGCCGCGCAGCCGCGTGGACCTGTCCGCCGCGGACCAGCCGCCCGTCGCCGGCGCCGGCGCCGACCCCGCCACCGGCGCGGGCAGCGGCGTGCGCCTCGCCCTGCCGGACGCCTCGCCCCAACTCGAGCAGGAAGTGTCGGAGTCGCTCGACTTCAAGGGCTCGGAGACCCGCCGGCCGGCGATCTCCGGCGCCGACAAGGGCCGGTACCGCCTCATCGGCTACGCCACCGACGGCGGACTGCTCACCCTTAAAAGCCGCGATCTCATCCGCTACGGCTTCGCCAGCCGCGTGGTGAAGGACGACCGGGCGCTCGAGCGGTTCTTCGGCGCCTCGAGCCTGACGCGCCTGGACGAGACGTGGTCCGAGGCGTTGGCGCGGTTCCTCGATTCCCTGGTGGTCAAGGGGCTGCTGATCGTTGTGTTCCTGCTCGCCCTGTTCATGGAGATGGCCGCGCCGGGCATCGGCCTGCCCGGGGGCGTGGCCCTGGCGGCTCTGGCGATCCTGGTGGCGCCGCAGTTCCTCGTCGGGGCGGCGGCGTGGTGGGGCCTGGTCGCGATCCTGGGCGGGCTCGGTCTGATCGCGCTGGAGATCTTCGTCATCCCGGGATTCGGCGTGCCCGGCGTCGCGGGGATCGTGATGCTCTTCCTGGGCCTGTTGGGCGTCATCGTGGGGCCCGGCGGGTTCACGGGCCCCGGCGCGACCGAGGACATCGCCTACGCCCTGGCCACCCTGCTGCTGTCGCTCTCGACCGCGGGCGTGGGGATGTACTTCCTCTCGAAGCACTACCGCTCGCTGCCGATCTTCAACCGGCTGGTGCTCGCCGACACGGTCGGCCGGCCCGCCGACGGCCGCGGCGAGATGCTCGCGGCGATGGCCCCCGAGGCCGCCGGCCCGGTCGCGGTCGGCGCGGTCGGCGTCGCCACCACCCCCCTGCGCCCCGCGGGGACGGCCGAGTTCGACGACCGCCTGATCGACGTGGTCTCCGAGTTCGGGTTCATCGACGCCGGCCAGCCCGTGCGCGTCACCAGCGTCGGGCGGTTCCGCGTCGCCGTCGAGCCGGCCGACGGCGGGCCGGAGCGCCTCGCATGAACGAGGTCTTCCTGCTCTGGGGCTTCGGGCTGTTCGGCGTGGCGCTGGTGCTCTTCATCATCGAGCTCTTCCTGCCCACCGGCGGGGTGATCGGCGTGCTGGTGGGCGTCGCCGCGATCTCGGGCGTGGTCGCCTTCTTCCGCGCCTCGACGACCTGGGGCGTGGTGAGCGTCCTGTTCCTGCTGGTCGTCTCCCCGATCGCGTTCGCGTTTGCGCTGAAGGTCTGGCCCAACACGCCGGTCGGCCGGCGGCTGATCCTGGGCTCGGCCGACGATGACGACGAGGGCGCCCCGGCCCCGGCGCGCCGGGACGACGACCGCCGCGCCCTCCTGGGCGCCACCGGGACGGCCCTGACCGACCTGCGGCCGGTGGGAACCGTCCGCATCGAGGGCCAGCGCCTCGAGGCCCTGGCCGAAGGCGGCGTGATCGAGGCCGGCCGGCCCGTCCGCATCACGGCCGTCGAGGGCGCCCGCATCAAGGTCCGCGCGGCCGGCTGAGGCCCCGGGCCCAGCCGGTATACTCCGCGCCCGCGTCGTTCCCGACGCCCCGCCGCGTCACCCCCGTGGAGACCCCCCGCGCATGAGCCCGCTCCTGATCGGCATCCTCATCGTCGTCGGCCTGGTCGCGCTGATCATCATCGTCGTGATCGCGCAGTTTATGAATCTCTACATCCAGGCCCTGGTCAGCGGCGCCAAGGTCGGGCTGTGGGAGCTCATCGGCATGCGCCTGCGCAAGGTCGACCCGCGCACCATCGTCTTCTCCCGCATCCGCGCGGTCAAAGCGGGGCTGATGATCTCGACCGCGCAGCTCGAGTCGCACTACCTCGCCGGCGGGCGCGTGCCCACGGTCGTCCAGGCCCTCATCGCCGCCGACCGCGCCCGCATCGAGCTGCCCTGGGACCAGGCCTGCGCCATCGACCTCGCCGGCCGCGACATCCTCGACGCCGTCCAGACCAGCGTGAACCCCAAGGTCATCGACTGCCCGAACCCGTCGATGGGCCGGCCGACGATCGACGCGGTCGCCCAGGACGGCATCCAGCTCAAGGCCCGCGCCCGCGTCACCGTCCGCGCCAACATCGCCCGGCTGGTCGGCGGCGCCACCGAGGAGACCATCATCGCCCGCGTCGGCGAGGGCATCGTCACCACCATCGGCTCCTCCACCACGCACAAGCACGTGCTGGAGAACCCCGACCGCATCTCCAAGGTCGTGCTCGAGAAGGGCCTCGACGCCGGCACCGCGTTCGAGATCCTCTCCATCGACATCGCCGACATCGACGTGGGCGAGAACATCGGCGCCAAGCTCCAGGCCGACCAGGCCGAGGCCGACAAGCGCCGCTTCCAGGCCGAGGCCGAGAAACGCCGCGCCCTCGCCGTCGCCCTCGAGCAGGAGAACAAGGCGGAGATCCAGAAGAACCGCGCCCTCGTCGTCCTCGCCGAGGCCGAGGTGCCCAAGGCCATGGCCGAGGCCTTCCGCTCGGGCAACCTCGGGGTGATGGACTACTACCGCATGAAGAACGTCATCGCCGACACCACCATGCGCCAGTCCATCGCCGGCGAGACCGACGGCAAGCCCCAGCAGCAGAACGACTGACTCAGGTCGACGGCGCTGAACCCCAGTTGCACGGGCCGATCCCCCCCGCCGGGTCGGGGGTTTTTACGACGACGCAGATATTCCGGGAATAATGCGCGTGGGGGCCGGATAGGATGGGTCAGCGGCGGGCATTCCGCCCGACGCCGAGAACCACTGGAGACCGCCATGACCACGCCGCGGACCGTCACGCCCCCCCCTCCCCCCCGCGATCCTTAGCGATGAGGGCCGAGCGGCCCCCCGGACCGAGTCACCCGATCGGGATGACCTGCCCGCTCACATCCGCCGGCCCGCGCGTCCCCCGAGCCTTCGGCTCGCCGGGATGCGGGCGCTCGTCCTCACGGCCGTGACCGCGCTTGGCGTCGACATCGTGCGCCAGTCCGCGCAGGCAGACCCGCTCGACCCGGGTGGCCTGAACAAACCCGGCATCATCCATGACGCGTCGCGCCCGATCCTGTGGGGTGAATTCGACACCGACAACGACGGTGTTCACGACATCATCATCTCGAAGGCGCCGGACACGGCAGGCACGCCGGGCTCGGTTGAGGTGCGCTCCGGTGCGACCGACAACACCTTGTTCTTGATCACCGCGAGTTCACCCGAGACCATGCTTGGGACGACCGTCGCCCGAGGATGCGGCGATGTGAACGGTGATGGTCATGATGACCTCATGATCAACACTGTCCGTCCCGATGCGATCACTCCGGACGCGGCTTTGACATCGATCCGTGTCCACTCGGGCGTGGACGGCGCCCTG